>JBBRZR010000280.1:0-6827 GCA_038236495.1 Burkholderiales bacterium
AGCACCTGCCAGAGGAACTGGGCCTGCACAGCGTCGCCTTGGCGGCGCCCGTGCCCGCGCCTGCATCGGCGCCCCTGGCCACCCTGGGCGCGGCTCAGCCGCTGCGCGGCGCCAAGGCCAGCGATGCGGAACTTCAACGCCTGGCCCTGTCGGTCCAGGGCACACGCCGTGAACTGGCCCACCTGGCCGGATTGAGCGAACGCACCCTGTACCGCCGGCTGAAGGCACTGGGCCTGGCTTGAGCGCGTCGGGCCGCTCCAAAGCGCTGATCCAGCAGCCCTCAGGGTAGTCCGGTAGGCGTGCCGGCGGCCCGGTCCCGAACAACGCTTCAGCGGGCGGGCGCCGGTGCCAGGATCGGCACGGACATCGGTGCCCGCTGCAAATGCGGCAGCTGCGCGTCGGAGTTTCCGGTTCCAACCGGCCAGGCAGTCCCCAGGTCACCGGCCGGATCAGCGGCCTGACGCGGCATTTCAGTGGCTACCGCCAGAGTTGCTGCCGTCTGGTCCTCGATCCATACCGGGCACTCGGGGCGAACCCGGTGCGACACCCAGCGACCCAAACCGGCCGGCCAACCTGCTTGGTTGGTCGCCCCGAAGCGGTCACTCTTCGGGCCGCGCGCGCCTTCGTTTGCCGCACATCGCCCGGCAACGCAATCAAACCTTGCGAAACTGGTGCGTCAAAGAATCGATCATGCTTGAACCCTCAACCCAAGGACGCGGTGTCCTACGGCATGCCATCGCCAGCGGCAGGAACTGGCCGAGCCCGCCTCCTCCTGCCGACTCCTGGCGGCATCCTCAAGTTTGGCGATGTCGGACGGCGGCTTTGCCATACTCAAACCGGGACTGCGATCAGCAAGCCTCGACCCTGAGGCGACTTTCAGGGGCGAGGATTCAGCGCCGCAAAGCCGCCCTTTGGTGACGCGGTCGACTTGATGCCGTTGTGCCACCCGTTGAGTCGGCGCTACGGCGGCGCCGATGTCAGGGTGGGCGCAGCGCCATGGCATCGAGGGCGTCGACACCGCCTGCACCCGCCTCACGCCGGCCTGGTCGGCCCCAGGGCTCAGAGCAGCGACTCGGGAACGAACATTGAGATCAGCCACAGGCGCAGCCGCTCCCAGCGGTTGAACTCGGGGTCATCGTCCAGCGTCTCGGTGCGGCCCTCGCCCAGCAGGGCAACCCATTGCAGGCTGCGGCCGTCGGGCTTGAGGGTGACCTGGTAGGAGCCGCGCACGTCGGCGCGTTCCTTCGAGTTGAACGAGGTCAGGATCTCTTGCGCCAGCTCGGGGCTGCGGATCAGCAGCACCATCTCGGTGTTGGTGGTGGGCGAGCGTTGGTCGAGGTTCATCGAGCCGAGCAGCACGGCTCGGCGGTCGATCAGGGCCAGCTTGGCGTGCAGTTGCGCCCGCGACGGGCCGAAGGCGCGGCGGGTCGCCTCGTCGCGCCGCATCTGCGTCGAGCTGAGCTCGTAAAGTTCGACGCCCATTTGCAGCAGGGGCACGCGATAGCGCTCGTAGGCCAGGCTGGCCTGCGGCTCGTCGGTGGCCCCCAGCGAGTTGGTGATCACGCGCACGGCGATGCCGTAGCTTCGTGCCTCGCGCAACCCAGCCAGACCGCTCTCCCCGGGGATGAAGTACGGGGAAAACAGCATCAACTCGTTGCGTGATTCGCGAAAGCTCTGGACCGCGAAAGCGTACGTCGTGCCGGCGATGCTGCCCGGTGTGCGATCAAGCTTGGCCGGCGTGTCGGCGAAGACCGTGGCTTCGGCGCCCATCAAGTCGGCGAGACCGTCGGCCAGCACCCGGTCGAACGGGGGCGTTGCGCGACCGCGCCAGGCGGGCGCCACAAAGGGCGGGTCGGTGCTCAACGTCGCGGACTCGAAGCGCGCGCGCAGTGCAGGCGCTGGCGCGTCGGACGAGGCCAGTGACGCGATGTCACGCACCTGTGCGCTGTTCCAGTATTGGTCGAACACGGCAGCCAGGTCAGGCAGCACGGCGCCGACGGCCAGCACGTCGAAGTCGATGAAGTTGGCGCCGGCGTCGCGCTGGAAATAGGCGTCGGCCAGATTGCGCCCGCCGACGATCGCCATCGCCCCGTCGACGATGAACAGCTTGTTGTGCATGCGGTGGTTCAGGCGCCGGAAGTCGCCAGCCATCTGCATCCAGCGGCCGAGGCTGCTGTCGCGTGCCCCCGCAAACGGGTTGAACAGGCGCACCTGCGCACCGTCGTGTGCTGCCATGCCCAGCAGCAACCCGTCCATGCCCGCGGTGTAGAAGTCATCGACCAGCAAGCGCACGCGAACGCCGCGCTGTGCGGCGCCGCGCAACTCGCGCAGCACCTCGCGGCCTACGGTGTCGTCGGCCAGTTGATAGACCTGCAGGTCGATCGAGGCCCGGGCCTGGCGGATCAGGCTCAGGCGGGCATCGAGCGCCGCGAAAGGGTTGGCAAGGCCGAGCACCCCGGTCGCGCCATGGCCCCGCTTGCGTTCGAGCGCCCGGGCCGCGATGGCGCCCAGCGGCGTGTCCGCGCTGGCGGCGATGGCCAGGGTCGGCGGCGGGGGAACGGCGAGCGGCGGCAGGCTGGCGCATCCGCCGAGCAGCCCGGCCAGCAGCAGCGGCACCAGAAGACGCCGAAGCAGTAAGGGCGAACCAAGCAGCATGGGCAACGATTCTCTGTGCAACGGGCCTGGCCTGCAATGGCGTCTCCGTGGCGTCCAGGTGCCAGCGAGCGCTGGTGACGCCTGATGCGAACAGCACATCGCGCTGGCTCCGGCACCCCAGAGGGCTGTGCACCGATGACTTGCACGCCTTGCTCATTCCGAGCGTGTCGCTTCACCTTCCAAGACCGAGGAACGCGGCTCGGCCCGCTGCGAACCACAGGCTGTCAACCCTTTCGTTAGTCCCTTGGCAGCATCTGCAGGCCACAGATTCAGGTAGCTGAAACCGGACGGTCAGCGGCCCCCGCTCATGGCCGGGGCCTGAAGTTCGGGGACCGACAGGTCTGGTGCTCCTACAAGCCCATCGCTGTTTGGAGACAGTACTTCTTGCCGATTCTGGACGGCTTGCCTCTGTGCATCGTGGTGGGACTAAGCCGGCCGGATACGTCGGCCGCCTTGAGACCGATGCGGCGCGGTGCCAATCGAGGGCCAAGCCCATGACCCTGGAAAATCGCATCAGGTACAGGTATGTCAATGCCGATTTCGGCGTCGGCGTCGTCGCCAGGGCAGGGCGGGTCACTCGAGACGCGCGCCCTGGTTGTCGAACACCCTCACGGCCACCGTAAAGGAGGCATTGAGGCGCTGGGGCACGCTGCAACAGCGCTGAACGTTGACCGGCACGCGACCCAGGTGCTCCAGCACAGTAGCCAGAACTACCGTTTCAGACGGCCTCTGGCCAGCGGTTTGGTCCGCCCAGTGACTTCACCCCTGGCGCGCCACTGTGCTTGCCCATTGCCTGGCGCCGCCACGGTTGCTGCCATGGCTGCCGTCATGGCCGCCAACACTGCCAGCACTGCCAAATGAACCGCTCAGTGGCAGGCCATGGCGGCAGTGCCGCTACGGTCGCCGAGGGGGGCGCCGCTGGGCTGCGCTCACGCTGCCGGCATACGCTGCTCTGGCGCGGCAGGCCGTTCTGCCCGCCGATCTGCTTGGCGCCACCGGCATGGCACGGAACTTGGATGTAACCCTGCCATGACTGCCACGGATCGCCGACTGCTGCGCCACCGGGTCACTGCCGTGGCCGTGATGCGGGTGCCGCTGACGCAGCGCAGGGTGTGGCTGCCAGTGATCATGGCGAACGTCCCTGTGATTCTTTCTGCCACTCATTGCCGCCTACACCGCCTGGGCCTACCGGGCGATGCGCGGCAAGGTCAGGGTCGCGCACATCCGCGCGAACGAACACAGCGCTTACTGATCACACCCATACACACAAGGCAAGGAGCCAACCATGAACGCCGCACTGACCCAGCCCAGTCTCCCGATGGACACCGACCGGCGCAAGTGGCTGGTCCTGACCGCAGCCGTTGGCGGCGCGGGCACGGTGGCCACCGCCGTGCCCTTTATCTCGACCTTCGCGCCCAGCGAGCGCGCCAAGGCCGCGGGCGGGCCGGTGGAAGTGGACATCTCCGACATCCCGCCCGGTGGCAGCAAGACGGTCGAGTGGCGCGGCAAGCCGGTGTGGATCGTGCGCCGCACGCCGCAGATGCTGGCCGCGCTGCAGGGGCACGATGCGCAGCTGGTGGATCCGCAATCGGCCAAGGACCAGCAGCCGGCCTACGCGAAGAACGAGGCGCGGGCTGTGAAGCCCGATGTGTTCGTGGCCATCGGCATCTGCACCCACTTGGGTTGCTCGCCCAGCAACGCGCCCGCGGGCTCGGCCAACCCCAGCTTGCCCGCCGACTGGCCCGGCGGCTTCTTCTGCCCCTGCCATGGCTCGACCTTCGACGGAGCGGGGCGGGTCTTCAAGAACAAACCTGCGCCCAGCAACCTCGAAATCCCGCCCTACCGTTTTGCTGGCGACGCCCGCATCGTCGTCGGTGACGACAGTGCTGCTTGAAGCAGAACAACCCTGAGCAGCCTGGCGCGCTGGGCTGGGCCAGGAGCGCGGGCTTTGTTCGGGGCTTGGGCTTCGTGCGGAACGTGGGCTCTGTGCCGCGGGCTGCCCTGACCGCAGCAAGCCCTGCCAGCGACACGGCTAGCGCCCAACCCACGATCTAGGATCGCCTCGGCGGGTTGCCAGCCAGTGGTTGTCGGGTGTTTCAGCGCTGGGCGCGTGCGGCCGCTTCACCATCTTCACGCATGTGCCTGACAAAATAACGAATGAAGAATACGCCCATGCCCAGCATGAAAACGATGCCGCCCAAGCTCATCAGCCCGACGTCGGAAGTAAAAAGATCTTTGAGCGCGTGCATGCAATTCCCCTTGTAGTCTTGTGACCCTTAAACCCTTATTGGGCAGCTGCAGAGTCAGCCCTTGCTTGCCGTGCATCAATGTCGCAACGGGTACCGCACCGGCGTGTCAAAAAAAAGGCACGAACTGCGTCAGGTCTTTTGCGGACAGCTGACCCGCGTCATCGGCCAAGGCTTTCCGCCTATGCCGCAGACCAGGGTCAGCGGTGGCCGGCCCGCAGCAGCCGCTCGGCCGCCGGCACTGCGCCGTCATCGTCCAGCTCCATCGCCACCTGCGTGCAGACAGCGCGACACAGCGTGGCCACACGTTCACTCTGCAGCTTGTAGTAAATCTGCGTGCCTTCGCGGCGGCGGCCCAGCACACCGGCGCGGTACAAAGTGGCCAGGTGCTGCGACATGTTGGGCTGGGTGGTGTCGATCTGCGCCAGCAACTCCGACACATTGCGCTCGCCGTTGCAGACAGCGCTGATGATCTTCAGCCGCACGGGGGTCGACAGCAGGCCGAACAACTCTGCGGCCGATTCAAAGACCCGATCTTGTTCGGTGGGGATGGCCACGGTGAAATCGCTATGAAGTCCAGGTATCACTGTATCAGCACGCGCCGATGCTGTAGCGCTGCCATCACTTGAACCGGTAGTGGTCCCGATTGAGAACCGCGGCGATGGCGGTGACCTCTTCGGGGAACAGGCTGAGCTTGAGATCCCCATTGCATTGCTCGACCATGCCCCGAAGGTAGCCGGGGGCATTGATCCGGCCCAGTGGCCGGTAAATCGCGGACCCGTCGCCGCCCACCTTGCGGCTGTGGCAGGCGCTGCAGGCGTGCTCGTCGATCAGCCATTGGCCCAGCGCCAGGTCGGCGTCCTTGAACAGCGCGGCGGCGGCCTGGGCCTGCACCACCGCCGGCCCGGCGAGGCACAGCAAAACTGCCGCCGCGCCAGCGGCACGGGTCAGGCAGTCCTTGGCAGATTCGTCGGTGTTGGACATGCTGCCTACTTGGCGCTGGGCACCCCGGTGGCCATCGACTTGACGACGGCGTCACTGAGTGTGGGCTGCGGCGGCAGATGGGCTGCAGCCGTGGTGCCCAGCAGCAGGGAGGCGGTGAAAGCGTTCAGGGGTGGCTCCGGAGCGTGTGAAACCAAGGGATGCGCACAGCGATTACATCAGCAATCAACGGTATTTCGTCCAGCCGTACTGGCGGCTTCGGGAAATCTCGCGAGCGCAGTGACCGGAACCCTGGCGCGGTCAGCGCGGAAAGTACATCTTGGCCTTGTCCAGGCGGTAGCTCCAGGGCAGGCCGGCGTTCTTCCAGCCGTTGACGTTGCGGCGGCCCTCGGCTGACAGGTCGCCTTCCAGCCCGTCGATGACGGAGTACACGCGGGTGTAGCCGTCCTCGGCCAGGCGGTTGGCGCCGCGGCTGCTGCGGTCGCCCGAGCGGCAGATCAGGATGAGCACGTCGGTTTTCGACAACGACTTGGCCTGCAGCCTGCGGGCGACTTCAGGCACGAAATCCTGAAAGGGCTCGAGCCGGTAGCCTTGGCGCTGGGCGTCCCAGTCGGTCATCAGCTCCTGCAGTTCAACAAACGGCACCTGCGCATCAACGCTGTCGGCCATGCCGATGAACATCGCCTCGGCGCGGGTACGCAGGTCCAGGAACAGCACCTTGCCAGGTCCGCCCTGCTGGGCGATGAAGGCGGGCACATCACGGGCCTCCAGGTACAGGCCGGCGCGGGTCTGCTTGGCCGCGGGCAGCGGGTCGCCGGGCGCGGCATGGGCTGTTGGCGGCAGCACCAGTACCAGGCCTGCCGCGACGGCCAGCCCCGACACCCAAGTCAGCCAGAGGCGTTTTCCGACAATTTGCATCACAGCTACCTTTTGATCATGGCCACGAGCGGCACGGGCTTCAATTGTGCCGCCCGCCCGGCGATC
>JBBRZR010000281.1:0-6817 GCA_038236495.1 Burkholderiales bacterium
GCCGTCGGGCGTGGCGTAGTCGTTGCCGTAGACGCTGAGTTGCGCGCGTCGGCCCACGGCCACCTGCGCAACGAAAGGCATCAGGTTGTTGGGCGTGCCGCGCGGGTCTTCGCCGATCAGGCCGCTCTCGTGCGCGCCCACCGGGTTGAAGTAGCGCAGGCAGGCGGTCTGCCAGCCGGGGTCGGCCGCGCCAACGTCGCGCAGGATGGTCTCGCCCATCAGCTTGGTCTGGCCGTAGGGGTTGGTGGCCGACAGCGGCGCGTCCTCGGTGATCGGCAAGCGTTCTGGATCGCCATACACCGTGGCGCTGCTGCTGAAGACAAATCGGCGGCAGCCCGCAGCCTGCATCGCCTCGGCCACCGTCACCAGCCCGCCGATGTTGTTGCGGTAGTAGGCCAGCGGCTGGGCGGCTGACTCACCCACCGCCTTGAAGGCTGCAAAGTGCACCACCGCGTCTATCGGGTGGCGGGCAAAGATGCCGGCCATCGCGCCGGCATCACCCACGCTGGCGCGCTCGAACACCGGCACCTGCCCGCTCAGCCGCTGCAATCGGTTCAGCACCTCGGGCGAGCTGTTGGAGAAATCGTCCACCCCCACCACCTGGAAGCCGGCCGCCTGCAGCGCCAACCAGGTGTGCGATGCAATGTAGCCCGCAGCCCCGGTGAGCAAGATGGTGGGCATGCGGCGCGCCGTCACTGCAGCACGATCTGGCCGTAGCAGCTGACCCCATTGCCACGCAGCGGCACGGAGGTCTGGGTGTTGCTGGAGCTGCGCTGCTCGCTGTGGACATCGCAGCCGACCTGCACGCTGCGGGTGGCCAACCACTTGCCGCCCAGCGCCAGGGTGACGGTGTTGTCGTTGCCATTGGTGCTGTTGCTGACGCCCAGGACGGGCGCCCGCACGGTATCGATCAGGGTGCGGTGGGCGTAGGTGAGGCTGGCGGTGGCGGCGATCTTGCCGGTGACGTCCTGCTCGCCCTTGAACCGCACCGAGGTGGCGATCTGGCTGTAGTCCACCACGCCCGGCACACCGAAGCCCAGCGTGGTGGCGTAGGAGCTTTGGCCCGTGTCACGCCACAGCGTGCTGTTGAGCCGTGTCTTGCCGGTGGGCTGCCACAGCCAGTTGACCGAGCCGGTGAGGCCCGAAAAGTCACCCCCCGTGTTGCGGTCGTAGGTGGTGCGGGTGGGGCTCAGCCGGACATTGACCGTGCTGATCGCATTGGGCACCCAGTTGGCGGTGAGGTCGATGTCCTGGCGGGTGAGCTTGTCGGACAGCCAGGTCTGGTTGACGGCGTCAAACGCGAAGCGGGGGTAAGTGGCCTGGGTCAGGCGCAGCGCCACACCCAGGTCCAGCGCGGTGCGCGGCCGGTAGCGCAGGCCCAGCGAGCCGCTGGTCTGGTGGTACTCGTTGCGCTGGTATTCGATCGCCGAGTAGTTGACCTGGCGGTAGCCGATCGTGGCCTCCATCGCGTACTGCGTCGCCAGGCCCAGTCGCACCCGGGCATCGGCCTGGGCGCTGTTGATGATGTTCTTCTTGGTCTCGACCGCGCCGGTGCTGCCGATGCGGTTGTTGAACTGCGCCAGGCTTTGGTCGGCCGCCAGGCTGACCGTGCCCGACCAGCGCTCGATCGTCGACAAGTCGGCCGCCAGGTTCAGGCCGTAAGACTCGTTGTTCAGCGTCTTGTTGTTGGCGTAGCGGTTGGCCTTGACGTTCATGCTGCCGTAGACCCGCTGCCGGCCGATGTTTTGGTCGATGCCGCCGATCAGCGAGGTGGACGAGATGTTGTCGGACTTGCTGGTGCCGGCCGGCAAGGTCTGGTTGTCGCCGATCCGGTAGAGGTTGGATTCATGGCCCAGCGATTGAACGACGCCCAGGTAGTAGGGGCTGGTCTCGGCAAATGCGGGGCCGGCGACCAACGCGGCCAGCGCGAGCAGTGACAGGCGCAGGCCCGGACGGGTTGGGTGCTTCATCGTGGTGCTTTCTCGGGTAGGCGGCGTGCGCGACGGTTTCAGGGCGGGTTGGGGGCGGTGGCGTGTGGGGTGGCGTGTGCGGTGGCGTGCGCGGCGGCCTCAAAAGGCCTTGGCGTCCGTCCACATCGATTTGACCGTGCGCAGGATGATCACCAGGTCCAGGCCCAGTGACCAATTGCGCAGGTATTCGAGGTCGTATTCCACACGCGCCTGCATTTTTTCGAGGGTGTCGGTCTCGCCGCGGTGGCCGTTGACCTGGGCCCAGCCGGTGATGCCCGGCTTGACCTTGTGGCGCACCATGTAGGCCTTGATCAGCTGGCGGTACATCTCGTTGTGCGCCACCGCATGCGGCCGCGGCCCGACGATGCTCATGCTGCCCTGCAGCACGTTGATGAACTGGGGCAACTCGTCCAGCGAGGTCTTGCGGATGAAGGCGCCAAACCGGGTGATGCGCGCATCGCCCTTGGTCGCTTGCTTGACGACCGGACCGTTGTCGGTGGCCGTCATCGAGCGGAACTTGTAGACCACGATCTCCTCGCCGTACAGCCCGTTGCGCTTTTGCTTGAAGATGATCGGCCCGGGTGAGCTGAGCCGCACGCCGATGGCCACTGCCACCAGCACCGGCGTGATCAGCAGCAGGATCAGGCTGGCCAGCACTAGGTCGCTGACGCGTTTGATCAGCCGGTTGGTGCCGGTGAACGGGGTCTCGCAAATGCCCACCACCGGCACGCCGTTGAAATCCTGCAGCCGGCCCTGGATGATGCTGATGCCGAACACATCGGGCACGAAGTAGACCGACGCGGTGGTGCCTTGCAGGTTTTCCAGCAGCTCGATGATGCGGGGCTGCGAGCCCAGCGGCAACGTGATGAAGACCTCTTTCACGCCGTGCTGGCGGATGTAGGGCGCGGCGTCGCGCAAGGTGCCCAGACGGTGGCCGGCACTGTCGGCGTGCACGCGGGCATCGGTGCGGTCGTCGAAGTAGCCGGTGAAGGCCAGGCCTTGCACCGGCCGTGAGGCGATGGCCCTGGCCACCTTCACGCCCAGCGCGCCGGCGCCGATTACCACCGCGCTGCGCCAGGTCCGGCTGTCGGCGGCATCGCGCCGCAGCACCGTGAAACCCAGCCGCACCGCCATCAGCTGCAACACCGGCGTGACCAGCGCCCAGGCCATGATGACCTCGCGGTCGAACAAGTCCAGGCTTCGGGTGCCGTAGCCAAAGCCGGCCAAAATGGCCAGCAAGGTGATCCACGATCCCATGATGCCCACCGCAGCCGAGCTGAGCCGGTCCCGAAACCGGTTGATGCCCGGCCAGGTCAGCGCCACCACCAGGAAGCACAAGGTCAGATCGGCCCGGCCGATCGACTCTTCTTGCCACCACATTGCTGCCACGTAGACGAGCACGGTGATCGCCGGCTCGAGCACCGTGGCGATCAGGGCCGTGACGGACTGCGGCGCGCTGCTGAAGTTGCGAGGGCTTCTGGAATCGAACATCAGGGTTGAAGGGACCGGGACAGGCAAACCGTCATCATGGCGCAGGGCCGTGACAACACGTTGGTCAGTGGCGCCAAGGCTGCCCGAACCCAGCCGATCGGCTGGTCCCGGGCCTGGCGCCGTGCGGCATTCTCGTTCAGTTTTCCGGCCGCTCCGGCCGGGCAGCGGTGCAGTGCAGGGTCTGCGCTGCCTACAATCTCTCCAATGTTGCAAAACCTCAATGCCTTGCTGGCACCCGCGCTGATGGACAGGCTGGTGCTGGTCGTCAACCACGTGCTGGCGGCCGAGCCGCAGGCTGTGGCGCGGCTGTTGCCGCACCGCGGCCGGGTGCTGCGTCTGGATCTCCTGCAATTGCCGCGCCTGCTGCCGGCGCCGCCACCGCTGGCTTTTGTCGTCACCCCGGCCGGCCTGGTCGAATGGTGCCGCGAGCCGGTGGATGCCGATCTGCGGGTTCGCCTGGAGGCCAGCAACCCGGCTGCCTTGGCTTTCAAGCTGTTGACCGGCGAGATGCCGGCGCTGGTCATCGAGGGCGACGCGCAGCTGGCGGCCGACGTGGATTGGCTGCTCAAGAACCTGCGCTGGGACGTGGCCGACGACCTCGACCGCTTGTTCGGTCCGACCGTGGCGCACGAGGTGCACCGCCTGGGCTCGGGCCTGGCGCGGGCGCTGCGCGGGGCGATGCAGGGTGCGTCCAGTGTGGTCGGGCGTGCGCCCACGCGCTGACGCGCACCAGCGATGGGCCAATTCTTCCGGCTGATCTTTATCGGCGTCACGGTCCTGCGCTTCGGGCTGGACGAGGTGGCGATGTCGGGCTTTCGCCAGGGCTGGGTGCGGGTGCTGGTGCGGGTGGCCACCATCGGCCGGCGCTCGCGGCTGGACGCACCGCGCGGTGCACGTTTGCGCATGGCGCTGGAGCGGCTGGGGCCGATCTTTGTCAAGTTCGGCCAGGTGCTGTCCACCCGGCGCGACCTGCTGCCGCTGGACGTGGCCGACGAGCTGGCCCTGCTGCAAGACCGGGTGCCGCCGTTTCCGGGCGAGCAAGCGGTGGTGATGATCGAAAAGGCCTTTGGCAAGCGCCTGACCGATATCTTTTCGGCGTTCGACACCGTGCCGGTGGCCAGCGCGTCGATCGCGCAGGTGCACTTTGCCACCCTCAAGAGCGGACGCGAGGTGGCGGTCAAGGTGCTGCGGCCGGGCATGCTGGAGGTCATCGACCATGACCTGAACCTGCTGCACAAGCTGGCGCGCGTGGTCGAGTGGGCCTGGGCCGACGGCAAGCGCCTGAAACCCCGCGAGGTGGTGGCCGAGTTCGATGTCTACCTGCATGACGAGCTGGACCTGGTGCGCGAGGCCGCCAATGCGGCCCACCTGCGGCGCAACATGCAGGGCCTGGACCTGGTGCTGGTGCCCGAAATGGTGTGGGATTTTTGCACCACGACCGTGCTGGTGATGGAGCGCATGGATGGTGTGCCGATCAGCCAGATCCAGCGCCTGCGGGACGCCGGGGTGGACATCCCCAAGCTGGCCCGCGACGGGGTGACGATTTTTTTCACCCAGGTGTTTCGCGACGGGTTTTTTCATGCCGACATGCACCCCGGCAATATCCAGGTCAGCCTGGCGCCGCGCAGCTTTGGCCGCTATATCGCGCTGGATTTCGGTATCGTCGGCACGCTGACGGACTGGGACAAGGAGTACCTGGCACAGAACTTCCTGGCGTTTTTCCGCCGCGATTACAAGCGGGTGGCCGAACTGCATGTGGAAAGCGGCTGGGTGCCGGCCGATACCCGGGTGGACGCGCTCGAAGGGGCCATCCGCGCCGTCTGTGAACCGCAATTCGACCGGCCGCTCAAGGATATATCGCTGGGCCAGGTGCTGATGCGGCTGTTCCAGACCTCGCGCCGCTTCAACGTCGAGATCCAGCCGCAACTGGTGCTGCTGCAAAAAACCCTGCTCAATATCGAAGGCCTGGGGCGGCAGCTCGACCCCGAACTCGACCTCTGGGCCACCGCCAAGCCGTTCCTGGAGTCCTGGATGCACCGGCAGGTGGGCTGGACCGGCCTGGTCGAGCGGCTCAAGAACGAATCACCGCGCTACGCCCAGTTGCTGCCCGAGCTGCCGCGGCTGGTGCACCAGGCCTTGCTGCGCGGCCGCCAGCCAGACGCCGCTACCTTGGCGTTGCTGGCCGAGCAGCGCCGCACCAACCGGCTGCTGCAGGCCTTGTTGTATGCGGCGGTGGGCTTTGTCGGCGGTGTGCTGGTCACGCAAATCCTGCTGCGCTGGCCCGGGCACTGAGCACCCGAGACCTGGCCGCCGATGCCCTGAACCCCAAGCCTGCGCGCAGCGCCTGCCCACCATGCTGTTGACCCTGGTCATCTTCTATTTGCTGGTCACGATCGCCATTGGCCTGTGGGCCGCCCGGCGGGTCAAGAACACGGCCGACTTTGCGATCGCCGGCCGGCATTTGCCGCTGGTGATGATCGTCACCACCACCTTTGCCACCTGGTTCGGCTCCGAGACCGTGCTGGGTATCCCGGCCAAGTTCGTGCAGGGCGGCCTGAACGGCGTGGTCGAAGACCCGTTTGGCGCGGGTACCTGCCTGATCCTGGTCGGGCTGTTTTTTGCCGGCAAGCTCTACAAGATGACGTTGCTGACCATCAGCGACTACTACCGCGAGCGCTACGGCCGCACGGTCGAAGTGGTGTGCTCGCTGATCATCATCCTGAGCTACCTGGGCTGGGTCTCGGCCCAGGTCACGGCGCTGGGCCTGGTCTTCAACCTGCTGTCGGACGGCGCGATCAGCGTGCCGCTGGGCATGGTGCTGGGCACGGTGTCGATCCTGGCCTACACCTTGTTTGGCGGCATGTGGTCGGTGGCGGTGACCGATTTCATCCAGATGATCATCCTGGTGGTGGGCTTGGCGACCATCGCGGTGTTTGCCGCCAAGCTGGCAGGTGGTGCCGACAAGGTGCTGGCGCTGGCCACGCAGAAGGAGTTGTTCAAGTTCCTGCCCGAGCCCAGCTTCAAGCAGATCAGCTTCTTCATCGCGGCGGCGATGACGATGATGCTGGGCTCGATCCCGCAGCAGGATGTGTTTCAGCGGGTGATGTCGGCCAAGAACGTCAGTGCCGCCACCAAAGGTCCGGTGATCGGCGGCGTTTGCTACATCCTGTTTGCGTTCGTGCCGATGTTTTTGGTCGTCAGCGCGCTGATCATCATGCCCGAGACGGCTGCCGCGCTGATCAAGGACGATCCGCAAAAGGTGATCCCGACGCTGGTGATGACCCAGATGCCCTTTGCGATGCAGGTGATCTTTTTTGGCGCGCTGCTCTCCGCCCTCAAAAGCACCGCATCGGCCA
>JBBRZR010000282.1:0-6812 GCA_038236495.1 Burkholderiales bacterium
CGACGTCAACGTGCCGAGCAAGGCCTTCGGCGAACTGGTGGAGCACGAGCGCCACACGCCCTCACTGTCGGCCGAGGCGGTCAAGGCGCTGCTCGACAGTGGTGCCGATGTGGTGGTGCTGGATGCCCGGCGTTTTGACGAGTACCAGACCATGAGCATCCCCGGCGGCACCAGCGTGCCGGGTGCCGAGCTGGTGTTGCGGGTGCGAGAGCTGGCGCCCGATCCCGGCACCCAGGTCATCGTCAACTGCGCCGGTCGCACACGCAGCCTGATCGGCGCGCAAAGCCTGATCAACGCCGGCATCCCCAACCCGGTGGCGGCACTGCGCAACGGCACCATCGGCTGGCTGCTGGCGGGCTTGCAACTCGACCACGGTGCCCAGCGCCGCTTCCTGCCCGCCGGCGACAAGAACCGCCTTGCCGCGCAACAGGCCGCCCAGGCGCTGGCCGAGCGCGCTGGCGCGCTGCGGCTGAGCCACGCAGACCTGGCCGCCTGGGCGGCCGACGCCCACCGCACGCTGTACCGCTGGGATGTGCGCACACCCGAGGAATACGCCGCCGGCCACTTGCCGGGCTTTGGCAGCGCGCCGGGCGGCCAGCTGGTGCAGGAGACCGATGTGTTTGCGGCGGTGCGCGGGGCGCGCATCGTGCTGGCCGATGGCGGCATGGCCGACGACGGCGTGCGCGCGGCGATGACGGCGCACTGGCTGGCCCAGCTCGGTTGGCAGGTGGGCTGGCTGGGCGATGTCGACGCCGCGCAGCGCACCGAGACCGGGCCGTGGCAGCCGCCGCACACCCCCTTGCCGGACGTCGCGCTGATCAGCCCGGCAGACGCTGCGGCGCAGTTGCAGCGGGCCGGCACGCTGCTGTTGGACGTCGCCACCAGCGCTCAACATGTCAAGGCGCATATCCCGGGGGCGCGCTGGTTGCTGCGCTCGCAGCTTGGCCAGGCGCTGCAACAGGGGCCGGCGGCTGAGCGCATTGTCCTGACCTGCGGCAACAGCGCGCTGGCGCGTTTTGTCGCCACCGATCTGGCGCAGCTGACCGACCTGCCGGTCGGGGTGCTGGCAGGCGGCAATGCCGCGTGGGCGGCAGAGGGCCGACCGCTGGAATCGGGCGAGGCCGGCTTGTTGAGCCCCCGCATCGACCGCTACCGCCGGCCCTACGAGGGCACCGACGCGCCGCGGGCGGCGATGCAGGCCTACCTCGATTGGGAATTTGGCCTGGTGGCGCAACTGGTCCGTGACGGCACGCACGGCTTCCAGGTGTTGGCAGCCTGATCACTCAGCGGCCAGGATCTGCGGTGGCTCGTGGGTCGGCTTGTTACTGCGGCTCCAGCACGAAGCTCAGGCGGGTTTTTGGGGTGATGATGCCGCCCCGGTCTCCCGGGACGATCGAGCCGTAGCGCTGTGCAAACGCCGGAGGCAGGTCGCGTGCGCCGGCCGGTGCCAGCCACAGGCGCAGCAGGTGTCTGCGTCGTTCGCGCTCGGGCCAGTCCTCGAAATCGGTGCGGCTGTGCAAGATCTGGTGGTTGTGCACGAACTGCATATCGCCGGGCCGGAACTCGAACGTAAGGTTCAGTTCGGGGTCGTTGCTGAGCTTGGCGAGCAAATCCAGGGCGTCGCGCTCGGCCTCGGTGAGCCGCCGCGCCTCGGGAAAGTTCGTTTGCGCAGAGCGGATGTATTGCCCCGAAAAGATCGTCGACAGCTCACCCGCGTGCCAGTTGAACACCGGCAACTCGAACCACGGCAGCATGCCCGGCGGCACCTCGCCGCGGCGGTCGGTCGGGAAGGGGTTGAAGAGCTGTGGCCACAGGTCCGGGTGGCGGCGCAGCATTTCGTTGTGCAGGGTGACCGAACTCACCAGCCGGCTCTCGCCACCGGACTTGGAGGTCTTCAGGCAAAGCAGCCCCACAACGTCGCATGAATCGGTGTGGTAGTCGAGTTGGCGGTTGGTCTGGTAGTAACGCGTCGTGGGCTGGTTGATGTCGAGGCCCAGGTCGCACACATGCCCAAGCAGGTGTCCCTTGGCGTTCTGCGAGCGGAAACTGCCCAGGTGCGAGCCGATGCCGAGGTACGCGACCGCACTTTCCGCCGTCGATCGCCCGGCAACGTCGAAGCCGCGCAGCACCACGAAGCCCCTCCCATGCAGGACTTGATCGAGCAGCAGGGCCAGCTTCTGCGCAAGCTTGGGCAGCTTGAATGTCGTGCGCGAGATGTCGCCCATCTCGCGGCCCTCGGCAAAGTGCGTGCGTACCGCCGCGTCGATTTCGTCGAGGTCTTCGGTCGAGAGCGGGTGCAACCAGTCGCTGCTTGCGGCGATCTCCGGGCCTTTCCACGCCGCGGGTCCGGTGATCGGGCCAGGCGGCAATGGCGACGGCTTGATGTCCATGGCGGCAGACATGGGCTCCTTCATGGCGGGTTGGGTTTCGTTCTGCTGGCAGTGAGACCGCCGTTTCTCTCGAATGATCTTAGCCCAGGTCAGTGCTGGCTTGAGGCCGGCCCAGGCGCTGGCTCAACCGGTCCAGGCGCAGTGGGCACGCGGCACGACGGTCTCAGCTACCGGCGATCTTCTGGCGCTCGGCCAAAGCCCGACCCGATTCCGCCACGATGTCCGAAGTGAGCTTGTAGTGGACAGCCAGGGCGTTGATGGCGGCGTCGCTGCGGCCGTGAAGCGATAGCTGTCGTCCGCCAGCGTTTCGCAGAATGCGCGCAACCTGCGCGATAGGCAGCGTGATGTCAGCGTGCGGTGAAAGTCACGGTGCAACGTCTCGACAGCGAGGTGACGAAAATGGCGCGTGACGACGGTTGCCGGATCGGCAGCGCCGGCGTCGTCATTGCGCCACGCGGGCGGGCACGGGTTGAGTTGTGAAAATACGGTGTGGGCACCGCAATTTGCCCAAAAAAATGTGCACCTGAGCGTTTATGCGTATTGGTTTTTTGAACAGTGAATTGTTAAAGTTACCGATACCTTATTTTCAAAGATGTTTCTTTTGTCAGCAACCCGATCCGGCCGGCCCCAGATGCTGAGGTGTGGTGCGTACCGCGCTTGGGACATGGATGCGTGGGTCTGGACAGCCAGAGACTGGCTACTCGCTGCGCAAGCTTTGATACTGCTACCGCACCGTGCCCGCGGCAGGTTCGAGACGCGTCGCGCCATGGGCAAACGGGTGCGCGACAAGCTGGCTACACACTTCGCCGGTCAACCGCTGCTAACGGCGGAAATTTGAGAGGACTGCACCATGCATGAAGGAAGACCGTTTCAGCAGGCCGCCGGACTGCGCTGCCTGTGTCTGGTGATCCAGGCGCCCGACGATTTGCGCGTGGTCGAGCAACCGGTGGGCGATCTCGCGCCCGGCGAAGTGATGGTGCAGGTCGGGTTCGGCGGTATCTGCGGCTCCGACCTGCACTATTTCCATGCGGGTGGCTTTGGCACCGTGCGCATCAAGCGGCCGATGATCCTCGGCCACGAAGTGGCCGGCACCGTGCTGGCTGTGGCCGATGGTGTGCAGGGCGTAAAGCCCGGCGATCGCGTTGCCGTCAACCCCAGCCGGCCCTGCGCCACCTGCGTGTATTGCCTGGAGGGCCTGCCCAACCAGTGCCTGGACATGCGCTTTTACGGCAGCGCCATGCGCGACCCGCATGTCGAGGGTGCCTTCCGCAACCTGCTGGTGTGCGATGCAACGCAGTGCGAGTCTGTGGCGCCCGGTGTGTCGCTGCAGCACGCCGCCTTGGCCGAGCCGTTCTCGGTGGCGCTGCATGGTGTGTCGCGCGCCGGCCCGCTGCTCGGCAAGCGGGTGCTGGTGTCGGGCTGCGGGCCCATCGGTGCGCTGGTGGTGGCCGCCGCGCGCGTGCACGGTGCGGCCGAGATCACGGCGGTTGACCTGACCGACGAGACGCTGACGGTCGCCCGCGCCATGGGTGCTGACGTGACCGTGAACGTGGCCACCGATGCCGACTGGGTGCAGCGCTATGCCGCTGACGGCCGCACCCGCAAAGGCACGTTCGACGTGATGTTCGAGTGCAGCGGCAATGAACGCGCGCTGCGCGCCGGGCTGGAGGTCATGCGCCCGCGCGGCGTCGTGGTGCAATTGGGCCTGGGCGGCGACGTGAGCATCCCGCAGAACATGGTCGTGGGCAAAGAACTCAGCATTTGCGGCTCATTCCGCTTCCACGCCGAGTTTGCGCTGGCCGTGCGGCTCATCAACGAAGGCCGGGTGGATATGCGGCCGATGGTCACCGGGGCTTTCCCTTTGAGCCAGGCGCGCGAAGCGTTTGAACTGGCCGGCGACCGCCGCAAGGCCATGAAGGTGCTGCTCGACTTCTCAGCAGAGACGGCCTGAACTCGCCCGGTGACGCTGCGCTGACGGGCCTATTGCACCCCATCGGGCGCGGCCCGGCAAACACCTGGCCTTGCGGGCGGGCGCCGAGCGGCGGCGGCGCGCTTCAGGTGCTGCCGCGCATCTCCACCCGGAACGGTGTCATGACGGTCTCAGCCGGCAGCCGGTGGCCGTTGCGTGCGGCCTCTATCGCCCGCAGCAGCAACTGGCCCGTTGAACGGCCGATGCCAACGCAATCGACAGCCACCGTGGTGAGCTGCGGATGGCAGGACGCCGCCACCTCGAAGCCGCCGAAGCCTGCAATCGCGATGCGCGCCGGTACAGCCCAGCCGCGGCGCTGGCACTCCATCAATGCACCGAAGGCGGGCGGGTCAGAGACGCAGACCAGGGCCTGCACGTCGGGCCAGCGCAGCATCAGCTGTGCCACGCCCTGGGCCCCGTGGGCCATCGACACCGGGGCTTGCCCCACGCTCATCACGCGCCCGCAGTCCAGCCCCAGTTCCGTCATCGCACGCTCGAAGCCGCGTCGCCGATCAGCGCCGCGCGCATCGCTTTCAGGAACGCCACCGAGGAAAGCGATACGGCGATAGCCCTTGGCGTGCAAGTGGCGCACCAGCTCGGCGGTGGCCTCGGCGTTCGAAAATCCGACCGTGTGTTCTATCGGGTCGGCCAGCAAGTCCCAGGTCTCGACCACGGGCACACCGGCGGACTCAAGCAGCTTTCGCGCCGCCGGCGTGTGGCTGCCCCCGGTCAGGACGACGCCCTCGGGGCGGCGCGTCAACATGGCGCGCAGCAAGCGCTCCTCGGTGTGCATGTCGTAGTCGGTGTAGCCCAACAACACCTGCAGGCCGCTGGACTCGACCGCCTCGGCCAGGCCATGTGCGGTGTCGGAGAAGTTGGAGTTGTTCAGCGCCGGGATCAAGGCGGCCACAAAGCCCGAGCGCTTGCTGGAAAACGTGCGCGCCGTCTGGTCGATGACGTAGCCCATGTCCTTGCTCGTTTGCAGGATGCGCTGACGCAGCGCTTCACTCGCGCGCCGGCTGCTGCCGTCGCCGCGGCTGAGTGCACGCGAGACCGTCATCTTCGAGACGCCCACACGCGCGGCCACGTCGGCCATGGTGACGTTGCGCACGGGTGCGGACGACTCGGGCGGCTTTGCGGTGGCAGGCGCGACAGGGTCGCCGGCAAGATTTTTTTTGACCATGGCAAAGGGATGTGCGTGCAAAACAGGGGTGTGCGGCTCAAAGCCTGACACCGCACCAGGCGATACCGATAGCAATGGCAGAAAACCTGGAAATCTGTGCGGCTCAGCAATGAAAACCAAGCATGGATTAAAACGTATTTTGGCCAAGGGATGGGTAAATACCAGTTACCGGTAACTATTCTCTGAGCAAAACTTTCGGTCACCATGCGAACGTCCATCCCGTGCTCGATCGAGGTTCTCGACCCCCGCTTCGGGTCTGTGGCTGAGTCCGCCGGGCCCCTGGAGCGCCTGTGCACCGGGGCCGTCTGGAGCGAGGGCCCGGTATGGTTTCGCGAGACCGGCATCCTGCTGTGGAGCGACATTCCCAACAATCGCATGCTCAGCTGGCATCCCGAGCTGGGCATGGCGGTGTGGCGCGATGGCGTTGAGTTCACCAACGGCCACGTGCGCGAGGCGGACGGCGCGCTCTTGCATTGCTCCCACGGGCTGCGCGCCATCGTGCGCACGCGCTTCGATGCCGCGCTGCAGCCGCTGCCCGATGAGGTCGTGGTCGGCCATTACCAGGGCCGGCGCCTGAACTCACCCAACGACGTGGTGACCAAGCACGACGGCACGATCTGGTTCACCGACCCACCCTATGGCATTGCCTCTGACCGCGAAGGCCATGCCGCGCCCAGCGAGCTCGGCGATTGCTACGTCTTCCGCTTCGATCCGGCCAACGGCTCGCTGCGCATCGCCAGCGACTTCGTCGACGAGCCCAACGGCCTGGCCTTCTCGCCCGACGAGTCCGTGCTTTACGTCAGCGACACCTCGGCCGCGCTGCGCACCGATCACGGGGGTCATCACCACATCGTCGCTTTTGACGTGGTGGGCGGCCAGGACTTGGCCAACCCGCGCGTGTTTGCCGTGGTCAACCCCGGCCTGCCCGATGGGTTCCGTGTCGACGTGAATGGCTTCGTCTACACCAGCAGTGACGACAGTGTGCAGGTCTATCACCCTGACGGTACGCGGATCGGGCGCATCCCGGTACCGGAGAAGGTCGGCAACCTGTGCTTTGGCGGCGCCGCCGGCAATGCGCTTTTCATCTGTGCCAGCAGTTCTCTGTACCGCATCGTCTTGAACACCCGAGGCGCCACCGCATGACGCTGCTGGGCTTTTACGGGGTGAGCAAGCGCTTTGGGGGCACCCAGGCCGTGGATGACGTGACCCTGGAGGTGCAGGGTGGTGAAGTGCTGGCCTTGCTGGGCGAGAACGGTGCCGGGAAGAGCAC
>JBBRZR010000283.1:0-6784 GCA_038236495.1 Burkholderiales bacterium
CGTACGGCGTGCTGGTGTGCAGCCGCCAGCGCGTGATGGACGTCTTCGGCGACGACCGCCTCTACACCGCCACCGGTTACGCCGACCGGATGAACCGGTCCTTCGGCAACATCTACCTGGGCATGGACGACGGCCCGGAGTACCAGCGCCTGTCGACCGGCCCGAACGCCGCCATCCAGGGCGTGTCGATTTCAGAGGGCTTCGTGCAGGCCCTCGGGAAGTCAGACGTCACGGTCAAGGCCTTCGCGGCCGCGGCGCCACCCGGCGGCGAGATCACGGTGGACGTCAAGGACATCGTCGACGAGGTGCTGGCGGGCCTGAGTGCCTATTGGTTCGGCATTCCGGACGGCGCGCTCGTTGTGGGCGGAGGCTGGCATTGGGTCGGCGACAAGCCGCCCACCTGCCCAGGGCACTTCCACTCGCCATCACGCTACATGTTCCAACCCAACCCGGGCGACGATGCCGCGGCCGTCGGGCAGCGCCACGGCAAGGCCTTGAAGATCGCGGTGCGCGCCTTGGTGGACACCCATCGCAACGCGGCGACGCTGCCCACGGCGCCGTTGGCAAAGGCCATCTTCGAGTCGTTTCCGCCTTTCGTCCCACCAGCGGCCGGTGCGCCACCGGCCACCCCGCCGGCTGAAGAGAAGATCCGCAGCGAGATCGGTTCCACGCTGATCGGCGTGATGATGGGCTTCCTGCCCACGGTTGACGGCAACTTGCGGGCCACGCTCTACGAATGGGTCCGCGACGGGTCGCTGTGGGACCTGCAGACGGCCTATTTCGCGCACAGCGGCAACGCCTTCGCCAGCGCAAAGTCAGTGCTGCTGCCGCCGCTGCGCCGCGCGCTGCAACTGCGCCCGGTGCCCGAGCTGACCTGGCGCATCGCCACCGCGGCGCACGACCTGGGTGCGGTGCCGGTGGTGCCGGGCGACAAGATCGTGATCAGCATCGTCTCGGCCCTGCAGGAGAACCTGTTGAACGAAGACCGCGACATCTACCCGCTGTTCGGCGGCGATCGTGGCGATGCGCCCCATCCCACCCACGCCTGCCCGGGCTACAAGATGGCGCTGGGCGTGATGCTGGGCACGCTGGCCGGCCTGCTGGGATCGGTCAACCTGCGGCCCACGGCGTCACCGATGGCGTTGCGGCTGAGCCCGCTCACGGGCCTGACCCCTGCGCCTACAGCAAGCCCTGCGCCTGCGCCAGGAAGCCCGCCATCCGCAGCTTGAAGAAGGCTTCGCAGGCGCGGTCCAGGCAGGCGCGCGCCTCGCCGCGCTGCCCCTGCAGCAGCGCCAACCGGGCGCGGCACAGCTCGTTTTGGGCCTGCTCGTGCGCCGAGCCACGCACGGCGGCCACCTGCTCGGCGCGTTCGACGTGGCGCAAGGCAGCGGTCCAGCTGCCCTGTGCTGCGGCCCACCGCGCCATCGCGCGCGAGGCCATGGCCGCACCGACCCCGTCGCGCTTGCGCAGGCGGCGCAGTGCCAATGCCGCATGGTGCCTGGCGTCATCCGGCCTGCCCTGGTCGACCAGCGCATCGGCAAGCCAGCCGTGGTTCAGCGATACAAACAGGTTCTTGTCGCGCAGCTGCAGCCACTGGGTTGCGTCGGCCAATTCGCGCAGCGCCTGCGCGCTGGCACCGAGCTTCCAGGCCGCGTAGGCGCCCAGGCCGCGGCTCATGCCCAACAGGTAGAGGCTCTTGACCCGCTCGGCGACACGCTCGGCATCCTGCGCATCGGCCCGCGCCGCCTGCCAATCCCCCCGCCACAGGTGCACCCCACTGCGCCAGCACAGCACCGACCCTTCGACCTCGTGCGCGGCGCCGGGCAATGCCGCCAGCGCCTCTTCGAAGCAGGCATGGGCCGCGTCGAAGTGCCCCTGGTCACCCAGTACGCTGGCCTTGCAGGCCAGCGAATAGGCCACCACCGGCGAGATCCGGCCACTGCCGTGCTGCAGGCGCTGCAGCCGGCCGGCGTCGTCCAGCAGCGGCAGGGCAGACGCATAGTCGCCGACTGCCGCGCGTGCCTGCCCCAGGATGGCGCGCACCTGGCCCACCAGGCGCGCGTCGCCCAGCGCCGTGGCGGCCTGCAGCGCCAGTTCGCAGTGCGCCGCCGCGGCGCCGGACTCACCGAGCGCGTACTTCACATACGCCAGCCAGTACTCGGCATAGGCCTGGCCGGCGGCGTCGCCTTGATCACGCGCCAGGCGCACTGCACGGGCAAATACATCCAGTGTGTCGCGCGATGGATCGAACACACTGACCATGCCCAGCCTGCGCACGACGGACCGCCAGGCAAGGTAGCGTTCGGGCGTTTCGGGCAGGCGGTCCAGCATTTCCAGTGCAGCGCGGTACTGGGTCTTGGCGCGGTCGATCGACGAGGTCGCCATGGCCTTGTCGCCGGCAACTTCGGCACTTTGCGCCGCCAGCGCGTAGTCGGCGGCGCCAGCATGGTGGTAGGCCAGCGCCTCGCAGGCCTCGGCCTCGGCACCCGGCGCGGTGCGGCTCTGGAAGAGCTGCGCGATGCGCCGGTGCATGGCGCGGCGCTGCGGCAAACCCACCGCGCCGTACACCACGTCGCGGGTGATGCCGTGCTTGAAGCGCAAACTGCCGCCGCTGCCGCTTGGAAAGAGCAGGTCCTGGTCAGCCAGGCCTTGCACCAGCGGGTGGTGCTCGTCGCAGCCCGTCAGCTCGGCCAGCAACCAGATCGGCACCACATTGCCGATGACCGCCGCCGCGCTGAGGATTTCACCCTGTTCGGGCGGCAGGCGGGACACACGCGATTCGATCAAGGTCTCGAGCCAGACCGACCCGGACTGCATCGCCGCCAACCCGCCCTGCGCGCCGGTGCGGGCGGCCGAGTGGCACAGTTCCTCGATGAACAGCGGATTGCCACCGGCATAGCGCCGGATGGCGTCGGCAACGAAGGGGTCGACACCCGGCAGCAACGCCGCGATGCTCGTCGCCGCTTCGGCATCGCCGAACAGGTCGAGTTGCACCAGCGCAGCCTCGCTCGGCAGCGCATGGCCCGTCGCCGCCGGGCGCATGGTGGCCAGCAACAACAGCGGCGTGTCGGCCAACTGGCACAGGCCATGCATCACCTGCCGTGTGGCATCGTCGGCCCAGTGCCAGTCGTCGAAGAAGAGAACCAGCGGCGCCCGGTGCGCCAGTGCCGCGAAGAACTGGATCAGCGCCTGCAATGTCTGATCGGGCGCCGAGCGCGGGCCCCCAGGTGTGCCGGCCGCATCGAGGTTGATCGACAAGGCCCGCAGCAACTCGCCGCGATGCGCCAGCAGCGCCGGGTCCAGCGCCCGCAGCCCGTGTTCGAGCGCCAGCGCCACCGCACTGGCGCCGGCCGGCAATCGGAGGTGCGTGCGCAGCATCTGGAGGAAGGGCTGCAGCGGCTCGGCGCTGAGATCGGCTTCGCAATACCCCCGCAGCACGGCGCAACCTGCGTCGGCTGCTCGACGCAGGAACTCCTCGGCCAGCCGCGTCTTGCCCACGCCGGCTGGTGCACAAAGCGCCAGCAGTTGGACCTGGCCTGCGCGTGCGGTTTGCAGGGCCACATCCAGACGGGCCATCTCGCCCTGGCGGCCGATGAAGGGCAGCAGCCCGAGTTGAGCCTGGGCCTCGAAGCGGGTGCGCAGCGCCGTGCGCGCCAGCACCCGGTGCACCGTCAGCGCGCCGGCCCTGCCCTTGAGGACGACCTGACGTTCGCTGGTCTGGAAGAAGTGCAGGCTGGGTCCCAGGGTTTCCTGGCTGACCAGGATCTCGTCGCGCTCGGCCTTGTCGCAAAGGTGCTTGGCGATGCCTGCCGGTGCGCCGAAAAACTCCACGCGACCGGCGATGTTGTCACCCTGCCGCGCCAGCGTCTGCCCGGCGTGGATGCCGGAGTGCACGCACAGGTCGGCTGCGCCCAGCCCGGTGTACTTCTGGCGCAGCTGCCGGACGCGGACGTGGAACGCCAGCGCAGCCTCGGTGGCCCGACGGCCATCGTGCTCCGAGGGTTGCGGGTAACCGAACAGCGCGTTCAGGCCATCGCCCACAAACTGGTTCGTGGTGCCGCAACGCTCGGCGACGATGCTGCTGAAGGCCAGGCGCAACTCATCGAGCAACTCGCGGTAGGTCTCGGGCTCCAAGGTGCCCGACAGGTGGGTCGAGTCCGACAGGTCCGTGAACAGGATCGTCACGCGGCGCCGGTGCTCGCCCTCGGGTTGGGGAACGCCTGGAACATTTTCCTTAACCATCGACCGGCCCCTGCTCATTGGTTGCTGATTGTGTCTCGGCACCCGTGCCCCAGGCAAAGCACATCGCCGCACCGGGCGAGTCACCGCGCCGGCCCCCGGGCCATCGCGGCCAGCGGCTTGCGCAGCCGCGCGCCGAACTCGGCCGGCGCCACCTACTGCAACACACCACGCTGACCCTCGGCCACCGTGACGCTCAGCCCGCGGTCGGGGTAGAGCACACCTGGGTCTGCAAGCCAGGGCGCCACCGCGCGCCCGCCCGATGGTCGCAGCTGCACGCGGCCTGAGATCCCCCAGTCATCACGTTTCAGGCGGCCCGGGTGGGTGTTCAAGAGCATTGCCGGGGGGCTTTTGGGAGAAGAAGTGTGTTTGATTTCTACCCTCGGGCAAGGTGCTGAAGCTGCGCTGGCAGCGCCGGCCCGACATCTCGACAAAGGCGCAGCCCTTGGTCACCGGGGGGGTGGTGCGGCTGCAGGCGCAAATGGTCAGCGGCTCGGGTGACATCGTGGCCGCGCCGTTCAAGCTGGCCAAGTTGCGGGTGCGGGTTGTGGGCTCGGGTGATGTCAAGCTCAAGGGCCGGGTCGCCGACGACTTGACGGTCGAGATCAAGGGGTAGGGCGATGTGCAGGCCAGCGGCCGGGCCAGCCGCCCGACTGTCAGCATTGCCGGCAGCGGCGACATGAAAGCCGCCGATCTGAAGGCCGACGATGGGGTCGTCAACATCGCCGGCTCGGGCGACGTGGTCTAAAGCGGCAATGCGGTGGTCAAGAAGTCGGTGGCACGCCGGTCGGTTTTCGCGCCGATCCCCGCATGAACGGCGGTATCACCTCCGGCATGATCGCCGTCGCCGTCGCCGTCGCCGTCGTCGAATGCGATCGGCGTACCTTGTGCATTGCACAGGCGGCTATGGCGGGCCCCGCGCGCTCTAGAAGCGCCGACGCAGCAACCCACGCCGGCCAGCCCGGCCACCCACAGCGCGGACAACGGCACTTCCGGTACCGGGCAGTTGACCGCTTGCCGGTTGTCGAAGCCCGTGGCGCCGCTCAGCGCTGTGAATTGGGCAAGTACCTTGCCGGCCTCATCGCGGACGCCTGGGATGCCGCCCCGGGCGGTGGCGTGGTAGGGGTCGTTGTCGAGCATGTTGCTTGAAAAACCGGCCCCAGCCGAAGCCGTGCGGCCCCGTCGCTGCCGTCCAAGAGCGCCGTCGCCAGGGCCTGCGTCGAACCTTCGAGGTGGAGCGAGATCGGCGTGCCAAAACGGAAGTTGACGGTGAATGTCCGCGTGCCCAACAAGCCGCTGCCGGAGTTGATCGGACCCGGGGAGCACGCGTCCGAGTGGTACCGGCTGGCCGTCCAGCGCATCGATGTCGGCGGCGGAGCGCCCGCGATATAGCCGGCATCGAGGCGAATGTCGGCCTGCCAGGCAGCGCTGCCGTTCCAGAACGCCGACGTCCCCGGGGCTCCAGGCGTACTCGCCCGCGCCGCCGGCCTTGCCGCCCAGGCGCGCCGAAAACGTGAGCGCCCCCGTGCGGCCCGTGGCACACAGCGGCGGGTTCGGGCACGCCGAGGACAGCACGACGAATGCATCGTCAACGCTGCCGCTGGACGAACTCTGGCTTTTGGCCACCATCTGCCCGCGGGCCACGATGCCTGCCCGGCCGGCGGCGTCGACGAACAACTGCACGGCGCCGGGAGCGACCGACGCCTTCGCAAGCGCCACGCCGGACCCGGTGGCGATTTCCCCAGATTGCTCTTGTACTGCCGAAACCGCGTTGAGCCGCACCGGGTCGGGGCTGGTCCGTTGCTGCTTGGCGACCGGCCCAGACAGACTGGACGTGCCGCTGAGCGCCTGCACCGATGCCGAGAAGCTCGTGGCCCGTGCCCCCGATGCCAGCGTCACGAGCACCGCAAAAATGGTTTTCATCGTCTGACCTCCCCGGTTGGCGCGCCACCGTCCGGCACTCTGGTGCGGTGTGGGCAAAGGCACAGCGTTGGCGGGTCATGTTGCGTCCGGTCGGCGCGCACGCCATCCCAACTTTGTGGACAGGCTGGTGCGGCGTGGTGCCCAGGCCGCGCAGTTCATCGGGCGTTTGTTCGGCCGCAGGATGAACTTGGTTTGGCTTTGCAGGTTGGCCAAGCGCTGCGCGGCCCAATCGTCGGCCGCCTGCCCGAGGCGCTTCTTTCGGCGGGAGGTGAAGTTCCACCCCATGCGGCAATGGTCGAGCGGGCCGCCGCCGTGATCAAGACCAGCTCCACGATCGTGGCCAGCGGCATAGCCCGGCGCTTCACATCGCCGTTGAGTTGCTTGGCGGCGCGTACCGGCATATGCGGCAACTGGCCACCCTGCTCGCCCAACCGGGCGAACATCGCGAACGGGTGCGGGTCACCGCCAGCTATGCGGCGCCGGGTGACCTGGAGACCCAACTCACCCATTTCGGCGCGGTGTCCAACCTCAAGGGCGCCAGCTATTGGTCGTTTTCCGACCGCAAGCGCCTGGTGCTGTTCCGCGAGGCCTGCGCGGTGGACCAGCCCGGGACGCTGAAGCC
>JBBRZR010000284.1:0-6755 GCA_038236495.1 Burkholderiales bacterium
GGGCAGCTTCTCGGGCCTGGTGCGCGACCTGGCGGCACCCGGCCCGCAGGCCCTGGGCGCTGCGCTGCTGCGTGACGACGAGGCGCTGGCGCCCACCGCTGACGGCGACGCTGGCGGTGTTGACGGTGCCGGCGACGGTGCAGGCGACGGTGTCGGGGCTGCCGCCCCGACGCGTGCCACGCTGCCGCTGCCGCCATCCGGTGCCGCCGCCACGCCGGCAGCTGCCGACCCCCAACCCTGGCACCACTTTGCCCGCGGCGCGCTGCCGGGCAACTTTCTGCACGACCAACTCGAATGGCTGGCCGGTGAGGGCTTCCAGCTGGCAGCCTCGGCCGATCTGCAACAACAACTGCGTCAGCGCTGCGATCGCCAAGACTGGGGCCATGCCGCCGACGCCGTGGTGGACTGGCTGGTGCAAGTCGTGCAAACGCCGCTGCCGCCGGTCGGTGCGGCGCTAAACGGGCTGGACAGCCTGCTGCCGGAGATGGAGTTCTGGTTCCCCAGCGACGGCCTGGTGGCCAGCCAGGTCGATGCCCTGTGCCGCCGCCACCTGCTGGCGAGCCGCAACCGGCCAGCGCTGCCCGAGCGTGAGCTGCGCGGCATGCTGATGGGCTTTGCCGACCTGGTGTTCGAGTCCGGCGGCCGCTTCTGGGTGCTGGACTACAAATCCAACTTCCTGGGGCCGCAGGACAGCGACTACCACGCCGATGCGCTGGACGCGGCGATGGCCGCGCACCGCTACGACGTGCAGGCGGCCCTCTACCTGCTGGCGCTGCACCGCTTGCTGCGCTCCCGCCTGGGCGCGGCCTACGACCCGGCGCGCCAGCTGGGCGGCGCGGTGTATTTTTTCCTGCGCGGCCTGCACGGGCCAGTCAGTGGCTGTGTGCACGTGGCGCCGCCGCTGGCGCTGCTCGACGGGCTGGAGGCTTTGCTGGCCGCCGCACCGGCACCGTTGGCCGCGCTGCCGATGGGCGCAACGCCATGACGCTGTCGACCCAACCCGGCGGCACCGACAACGCCGCGCTGCTCGACACCCTACAGCAGTGGGCCGAGCAGGGCTGGATCCGGCGCCTGGACCACGCGCTGGCGCAGTTCCTGGCCGACCTGTGCCCACAGGCGCCGCCGCAGGTGCTGCTGGTCGCCGCCCTGCTGGCGCAGCTGGAGGGCCGCGGCCACACCTGCCTGCCGCTGGCTGACTTGCTGGACGACCCCGACGGCTTGCTGGCCTGGCCCACCGCAGCAGCCCTTGCGCTGCGGGACGCGCTGGCGCGCTGGCCGGGCACGGTGATTGATTGGTGCGAGACGCTGCAGGGCTGTGCCCTGGTCGACGCCGACGACCGGGCATCGCCGTCGGGTCCCGCCGCCGGCCGGGCGCCGCTGGTGTTGCGCGGCCAGCGCCTCTACCTGCGCCGCTACTGGGACTTCGAGCGCCGGGTCGCGGCCCAGGTGCTGCAGCGGGTGGCGGCTGCCGACACGCTGGACCCGGCGCAGGTCCGGCCCTGGCTGGACGCCTTGTTTCCGGCGCCCGTGCCTGGCCAAAGCGCCGATGGCGGCGCCACCACCAACCCCGCCACCAACCCCGCCACCAACCCCGCTGGCAACCCCGCCACCGCCGCTGACCCGGACTGGCAAAAAATCGCCTGCGCCGTGGCGCTGCGCGGCCGGCTGGCGGTCATCACCGGCGGCCCGGGCACCGGCAAGACCTACACCGCCGCCCGCCTGCTGGCGCTGCTGCTGGCGGTGTCGCCCCAGCCCGACCGGCTGCGGGTGGCGCTGGCCGCGCCCACCGGCAAGGCGGCCGCGCGGCTGCGCCAGGCCATCGAGACCGCGCTGGCCGGTCTGCAGCAGCAACTGGGCGACCGCCTGGCGCTGACCGAGCTGGCCACCCACATCGGCCCGGCCCGCACGCTGCACCGCCTGCTGGGGGTGCGGCCGGACAGCCGGCGTTTCCGGGCCGATGCGGCGCACCCGCTGGCGGTGGACGTGCTGATCGTCGACGAGGCCTCGATGGTGCACCTGGAGATGATGGCCGCGCTGCTGGACGCGCTGCCGCCGCAGGCGCGGCTGGTGCTGCTGGGCGACAAGGACCAGCTGGCCTCGGTCGAGGCCGGTGCCGTGCTGGGCGACCTGTGCCGCGGTGCCGAGCGCGGCCACTACCGGCCTGCCACCGCCCAATTTGTCGCTGCCGCCACCGGCCAGGGGCTGCCGCCCGCGATGCTGGGCAGCGGCAGCGCACTGGCCCAGCAGACCGTGATGCTGCGCCGCAGCCGGCGTTTTGGCGGGCCGATCGGCCAGCTGGCGCTGGCGGTCAATGCCGGCCATGCCGCCGCAGCCGCCGCGCTGCTGCGCCCGGCGCTGGGCGGGCCGGCGCAGCCAGCCGAGCCGGCTGGGTTGCTGGCCGGCGGCGCAACGTCCGGCCCGTCAGCCGACGGCCCAGCGGTGCTGGGCCTGGACGCCAGCACGCCGGCGGCGGTCTGGCGGCTGGCGCTGCAGGGCCGCGCTGGCGCGGCCGGTGGCTACCGGCGCTATCTCGATACCCTGCGCCAACGCCCCGCCGGCCTGGCGCCCGACGACAGCGACGACGCCACCACCGCCGCAGCCCGCAGCGCTGCCTGGCAGGCCTGGGTGCTGGCGGTGCTGGCCGACTTCGAGCGCTTTCGCCTGCTGTGCGCGGTGCGCGACGGCGAATGGGGCTGTGATGGCCTGAACCGTGCGGTCGAGCGGGTGCTGGTCGCCGACGGCCTGCTGGTCAAGCGCGGCGAGTGGTACGAGGGCCGGCCGGTGATGGTCACCCGCAACGACCCCGGCATCGGCGTCTTCAACGGCGACATCGGCATCGTGCTGCGACCGCGTGTGCCCACCTCGCCGCTGCGCGCCTGGTTTGCCGACGGGCCGGCGCTGCGCTCGGTCGGTGTCAGCCGGCTGGCGTCGGTCGAGACCGCGTTTGCGATGACGGTGCACAAGGCGCAAGGCTCGGAGTTCGACCACACCGTGCTGGTGTTGCCGCAAGCGCCCAGCCGCGGCCTGACCCGTGAGCTGGTCTACACCGGCATCACCCGCGCCCGAACCGCCTTCACGCTGGTGTCGGGCCGGCGCGACGCGCTGGCCGACGCGCTGGCCCGCCGCACCCGGCGCGCCAGCGGCTTGCTGGACTGGCTGGACCAGCCTGACCCTGACGCCGACCCGCCCGACCTGCCCGACCCGCCCGACCTGCCCCACCCGCCCGGACCCGCCCCATGAAGTTCATCCACACCGCCGACATCCACCTCGACAGCCCACTGGTCGGCCTGGCGGCCTACCCCAACGCGCCGGTGGCGACGCTGCGCACGGCCACGCGGGACGCCTTCCGGGCGCTGGTGGACCTGGCGATCGACGAGGCCGTCGACTTCATGGTGATCGCCGGCGACCTCTACGACGGCGCCTGGAAGGACTACAACACCGGCCATTTCTTCGTGCGTGAGATGGGCCGGCTGCAGCAGGCCGGCGTGCCGGTCTACCTGCTGCACGGCAACCACGATGCCGACAACGAGATGACCAAACGGCTGACGCTGCCGGCCAATGTGCACCTGTTCGACACCCGAAAACCCAGCAGCCATCACATCGAGCACCTGCGGGTGGCGCTGCACGGCCGCAGCTTCCGCGAGGCCGCCACGGTCGAGAACCTGGCCATCGGCTACCCCGACGCGCTGCCCGGCTGGCTCAACATCGGCGTGCTGCACACCGCGCTGGAGGGCTATGCCGAGCATGCCCGCTACGCCCCCTGCTCGCTGGCCGAGCTGAGTGCCAAGGGCTACGACTACTGGGCACTGGGCCATGTGCACGAGCATGCGGTGCTGCAGCAAAACCCCTGGGTGGTGTTCCCCGGCAATCTGCAGGGCCGCCATATCCGCGAGACCGGCCCGCGCGGCGCGGTGCTGGTCATGGCCGACGAGACTGGCATCCGGTCGGTCGAGCGCTGCATCGTCGACGTGATGCGCTGGCAGCATCTGCGCGTGGATGTCGGCGGCGCGACCGACCTGCCCGGTGTGCTGGCCCAGGCCGGCAACGCGTTGTCGGCGCTGCTGGACGGCGCGGGCCACCGCCTGCCGATCGCACTGCGCATCACGCTGGCCGGCCGCAGCGCCGCCCACGGTGAGCTGTTCGGCAGCGAGCCGCAGCTGCGTGAAGAACTGCTGGCGCTGGCCGCTACGCTGGGCGGCGACCGCCTGTGGATCGAGCGGGTGCAGGTGCGCACCACGCCGCTGCTGGACGCCACACTGCTGCACGAGCGCGCCGGTGCGCTGGCCGACCTGCAAACCTTGCTGGCCAGCGTGGCGGACGACGCCGGTTTCATCCAGAGCCTGACCGACGACCTGCGCGGCCTGGCCGGCAAGGCGCCGGCCGAGCTGACCGACGCGGTGCCCGACTTCAAGGCAATCCGTGCCGGTGAGATCGGCCCGTTGATCGCCGCGGTGGTGCCTGGCCTGCTGGCCCGGCTGGCGCAGGCCCACTGAGCGGCGCCCGACCCGGCCTGATCGATTCCCTTTCCCTGAGCTTTGCCGCCCGATGCGCATCCAACAACTCGACCTGCTGGCCTACGGCAAGTTCACCCAGCGCAGGCTGGACTTTCCGGTCGCGGCACGGGATTTTCATGTCGTCGTCGGCGCCAACGAGGCCGGCAAGTCCACCACCCGCAGCGCCATCCTGGACCTGCTCTACGGCATCGAAACCCGCTCGGCCTTCGACTTCGTGCACGCCAAGGCCGACCTGCGGCTGGGCGCCACGCTGACCCACGCCGGTGAGTCGCTGGCCTTTGTGCGCCACAAGGCGCGCAACCGCACCTTGTTCGACCCCCACGGCCAGCCGCTGGCCGAGTCGGCGCTGGCCGGCTGGCTGGGCGGCACCGACCGCGACTTCTTCGACCAGATGTTCGGCCTGGACCACGGCCGGCTGGCGGCGGGTGGCCAGTCCATCCTCAGTGCCAAGGACGACATCGGCCAGATCCTGTTCCAGTCGGCCGCCGGCATCGGCAGCCTGGGCGTGGTGCGTGAGCAGCTGGCGGCTGAGGCCGATACGCTGTGGGCGCCGCGCAAATCGGCCGGCCGGGCGTATTACGTCGCCGCTGACGCGCTGGCGGTGGCCGATGCGCGGCTCAAGGCCGCCACGGTGCGCACCAAGGACTGGGTCGAGGCCGACGCCAAAGTGCGCCAGCTCGAGGCCCAGCGCAGCCAGCTGCGCGCCAGCCTGCACACGCTGGAGGCCCAGCGCCTGACGCTGGAGCGGGTGCGCCGGGTGCTGTCGCCCCTGCGCCAGTGGCAGGATCATCAGGCCGCGTTGCAGGCCCTGGGCGATGTGCCGCTGCTGCCCGCCGACGCCGGCCGCCTGCTGGCCGAGGCCGAGCTGGCGCTGGCCGCTGCCGGCCGAGAGCAGCAGCTGCACGCCGGGCAGGCCGCCCAGCGCGCGGCGCAACTGGCGGCCCTGCCGGCAGACACCGGCCTGCTGCACTTCGAGGCCGAGATCGACACCCTGGCCGAGCGCCGCCAGCAGCTGCGCCAGCACGACCGGGACATCCAGCGGGCACAGGCCGAGCTGGCCGGCCACTGGCAGCAGGTCCAGGCGGCGCTTCGGCAGCTGGGTTGGCCGGCCATGACCGAGGGCAACGCCGACGCGGACATCGATTTGGCCGCCCATCTGCCGCTGTTATTGCCGCTGTTACTGCCGCTGCTGCCGCCGCTGCCGGCGCGCGCCGCGCTGCTGGGCTGGGCCAAGCGCTTCGAGCGCCTCGACCAGGCACGCCAGGGGGCCTGCGCCGCGCTGCGCGAACGGCAGGCCGATGTGGCCACGCTGCAAACCCAGCTGGCTGCCATGGGCGCGGCGGGCCCGGTCAGCCTGCCGGCGGCGCTGCGGGTGGCGCTGGCCCAGGCCAGGGCGCTGGGCGATGCCCAGGCCGGGCCAGCGCGCGACGCCGCGCAGCTGGCCCGCTGCGAGCGTGCGCTGGCCAGTGCCCGGGCCGGCCTGGGCCGCTGGTCGCCTGCGCCCGGCACGCTGCACACCTTGCTGCTGCCCGCACCGGCCGAGCTGGCCGGGCGCCAGCAAGCGCTGGCGGACAGCCGCACCGCCTGCCAGCGCCTGACCGACAAGCAGCGTGACCTGGCGACCGAGGCTGCCGCCGCTGCGCTGGCCATCCACCAGTACCGCCAGGCCCACCACCCGGTCAGTGCCGACGACCTGGCCCAGGCCCGCGCCCGCCGCGATGCCGCCTGGCAGACCATCAAGACCGGCGGGCTGGCTTTGCCCGCCGCCGCGCCGGGTTTCGAGCAGCAGCTGGCAGCCGCCGACCAACTGGCCGACCAGCGACACGACAAGGCGCGCGAGGCGAGTGAACTGCAAGCCAGGCTGGACGCGCTGGCCCGGCTGCAACAGCAGGCCGCCGATACCGACCAGCGGCTGGCCGACCGGCAGGCCGTGTTGGCGGCGCAGGAGGCTGACTGGGCCGCGCTGGCCACCGGCCTGGGTCTGGCCGGTTTGCCGCTGTCCGAGCTTGAGCCCTGGCGCGCCGCGCGGGCGCAATGGCTGCAAGCCGATGCCGGGCTGCAGGAGGCGCAGCAGGCGCTGGCCGCCAGCCAGCAAGCGGTCGGTGATGCGGCGGCACAGCTGGCCGCCGCACTGGCGGGCGCCGGTGTGACCGTCGAGCCTGGCGCCCGCTTCGACACCCTGCTGTGGACCGCCGGCGACGCGGTGGACGCCTCGCTGGCCGCCGCGACGCGGCAAGCCAC
>JBBRZR010000285.1:0-6729 GCA_038236495.1 Burkholderiales bacterium
ACACCAGGTCACGATGGAAACCGGCGAGATCGCCCGCCAATCGTCCGGCGCCGTGGTCGTCGACATCGAAGGCACCGTGGTGCTGGCCACCGTCGTCGCCCGTACCGAGGCCAAGGCCGGCCAGGACTTCTTCCCGCTGACCGTCGACTACCTCGAAAAGACCTACGCCGCCGGCCGTATCCCGGGCAGCTTTTTCAAACGTGAAGGCCGCCCCAGCGAGCTGGAGACCCTGACCAGCCGTTTGATCGACCGCCCGATCCGCCCGCTGTTCCCGGAGGGCTTCTTCAATGAAGTCCAGGTGGTGGTGCATGTGCTGAGCCTGAACCCCGAGGTGCAGGCCGACATCGCCGCGCTGATCGCGTCGAGCGCCGCGCTGTCGATCTCAGGCATCCCGTTCAACGGGCCGATCGGCGCTGCCCGCGTGGGCTATGTCAACGGCGAATATGTGCTCAACCCGGGCAAGGCTGTTCTCGCCAACAGCAAGATGGACCTGATCGTCGCCGGCACCGAAGCCGCCGTGCTGATGGTCGAATCCGAAGCCGATCAGCTGTCCGAAGAAATCATGTTGGGCGGCGTTGTGTTTGGCCACGAGATGGGCAACATCGCGATCAACGCGATCCATGAGCTGGTGCGTGATGCCGGCAAGGCCGTCTGGGACTGGCAAGCGCCGGCCAAGGACGAGCCCTTCATCGCCAAGGTTGGCGCACTGGCCGAAGAGCCGCTGCGTGCTGCTTACCAAATCCGCAGCAAGCAGGCCCGCACGCAAGCCTGCCGCACCGTCACCAGCAACGTGATGGCGGCTTTGAAGGCCGACGGCCTGGTGTTTGACAAGGTGGCGGTTGAAGGCCTGCTGTTCGACATCGAAGCCAAGATCGTGCGCAGCCAGATCCTGGGCGGCGAGCCGCGCATCGACGGCCGCGACACCCGCACCGTACGGCCTATCGAGATCCGCACTGGCGTGCTGCCCCGCACCCATGGCTCGGCCTTGTTCACCCGGGGCGAAACCCAGGCGCTGGTCATCGCCACTTTGGGCACCGACCGTGACGCACAGCGCATCGACGCGCTGGCCGGCGACTATGAAGACCGGTTCATGATGCACTACAACATGCCCCCCTTCGCCACTGGCGAAACCGGGCGTGTGGGCAGCCCGAAGCGGCGCGAGATCGGCCACGGCCGGCTGGCCAAGCGGGCGCTGATCGCCGCACTGCCGAGCAAGGAAGACTTCCCCTACACCATCCGCGTGGTCAGCGAGATCACCGAGTCCAACGGCTCGTCGTCGATGGCTTCGGTCTGCGGCGGCTGCCTGGCGCTGATGGATGCTGGTGTGCCGATGAAGGCCCACGTGGCCGGCATCGCGATGGGCTTGATCAAGGACGGCAATCGCTTCGCTGTTCTCACGGACATCCTGGGCGACGAGGATCACCTGGGCGACATGGACTTCAAGGTGGCCGGCACCACCGGCGGCATCACCGCGCTGCAGATGGACATCAAGATCCAGGGCATTACCAAAGAAATCATGCAAGTGGCGCTGGCGCAAGCCAAAGAAGCCCGTTTGCACATCCTGGGCTGCATGCAGTCATCAGTCGGTGAAGCCAAGGCCGAGGTGAGTGAATTTGCACCGCGCCTGTACACCATGAAGATCAACCCCGAAAAAATCCGGGATGTGATCGGCAAGGGCGGCTCGATGATCCGTGCGCTGACCGAAGAGACCGGCTGCACCATCGACATCGGCGAAGACGGCACCATCACCATCGCATCCACCGACTCCGACAAGGCCGAGCACGCCAAGCGCCGCATCACCGAGATCACCGCCGAGGCCGAGATCGGCAAGGTCTACGAAGGCGCGATCACCAAGATCCTGGACTTCGGCGCACTGGTCAACATCCTGCCGGGCAAGGACGGCCTGCTGCACATCAGCCAGATCGCCCACCAGCGGGTCGAGAACGTCTCCGACTTCCTGAAAGAAGGCCAGATCGTCAAGGTCAAGGTCATGGAGACCGACGAAAAGGGCCGCATCAAGCTGTCGATGAAGGCCTTGCTCGAGCGTCCGGAAGGCATGGAAGAAGAGCGCTTCGAGCGGGCACCGCGCCGCGAATACGGCGACCGGCCGGACCGTGGCCCGCGCAGCAATGACCGGGGTGACCGTCCGCCGCGGCGTGAGCGCAGCGACCGTCCGGAGCGCAGCGACGCACCGGCGGCCGATGCACCGGCAGCGGCACCTGCCGCCGCACCTGCCACACCCGGCAGCGACACCCCGACCAGCCAAGGCTGATCTGGGCCTCACGCACCCGACCAGGAGCATTTGATGCGAGCCATTGCGATGACGGCCTTTGGCGGCCCCGAGGTGCTGGTCGAGACCACCCGTCCCGATCCGGTGCCTGCGGCCGGCGAGTTGCTGGTGCGGGTCACCGCGTCGGGCATCAACCGGCCCGACGTGTTGCAGCGCAAGGGGGCCTACGCGCCCCCGCCGGGCGCGTCGGACCTGCCGGGGCTGGAGATCGCCGGCAGCATCATCGGCGGTGACGCCGCTGAGCTGGCTGCTGCGGGCTTCAAGCTCGGCGACCGGGTCTGTGCGCTGGTGGCCGGTGGCGGTTATGCCGAGTTGTGCCCGGCGCCCATCGCCCAGTGCCTGCCGGTACCGGCCGGCTTGAGCGACATCGAGGCGGCCAGCCTGCCCGAGACCTTCTTCACCGTTTGGTCGAATGTGTTTGACCGCGGCCGTCTGCAGGCCGGTGAAACCCTGCTGGTGCAGGGCGGGTCCAGCGGCATCGGCGTCACCGCGATCCAGTTGGCCAAGGCTGTTTTTGGCAAGGATGGCGCCCGGGTCATCGTCACCGCCGGCAGCGACGAAAAAGTCGCAGCCTGCGTGGCGCTGGGCGCGGATGTCGGCATCAACTACAAGACCCAGGACTTCGTCGCCGAGGTCAAGGCGGCCACCGGTGGCAAGGGCGCCGATGTGGTGCTCGACATGGTGGCTGGCGACTACGTGGCGCGTGAAGTGCAATGCCTGGCAGACGATGGCCGCATCGTGATCATCGCGGTGCAGGGCGGCCTCAACAGCGGCTTCAATGCGGGTGAGTTGCTGCGCCGGCGACTGCTGATCACCGGCTCGACTTTGCGACCCCGGCCGTTGGCCTTCAAGGCGGCCATTGCGGCCAAGCTGAGGACGACCGTCTGGCCGTTGATCGAAGCCGGTCAGATCAAGCCGGTGATCCACCGTGTGTTCCCGGCGGCGCAGGCAGCCCAGGCGCACGCCCTGATGGAATCGAGCGAGCATGTCGGCAAGATCGTGCTCGACTGGACCGGGGCTTAAAACACCATGCGACGCAAACTCGTGGCCGGCAATTGGAAGATGCACGGCAACCACAGCGCCAATGCCGAGTTGCTGGCCGGTATCAGCGGCGCCCGGCCGTTCGGCTGTGATGTGGCGGTGTGTGTGCCATACCCTTACCTGTCGGAGACGGCCGTGGCCTTGGCCGGCACCGATATCCGCTGGGGCGCGCAGGATTGCTCCGCGCATGAACCAGGCGCCTACACCGGTGAGGTGTCGGTGGCCATGCTGGCCGAGTTTGGCTGCCGCTATGTGATCGTCGGTCACAGCGAGCGCCGCCAGTACCACGCCGAGACTGACCTGCTGGTGGCCGAGAAGGCCAAAATTGCATTGGCGCGGGGCGTCACCCCCATCGTTTGTGTGGGCGAGACCCTGGCCCAACGCGACGCGGGCGAGACCGAGGCGGTGGTCAAGCGCCAGCTGTCAGCGGTGATCCATGCACTGGGACACTGCGCTGGCGAGATGGTGGTGGCCTATGAGCCGGTCTGGGCCATCGGCACCGGCAAGGTCGCCACGCCCGAGCAGGCGCAAGCGGTGCATGCGCTGCTGCGGGCCCAGCTCAAGGCCGCCACGCCGCATGCCGACGAGATGAAGATCCTCTACGGCGGCAGCATGAAGCCCGACAACGCGGTCTCGCTGTTGTCACAACCCGATATCGATGGCGGCCTGATCGGTGGTGCCGCCTTGAAGGCAGCCGACTTTGTCGCCATCTGCCGAGCGGCCGGCTGATCCAGCCCGCCGCCTGACCTTGGTTTTTTGGAGTTTATGGACATGCAGATTTGGACAAACCTGGTACAGGTGTTGCAGGTGCTGGCCGCCATCACGATGATTGGCCTGGTGCTGGTGCAGCACGGCAAGGGCGCCGACATGGGCGCCTCGTTTGGCAGTGGCGCTTCGGGCAGCTTGTTTGGCGCAACCGGCAGCGCAAACTTCTTGTCGCGCTTCACGGCGGTGTGTGCGGGCGTGTTCTTCGTCTGCACGCTGTCGCTGGCTTACCTGTCGAACAGTGTGGCCTCGCGCGCACCCAGCAGTGGTGGCAGCGTGCTGGACAGGGCCGTCACTGCGCCGGCCTCAGCGTCCAGCGCCGTCGGGTCGATCCCGGCCGGTGCTGCTGTCGTGCTTCCGGCACCAGTGGCTGCGCCGGCCGCATCGGTGGGATCGATCCCGAAGAATTGATCGGCTTTCGGCGAATCGCCCACACGGTCGCCCGTGTGCTGCGAACCCCCGCATTAACCCGCAGAATGGGGTATTTTCCGGGTTAGAATTCGAGGCTGTTCGGTGAGCCAAACCTCATGCAATCCGAGCAAATCTCCGGCCTTTAAAGGGCCCCACGCCGTCGTGGTGAAATTGGTAGACACGCTATCTTGAGGGGGTAGTGGCGAAAGCTGTGCGAGTTCGAGTCTCGCCGACGGCACCAGGTTTTTGAGCAAGCCCAATGCACCTTCGCACGGGTTTGCGGGCGCTCAGCACGGCCGGGCGCCCGGTGGGTGGCAAGCGGCTTCGGACCGCTCGCACCTTGCCTCGCTCAGGCCGGATGACCTCACACCACTGCCGCCGACCCCATGGACCTGCAACAGTACCTGCCTGTCATCTTGTTCATTCTGGTCGGTGTGGCTGTCGGTGTGGCGCCCCAGTTGCTGGGCTTCTTGTTGGGCCCGCAGCGGCCGGACGCGGCCAAGAACAGCCCTTACGAATGCGGCTTCGAGGCCTTCGAGGATGCGCGCATGAAGTTCGACGTGCGCTACTACCTCGTCGCCATCCTGTTCATCCTTTTTGATCTGGAAATAGCCTTTCTGTTTCCATGGGCGGTGTCACTGCGTGACATCGGCGCGTCAGGTTTCTGGGCCATGATGATGTTCCTCACCATCCTCGTGGTGGGCTTTGTCTACGAGTGGAAAAAAGGCGCGCTGGACTGGGAATGACGGTGGGCTGCATCAACGGAACACGAGGATAGTCATGGGCATTGAAGGCGTACTGAAAGAAGGCTTTGTCACCACCTCGGTGGACAAGCTGATCAATTGGTCCAAGACGGGCTCACTGTGGCCGATGACGTTCGGCCTCGCATGTTGCGCGGTCGAGATGATGCACGCCGGCGCGGCCCGCTACGACATCGACCGCTTCGGCATGTTGTTCCGCCCCAGCCCGCGGCAGAGCGACCTGATGATCGTTGCCGGCACGCTGTGCAACAAGATGGGGCCGGCGTTGCGCAAGGTCTACGACCAGATGGCCGAACCGCGCTGGGTCTTGAGCATGGGCTCGTGTGCCAACGGCGGTGGGTACTACCACTACAGCTACTCGGTGGTGCGCGGCTGTGACCGCATCGTGCCGGTCGATGTCTACGTGCCGGGCTGCCCGCCCACGGCCGAGGCGCTGCTCTACGGCATCCTGCAGTTGCAGGCCAAGATCCGCCGTGAAAACACCATCGCCCGCGCTTGAGCGCGTCTGAGATCACCGCCTGACATGACCCAAAGACTCGACAAGCTGGAAGCGGCGCTGCAGGCTGCGCTGGGCGACAAGATCAAGACCTTCAAGCGCGACCGTGGTGAGATCACGCTGACGGTGGCTGCGGCCGACTACCTGGCCGTGGCCACGACACTGAGGGACGATCAAAGCCTCAAGTTCGAGCAGTTGATCGACCTCTGCGGCATCGACTTCAGCCAGTGGAAGGACCGCGCCTGGGACGGCCCGCGTTACTGCGTGGTGTCGCACTTTTTAAGCGTTAGCCTGAACTGGCGCGTACGCCTCAAAGTGTTTGCACCCGACGACGACGTGCCGGTGGTCGCGTCGCTCAATGAGTTGTGGTCCGCCGCCAACTGGTTTGAGCGCGAAGCCTTCGACATGATCGGCATGATCTTCGACGGTCATATCGACCTGCGCCGCATCCTGACTGACTACGGTTTCATCGGCCACCCCTTGCGCAAAGACTTCCCGGTCACCGGCCATGTCGAGATGCGCTACGACGCCGAGAAAAAGCGCGTGATCTACCAGCCAGTCACGATCGAGCCGCGAGAAATCACCCCGCGCATCATCCGCGAAGACAACTACGGTGGCCTGCATTGAACACGGCATCCTCAAGAGCTCTCCATGGCTGAAATCAAGAACTACACCCTGAACTTCGGGCCCCAGCACCCGGCCGCGCACGGTGTGCTGCGGCTGGTGCTGGAGTTGGACGGCGAGATCATCCAGCGCGCCGACCCGCATATCGGCCTGCTGCACCGTGCCACCGAGAAGCTGGCCGAGAGCAAGACCTACATTCAGTCGCTGCCCTACATGGACCGTCTGGACTACGTCTCGATGATGTGCAACGAGCACGCCTACTGCCTGGCCATCGAGCGCCTGATGGGCATCGAGGTGCCCGAGCGTGCGCAGTACATCCGGGTGATGTTCTCCGAGTTGAC
>JBBRZR010000286.1:0-6728 GCA_038236495.1 Burkholderiales bacterium
GCACTCGGCCAGGCCCGGATGCAGGTCAGCGATTTTTCCGACATCGACTACGCCAACGTCACGCTGCACGAGCTGGCCGCGGCCGCGCCCGGCGTGGGCGACCTAGCGGGCAAGATCGCCGCCGCTCTGCGGGCCACCGGCGTGCTGGGCGACGATGTCAACCCCTACCGGTGCAGCGTCGAGGCCCGGATCGACTACCTGGCCGCGTATGGCGCGGGATTCCACAACGATGTCAGCCGCCATTGGACGGCGTGCCTGTTCTGGAACCTCGCGCTAGAAGTGGTCGATGTCGAGTTCGTCATGCCGCACGCTGGCGTGCGCCTGGCCCTCGCGCCCGGTGACCTGATCGTTTTCGACCCGGCGATGGCGCACGGTTTGTGCCGGCCGCAGGACCAGGGACAAGCCTTGTCGGACTCGTTTCCGACAGGCGAACGCTGCCACCAGATCTTCTTGAGCGGCGAGCTGGCGGTGACAGACGCGCAATGGGCGGCGCTGGGCTCGCCCTGGCTGCCGGTCGAGCACCATGCACAGCGCGGCGCGCTGGAACTGGTGGCCGCGGAGTTCGACGAGCGCAGCGGTGCCATCAAGCGCCTGGGTTCGCTGGCGCACTGCCTGTTGCCCAGCACCCGCTATGCCGATGAGGTGCCCTCCACAGTGCCCGACTAGCCGGTGCCGCGCGGATTCAAGGCCGGCCGGTTTGTCACCGTGGGCTTGCAGGCGGGCCCACGGCGCCCAACTTGCCTACCGACAGTGGCGGCGCGCCGGCTGCCGCTTCAACGCCAGCGGGTGGGTACTTGCCGGCATTGAGCACCAGCTTGTCGGCCACCGCCTGCGGCAGGTTGATCTGGCAATGGTCGGCGATCTGCACCAGGTAGACCAGCACATCGGCAATCTCCTGCCCGATGTGCTGGTGGACGGCGCTGTCCTGGTGCGCTGCCTGGCTTTGCTCCGGCGTCATCCACTGGAAGATCTCCGCCAGCTCGGCGGCCTCGACCATCAGCGCCATCGCCAGGTTCTTGGGTGTCTGGAAGGGCTGCCAGTTTCTGTCGGCGGCAAACTGACGCAACTCGGCTTGCAGGGCGGTGAGGTTCATCAGGCAAGCCTACCGCAGCTTGACGTCGCCCTCGGCGTTGCGGCACAGCATCAACCTCCCTGCTGGAGAGCGGCACCCTGACTTCATCGCCTTCGCTTGCGCTCGCCGCGCTGACCACAGCCAGTCGCCGGGTTGAGCGCCCTGCAGCGGCCCTGGCGCAGGCCCTAGACTGGTGCCCGGGCGCAGGCCGCGCCCGCCCGCCTTTGTGCCATGCGCCTCAAGACCAAGATCATCCTGCTGGCCATGCTGCCGTTGGTGGCGTCCACCGGCATGATCCTGGTCGTTCAGCAGCAGCAGGAGCGGCTGCTCAGCCAGCGCCAGGCGGTGCTGGTGCGCAGCGCCTACATGGAGGCGGCGCGCAACGAGTTGCGGCACTCGGTGGCGATCGCGCTGTCCACCATCAGCCCGCTGTACAACACCGGCCGTGACGACGACGAGATCAAGCGCCAGGTGATCCGCCAGCTGGCGGCGCTGGACTTCGGCGCCGATGGTTACTTTTTTCTGTACGACTTCGACGGCGTCAACCTGATGCAGCCGCGCCAGCCCGATCTGGTGGGCCAGAACCTGCTGGACCTGGTGGACGCCGAGGGCAATCAACCGATACGCCTGATGCGCAACAAGTCGCTGTCGGGCGGCGGCTTTGTCGAATACAGCTGGGACAAGCCGTCGGTACAGGCGCCGGCGCGCAAGATTGCTTACGTCACCGGGCTGGACCGTTGGCACTGGTGGTTTGGCACCGGGCTCTACATCGACGATATCGACCCGGTGGTGGCCCAGCTGGACCGCGAACTGACCGACAGCAACCAGGCCGCGATGCGCTGGACCGGCGCGGTGCTGGCCATCGGCCTGCTGACGATTTTCGGCTTCGGGCTGTGGATGGGCATGCAGGAGCTGCGGGTGGCCGATGCCCAGCTGACGTTGCTGGCCCGGCAGGTGGTGGGCTCGCAAGAGGACGAACGCGCCCGCCTGGCACGCGAGCTGCACGACGGCACCAGCCAGACCCTGGTCGCCGTCAAGCTGCTGACCGAAGCCGCGCTGCAGCGCCTGCCCACGGACAACAGTGTGGCCCGGCAGGCGCTGGAGCGGGCCTTGGAGCGCCTGCAGGCCGCGCTGCTGGAGGTGCGCGGCATCTCGCACCGGCTGCGGCCGGTGATGCTCGACACGCTGGGGCTGGAGGCTGCGCTGAACCAGCTGGGCGACGAAATGTGGGGCCTGTCGGACACCCGCTTCAGCCTGCAGGTCGAGGGCGAGCCGATCACACTGCCCGACGCCATCCGCACGGTGTTGTTCCGCGTCACCCAGGAGGCGCTGACCAATATCCAGCGCCATGCCGGCGCGACCTGGGTAGAACTGCGCATGGTGTTTGCCGATGGGGCAGTGGCCTTGAGCGTGCAGGACAATGGCGCCGGTTTTGAGCCTGATGCGATCTCGCGCGATCCGCAACGTGGCATCGGGCTGCGCAACATGCGCGAGCGCATGGCCTCTATCGGCGGCTCGCTGCAGCTGCGGTCCGAACCCGGCCTCACGGTGGTCATGGCCGTCGTGCCGCCCGCCGCCATCCAGCGCTTCGGCAACGCTTGACGGCAAGCCCGACACGGACCCCAGCCATGTCTCCCCCGCCAATTCGGTTGATGATCGTGGACGACCACGCCGTGGTGCGCGACGGCCTGCGGGCGGTGCTGGGCCTGGTGGACGACCTGGCGGTGGTGGCCGAGGCCAGCAACGGCGCCGAGGCCCTGGCCGGCGTGCGGGCCGCCCAGCCCGATGTGATCCTGATGGACATCGGCATGAAGGGCGAAAACGGCATCGAGGTCACGGTGCGCCTGCTCGACGAGGACCCGACCCGCGCCGTGCTGATGCTGACGATGCACGACGGTGTCGAGCATGCGCAGCGGGCGCTCAAGGCCGGCGCCCGCGGCTATGTGCTGAAAGACGCGCCGTCGTCCGAGATCATCGGCGCCATCCGCACCGTGTTTGGCGGTGGCACCTACCTCAGCCCGCAAATTGCGCGTGCGTTGTTCCAGGCGCCGTCCACGCGTGCGCTGTTGTCGGACCGCGAGCGCCAGATCCTGGCCTTTCTGGGCCAGGGCCAGTCGAGCAAGCACATCGCCAACCAGTTGAACCTGAGCGTGCGCACCGTGGAGTCGCACCGGCAAAACATCCGCCGCAAGCTCAACGTGGCCGGCCAGGCCGAGCTGATCAAGTACGCCGTCGAGCACCCTGGCGGCGATTGAGCCGGGCTTCCGGGTCCAGCGCCGACGGTTGCAGGGTTCGAGTTCAGGGTTTCTGCCGGGTGGGTTTTCGAGTGCGTATTGGTGCGCACCGCCGCTGCGTAGTGCAGCGGTGGCGGCGGGCGCGGCCAGGGCCGACACTGTAGTACGGCCTTGCCCCCTCAACCTGCGGCGCGGCGCGCTCTACACACACCCATCGGAGACTGTCCATGAAGCTGTTTGCCAAGACCCTTAGCGCCATCACGCTGGCCTGTGCGATGTCCCTGTCGTTTGCTGCCGACCCGATCAAGATCGGCGTGGCCGGCCCGTTCACCGGCGGCTCGTCATCGATGGGCGTGTCCATGCGCGACGGTGTGCGCTTGGCCACCGACGAAATCAACAAGGCCGGTGGTGTGCTGGGCCGCCAGTTGCTGTTGGTCGAGCGCGACGACGAGGCCAAGAACGAGCGCGGCGTGCAGATCGCGCAAGAGCTGATCAACAAGGAGAAGGTCGCCGCGACGGTGGGCTACATCAACACCGGCGTGGCGCTGGCCTCGCAGCGCTTCTACCAGGAAGCCAAGATCCCGGTGATGAACAACGTGGCCACCGGCTCGCTGGTGACGCAGCAGTTCAATGACCAGCCCGAGAACTACATCTTCCGCAACGCCGCGCACGACAGCATCCAGGCGCCGATGATCGTGGAAGAGGCGATCACCCGCCGCGGCTTCAAGAAGGTCGCCATCCTGGCTGACAGCACCAACTACGGCCAGCTCGGCCGTGAAGACCTGGAGAAAGCCCTGGCCCTGAAGGGCATCAAGGCGGTGGCGGTGGAGAAGTTCAACATCAAGGATGTGGACATGACGCCCCAGCTGCTCAAGGCCAAGGAAGCCGGCGCCGAAGCGGTGCTGACCTATGGCATCGGGCCTGAGCTGGCGCAGATCGCCAACGGCATGACCAAGCTGGGCTGGAAGGTGCCGATGGTCGGCTCGTGGACGCTGTCGATGGCCAACTACATCGACAACGCCGGCCCAGGCGGCGAGGGTGCGCGCATGCCGCAAACCTTCATCCAGGAGCCGACCACGCCCAAGCGCCAGTCGTTCATCATCAACTACCTGAAGACCTTCAACCCCAAGAACGCGCGCATCGACTCGCCGGTCTCGGCGGCTCAGGGCTATGACTCGATCTACCTGCTGGCCGCCGCCATCAAGCAGGCCGGTGTCACCGACGGCCCGAAGATCAAGGCCGCACTCGAAGACCTGAAGACCCCGGTCGAAGGCGTGGTCACGACCTACAACAAGCCCTTCACCGCCAAGGACCATGAGGCGATCACCGCCAACATCCCGGTGTTTGGTGAGGTCAAGGGCTCGCGCGTGGTCTACGCCTACCCGGACGACCAGAAGAAGGCCTCTGAAGTGCGGGTCAAGGACGTCAACGCCAAGGGCGCGCTGGCGGTCAAGAAGTAAGCCGGCGGCCGGCGTACCGCCGGTTTGCCGTCTCACCAGCACCACCGCACCGCCTGCGCCCGCCCTGGGCCCAGGCGGTGTGTTTTTGACCCCGCGCCGCCCCCCCCGGCCGCGCCCGCACCCGAGCACACTCCATGCAAATCTTCACCCAACTGGTGTTCAGCGGTATTGCGCTGGGCATGATTTACGCGGTCATCGCGTTTGGCTACCAGCTCACCTTTGCCACCTCCGACACGCTGAACTTCGGCCAGGGTGATGCGCTGATGCTGGGCGCGTTGGTCGGCTTGACCTTGGTGGGGCTGGGGGTGAACTACTGGCTGATGATCCCGCTGGTCTGCCTGTTCGGCATCGCGCAGGGCGCGCTGGTCGAGCGCATCGGCGTGCGCCCGGCCATCAAGATCAAGAGCGAGTTCGGCTGGATCATGTCCACGATCGCGCTGGGCATCATCTTCAAGAACGTGGCTGAGAACGTCTGGGGCCGTGACGACCTGAAGTTTCCGTCGCCACTGCCCGAGTCACCGCTGCACTTTCTGGGCGCCAACGTGTTGCCGATGGAGATCCTGGTGGTGGTCGGGGCGGTGGGCATGATGCTGGCCGTCGAGATCTTCAACCGCAAGTCGATCTACGGCAAGGCGGTGGTGGCCACCTTCAATGACCGCGACGCGGCCAAGCTGATGGGCATCAATACCGGCCTGGTGATCACGTTCAGCTACGGCCTGTCGTCGCTGACGGCGGCATTTGCCGGCGTGCTGATCGCGCCGCTTACGCTCACCGGCGCCACCATGGGCGCGGTGCTGGGCCTCAAGGCCTTTGCGGTCGCCATCATCGGCGGCCTGAACAGCGGCATGGGCATCATCGTCGGCGGCGTCATCCTGGGCATTGCCGAGACCACCACCGGCTTTTATCTGTCCACCGGCTACAAGGACGTGCCCGGCCTGGTGTTGTTGCTGGTGGTGCTGGCCGTCAAGCCGGCAGGCCTGTTCGGCAAGAGCGCGATCAAGAAAGTTTGACCATGTCGCGCCGCATCCTCCTGATCTCGATCATCGGCTTCGCGCTGATGGGTGCACTGCCGCTGGCGGTGCACAACCCGTATTACATCCACCTGGTCGAGACCATCATGATCTACGCGATCGTGCTGTACGGCCTGGACATCGTCGTCGGCTACACCGGTCAGGTCTCGCTGGGCCATGCCGGCTTGTTTGGCATCGGCTCGTACACCACCGGTGTGCTGGTGATGAAGCTGGGCTTCCCGCTCTGGGCCACACTGCCGGCGTCGATCGCGGTGACAGCCGGTTTCGGCGCGGTGCTGGCGCTGCCGGCCTTGCGGGTCACCGGCCCGTACCTGGCGATGGTGACGCTGGCCTTCGGCACCATCATCCAGATCCTGATCAACGAGATGACCTTCCTGACCGAAGGCCCGCTCGGCATCAAGCTGGCCAAGCCCGAGTTGTTCGGCACCAGGCTTGGCGAGCGCGAGTTCTACTGGGTGGTGCTGGCGATGCTGGTGTTGTCGCTGGTGGTGGTGCACCGCATCCTCAGGTCGCACCTGGGCAGGGCCTTCGAGGCGCTGCGTGGCAGCCCGGTGGCGTCGGACTGCATGGGCGTGTCGGTCTACCGCTACAAGGTCTACGCCTTTGTCATCAGCGCCGGCCTGGCCGGCCTGGCAGGCGGGCTCTATGCCTACAGCGAGCAGTACATCTCGCCCAACACCTACAACTTCGAGCTGACGGTGATGTTCTTGCTGGCCATCATCATGGGTGGGCGCAAGACCCGCACCGGCGCGCTGCTGGGTGCGGCCATCATCGTGCTGCTGCCCAAGCTGCTGGACGACCTGGCGCTGTTCCGCAGCGTGGCGGTGCTCGTCGCGGTGCTGGTGACGGTGGGCGCGGCGGTGTCGGTGCGGCGCGGCAAGACGACGCCCGGCGCAGCGGCCATCCCGGTGGTGGGCAGCATTGCGCTGGC
>JBBRZR010000287.1:0-6678 GCA_038236495.1 Burkholderiales bacterium
AGGCTGGCCCCACCCACACCCAACCCTTGCTGGATGCTGGGATGGCTCGCCAGGTCCACGGTCTGGGCGCCCAGGTCGATAGCGCCCGCGGCCACCACGTCGAGCTTGTCGCTTTGCGCCGCAATCGTCCAGTCCACCGCAATGTGGCCGTCCTGGATCGACAGCCGCAGCGCCACGCACTGCACCGCGCTGCCCTTGTCCTGCTTGTAAAACGGGTTGACCGTCAGGCCCGCGGCCAACAGAACGGCCAGGTTCAGTGTGTTGGCCCGGAGTGTCAGCGCCAGCTGCGGTTTTGCGGGCACTTTGCCGGCCACCGCGACCGGGCAGCTTCAAAGCGGGTCTGGCGGGGCTGGTCGCCGACTTGTGCGATCCGGCCGGCGGCAGGCAACATCCAGCTTCAACAACACGTCAGACCATGGCCATCACGACCCAGCTCTTCACCCAACAGGCCACAGCGTGGCCATTTCGATCGCTGCTTGCCTGGCTGCTGTCCGGCCTGCTCGTGCTGTGGATGCTGATGTTGACCGGTTGCGCCGGCCTGCCGCCGTTGGACGGCCGCATCAGCTCGGCAGCCTTGCCCGACACCGCCGGCACCCCGATCGGCAAGGCGCTGGCGCCCCTGCTGGCGCAGCATCCCGGCCTGACCGGCATTGCGGCGCTCGATGATGGCCGGCTGGCCTTTGGCACCCGGGTACGCCTGGCCCAGGCCGCCAGCCGGTCCATCGATGTGCAGACCTACATCTGGAACGACGACGCCACCGGCTCGTTGCTGTTCGAGGAGATGCTGCGGGCGGCCGAGCGCGGTGTGCGGGTGCGCTTGCTGCTCGACGATGCCAACACCGGCGGGCGCGATCCGCTGCTGGCGCTGCTGGCGACCCAGCCCAACCTGGAGTTGCGGCTGTACAACCCGTTTGTCTACCGTGGCTCGAAGGCGCTGGGGTTTCTGGGCGACTTTTCCCGGCTGAACCACCGCATGCACAACAAGTCGTTCACGGTGGACAACCAGGTGGCGGTGGTGGGCGGCCGCAACCTGGCCGACGAATATTTCGAGGCCGCCGGTGAAACCAATTTTGCCGACCTGGACGTGATCGCCGTGGGGGCTGCGGTGCGCGAGGTGTCGGCCGAGTTCGACCTGTACTGGAACAGCGCCTCAGCCTACCCGGCCCCGCTGCTGCTGGCCGGCGTGCCGGCGATGCCGCGTCAGCAACTGGCCGATCGGGTGGACGCCTTCAGGGCCAGTGCGGCCGGCGCGGCCTATTCGCAGGCCATTCAAAACACCCCGCAAGTGCAGCGCTTGCTGGCCGGGCAACTGGCCCTGGAATGGACCCCTGCGCAAGTGCTGTCCGACGACCCGGCCAAGACCCTGCGCGCCGACACCGACGTCGCGTTGCTGATGCTGCCCCGGCTGACGGCGTCTTTGGGCCAGGCAAGCCGCTCGCTCGATCTGGTGTCGCCCTACTTTGTGCCAGGCGACGAGGGCACAGCGCAATTGGTTGCCCTGGCCCAGCGGGCGTGCGGGTGCGGGTGCTGACCAACGCGCTGGCGGCCACCGATTCGGTCGCAGTACACGCGGCGTATGCCCGGCGGCGTGTCGACCTGCTGCGGGCGGGCGTGCAGCTGTTGGAGCTCAAGCCCAGCGCGGACGCCATCCGGCGCCGCGCCAGGGAGATCGGCAGCAGTTCTCGCGCCGGCCTGCATGCCAAGACCTATGCGGTGGACCAGCGCAGCATCTTCGTCGGCTCGTTCAACTTCGACCCGCGCTCAGCCCGGCTCAACACCGAGATGGGGCTGGTGATCCACAGTCCGGCGCTTGCAGCTTCGCTGGCCGGCGTGATCGACGCTGCGGCTGCCGGGTCGGCCTACCGCGTCGTGCTCAGCGAGCGCGGTGATCTGCGCTGGCTGGACGGGCCAGCGTCGGTTCTGGACCATGAGCCCGAGACCGGTTGGCTGCGGCGCGCCCAGTTGCAATTGCTGTCCTGGTTGCCGATCGAATGGATGTTGTGAAGCAAATGCGTTCCCCGCAGCGCAGCGCGCCGGGTGCACCGCTGCTGAGGCAAGCTTTGGGACGCTGGTGTTGCTGGCCGGCGGCCGGGTGGTGGCAGGTTTCGATGCGGTCGGCCTGCGTTGCGCTTGCGGCCCGGCATACTTGCTACCGGACCGTTGTTGAACGGCAAAATGGAGGATCACAATGAAGGCTATTTCCAGGCGTGCAGGCTGTTTTGCGCTGGCGGCGGCCAGCCTGCTGCTGTTGGGCGCTTGCGCCTCGGCACCCGATGTGCGGGTCAACTACGACCGATCGGCCGACTTCAGCCAGTACAAGACCTTCGGTTTTGCCAGCCCGCTGGGCACCGACCGGGGCGGCTACCAGAGCATCGTCTCGCAGCACCTCAAGGCCGCCACCCAGCGCGAGATGGAGTCGCGCGGCCTGCGGCTGGATGCTGCCTCGCCGCAGTTGTTGATCAATTTCAGCGGCGCACTCAATGACAAGATGCGGGTCACCACCCTGCCCTCGACCACGATGGGCATCGGCATGGGTGGCGGCTACTACGGCTACCGCGCCGGCATGTACTCGGCCTGGCCGATCTACCGCGACGAGACCGTCGTGACGCCCTACAAGGAGGGCACGCTCAACATCGACGTGGTGGACGCCGCCCGCAAGCAACTGGTCTGGGAGGGCGTGGTCACTGGCAGCGTCACCCCATCAACGCTGGACAATTTGCAGCCGGCCATCGATGCGGCGGTGGCTGCCGCCTTTGCAAAATATCCTGTAGCCGGCCCGGCCAAGGCCCGCTGAACCTGGCGGTCAGGGCGCGCATCAGCGCCGGCCGAGCCGCAATGCCCATCTCACCCTCAACCTGGACTTTAGGAGCCTCGCCCATGGACATGGACGCCCTGCAAACCTTCCTCAGCACCACCGTCGTCGAACTGGCGATCAAAGTGTTGGCCGCCATCGCTTTCTGGATCATCGGGCGCTGGCTGATCGGCCGGGTGATTCACATCATGCAATCGGCCATGGGCCGCAACCATGTCGACCCGACGCTGACCAAATACCTGGGCTCGATCATCGCCATCGCGCTCAACATCACGCTGGTGCTGGGCATCCTGGGCTACTTCGGCATCCAGACGACCTCGTTTGCGGCGATGCTGGCCGGTGCCGGTGTGGCGATCGGTGCGGCCTGGAGCGGCCTGCTGGGCAATTTCGCGGCTGGCGCGATGATGCTGGTGCTGCGGCCCATCAAGGTGGGTGACTTTGTCAGCGTGGCCGGTGTGGTGGGCACGGTGCGCGAGCTGGGCCTGTTTGGCACGGCCATCGTCACGCCGGACAACGTGATGACCATCGTCGGCAACGGCAAGATCTTTGGCGACACGATCCAGAACTTCTCGGTCTTGCCGGCACGCCGGGTCGAGCGGGTGGCGCAGCTGGCCAATGGCGTGGATGCGCTGGACGCCATCGCCCGCTTCAAGGCCGCCGTGGCACTGATTCCCAACATCTCCAAGGACATGCCGCCGGAGATCAATGTGCTCGACTTCAAGCTTGAAGGCCCGCAGATCTCGGTGCGGCCGTACTGCCACACCGACCACTATTGGCAGGTCTACTTCGACACCAACGAGGCGATTTTGCGGGTCTGCAAAGAGGCCGGCTGGCCTGCGCCGTCGGCCTTGCACCAGATCAAGCAGGTCTGAGCGGCATGACCCGAATGCGCGTCGTATCAGCCGTGTTGCTGCTGGGCTTGCTGGTGGCAGCCTACTTTTATATCGCGCTGCACTGGAGCTACTCGTCGGGTGAGCGCGCTGGCTGGATCCAGAAGCTGTCCGACAAGGGCTGGGTCTGCAAGACCTGGGAGGGCGAGCTGGCGCTGGTGTCGATGCCCGGCACCGCAACGGTTGAAAAGTTCGCCTTCACGGTGGCCGACGAGAGGGTCGCCGCCGAGATCGTCAAGGTCATGGGCAAGCGGGTGAACCTGCACTACGAAGAAAAGGTCGGTCTGCCGACCTCGTGTTTTGGCGAGACCCGCCATTTCGTCACCGCCGTCACCGTGTCTAGCGAGATATCGCTGTCGCCCGGCGTGGTGGTGCCGACGGGACCGACCGAGCCAGCGGCCTCGGCCGTGCAACGCTGACCCAGGGCGGCCCAGTACCACAGCACGGCCATGCCTTTGGGCTGTTGGCCGGCTGGTCCTGGGCCTGCGGTGGTTCTCAGTAATGCGGCGGCAACTCGTCGCGCAGGCTGCGAAACCCGGCAGGCTCGGCAGCCGCGTCCTGCTGGCGCAGCCGGCCGATCTCGCGTACCAGGCGGTCGATCTGGTCTTGCTGGCGTGTGACCAGCCGGTTCAGCGCGTCCACCAGGTCTTCGGTAAAACAGGCTTTGACTTCCAGGTCCGTCAGGCGTTGGTCGATGCAGTGCAGGGCTTCCATGCCCGTATTGGACGACAAATGCCAGCTGGGCTTCGCCTTCGGGTCGCGGTGGTGGGCGCCGGGCCTCGGCGGCCAGGGTCTAGGATCGGGCCCAACGGCCTGGCGCCGTCCCACTGACCAGCCCGATTCCCTCCAATTTGGAACCCCGCCCATGAGCGACACGCACCTGATCCCCGTCCCGCGCCTGCAAGCTGCCGTTCAACAGGTGGTGCGGGGTTTTGGCAGCAGCGAGGCCGAGGTGCAGGCGGTCACCGACAACCTGATCGGTGCCAACCTGAGCGGCCATGACTCGCACGGCATCGGCATGCTGCCGCGTTATGCCGAGGCCTTTCTGCAAGGTGGCTTGCGCGCCAACGCCCATGTCAGCACCCTGCTGGACGCGGGTGCGATGTTGCGGCTGGACGGCAACGCCGGCTTTGGCCAGGTCATCGGTGCCGAGGCGATGGCGCTGGGCATCACGCGGGCTCGCGCGCAGGGCAGCTGCATCATCGCGTTGGGCAACTCGCACCACCTGGGCCGCATCGGCGCATGGGCCGAACTGGCCGCTGCCGCCGGCCTGGTGTCGATGCACTTTGTCAACGTGATCGCGCGCGCCGTGGTGGCGCCGCACGGCGGGGCCGATGGCCGGTTTGGCACCAACCCGTTTTGTGCCGGCGTGCCCTTGACCGGCCGCGACCCGGTGATCCTGGACTTTGCCACCAGCATGATCGCCCAGGGCAAGACCCGCGTGGCCTACAACAAGGGCGAGTTGGTGGCGCCCGGCTGCCTGATCGACGACCAGGGCCGGCCCACCCAGGAGCCGCGCTACAGCGTGGTGCCGCCGATCGGCGCGTTGCTGACCTTTGGCGCTCACAAGGGCTTCGGCATGGCGATGATGTGCGAGCTGCTGGGCGGTGCGCTGGCCGCCGGCATGACCCAGCGTGACGACGACGGCAGCCAGCGGCGTGTGCTCAACGGCATGTTCAGCGTGCTGGTGGACCCGGCGATGCTGGCCGACCGCGCCGCTTTTGAGGCCGAGGCGCTGGGCTTCATAGCCTGGGTCAAGGCCTCGCCGCCGCGTGAGGGTTTTGGTCCGGTGCAAATGGCCGGTGAGCCCGAGCGCGCCTGGCGCGCCCAGCGCACCGCCGAAGGCGTGCCGGTGGATGCCACCACCTGGCAAGAGATCCTGGCCGCAGCAGGCACGCTGGGCGTCGATCCGGCGCGGGTGCAGGCAGCTGCAGGGCTGACCGCTGCTTGACCCACCGGGCTGGGCCGGCCTCTAAGTTGGAGTGGTCGGCTTGCGGCTCGTTGCTGACCTTCGTTTTTACGCCTGCGACTTGCCGTTCGTGGGTGCTGTGTGACCGCACCGCGCCGGGCTGGCGTGCCCCGCTCCGTGTCATTCCGGGCCGGAAAAGCACCGACCCTCCCTTCTTTACCTGCGCGGGACACGCCAGCCCGACGCGGCGCTACTCCGCCAGTGGTGTCTGCTGAGTTTTCCGGCCAACGCACGTGGCAAAGGTGCCAGCGGCCAAGGGCGTTGGGTGACCGGCGCAGTGACATAAAGGGGGAGAGGTCGTCCGGCAGGACGGCGTCGGAGGACAGTCACGGAGCCGGTTGCCCGACGGCCTTGGTTGCCTCGCGCCGCACGCCGCACGCCGCACGCCGCACGTCGAACGTCGAACGTCAGCATCCTGGCCAATCGAACGGCAGCTCAGAGCCGGCATTCGACCCTCAGACCATGAACCCCAAGTCCGCCGAAGCAAACCCGCCCAGCTTGGGGAACACCTGGGCCATGCCGGTGGCGTCCACGCCGAACCAGCGCGCCAGGGTGGCGCCGTACTGGTCGAGCGAGCTGCTGGGGATCAGCAGGCCGCGGTTGCTGGCGTCGTCGGGGCCGCCCAGCACATGCGACGGGAAACTGCCGTACAGGTTGCCGCCCTTGACCGCACCGCCCAGCACCAGCAGGTGGCTGCCCCAGCCGTGGTCGCTGCCGGTGCCGCTGGGTTGCAGGGAGCGGCCGAACTCGCTCTCGGTGAACGCAGTGACCTGGCTGGCCACGCCCAGCTCCTGGGTGGCGGCATAAAACGCGGCCATCGCGTCGCCCACCTGGCGCAGCAGGTCCCACTGCTGCCAGCTCTGGGCGGAGTGGGTATCGAACCCGCCGATCGAGCAGAAAAACACCTGGCGCGCCATGCCGGTGGTGGCACGCAGCTTGATGATCTTGGCGACCTGCTGCAGTTGCTGGCCCAGCGACGTGGACGGAAACGCCGTGGCCAGGCTGCC
>JBBRZR010000288.1:0-6656 GCA_038236495.1 Burkholderiales bacterium
CTGGACCGGCGCCCGCAAAAAAGAAAGCCTGCAGCGGGTGCTGGACGGCAGCCGCAGCGACGCCCGGCTGCTGCAGCAGCGCATGGGCCAGCTGATCGCGGCCTGGGAGACGGACCAGCCCGATGCCGATGTGGACGCGGTGCAGGCTGCGCCTGTGGCGGCGGACGCCGGCGCTGCGCCCGCGCCGGGCGCAGCGGCCCCGGCTGCAGCCGCTATCAGCGGGCCGGCCGGTGCAGACGCCGGCCGGTCCGTCGCCGGCGCTGGCGGCCTGGCGCCGCCGGACGGCGCACCGCCGTTGGACACCGCCACGGCTGCCGCGCTTGCCGCAGCCGAGCGCGGGGCCGGCCATCCCCGGATGATCGATGCGCTGCAGTTGACCGTCGCCGCCAGCCTGCCCAACGGCGATGCACGCGCTGCCGAGCTGGCTGACGAGCTGTCCGTGCTGGCCGGCCGGGTGCGCAGCGACGGTGCCACACCAGCCCTGGCCGATGCCGTGGCCGAGGTCTGCGGTCACGCACAGCGCTGGCTGGGCCTGCGCCACGCGCTGGTCGATGAGCTGCTGGCGCTGTGCGCCTCGCTCACCGAGGGCCTGACCGACGTGGCCGAGGACGGCAGCTGGGCCCGCGCCCAGGGCGAGCGCCTGCGGCTGCAACTGGCCGACAGCGGCAGTGGCGGCAACGGTGGCAGCGCCCGGGCCGTGCGTGCCGCGCGCAACCTGCTGGACGACGCCCGCGCCAGCCAGCGTGCGCTGCAAAGTGAGCGTCACTACGCCCGCGACGCACTCAAGCAGATGGTGCGGCAGGTGCTCAGCGAGCTGGGCGACCTGTCCAGCGCCACCGGGCGTTTCAATGACCGGGTCAACGGCTATGCCCAGGTGATCGAGTCGGCCGATTCGCTGGCCAGCCTGGCCGAGGTGGTGCGCGAGCTGCTGGGCGAGAGCCGGGCGGTACACGATCTGGTGGGTGCCGCACGCGAGCGGCTGGCCAGCGAGCACGCCCGCGGCGCGGCGCTGGAGGCCAAGGTGCTGGGGCTGGAGTCCGAGATGCGCCGCCTGGCCGACGAGGTGTCCACCGATGCGCTGACCCAGGTGGCGAACCGGCGCGGCCTGGCCCAGGCCTTCAGTGCCGAGAGCGCCCGCAGCGTGCGCGAGGGCGTGGCCACCGCGCCGCTGGCGGTGGGCCTGATCGACATCGACAACTTCAAGAAGCTCAACGACAGCCTGGGCCATGCCGCCGGCGACGTTGCGCTGCAAAGCCTGGCCGCACGGGTCAAGGAGTGGTTGCGGCCGGTGGACCACCTCGCCCGCTTCGGCGGTGAAGAGTTTGTCGTGCTGCTGCCCGGCACGCCGATCGATGAAGGCCAGCAGGTGCTGACGCGGCTGCAGCGGCGCCTGAGCGCCAGCCTGTTCATGCACGAGGGCCGCGAGGTGTTTGTCACCTTCTCGGCGGGTGTCACCACCTGGCGCGCCGGCGAAACGGTGGAGGCGGCGCTGGCGCGGGCCGACGAAGGCCTGTACGAGGCCAAGCGAACGGGCAAGAACCGCACCTGCATCGCGTGACCGGACCTCTGGACCGCAGCGCCTGATCGAGGCGCTTGATCGCAGCGCAGCCGCGCCCGGCTTGCGCCGGCGCAGGCCTGGCGTCAGCAAGCTGTGCTGACATCACGAGGTGCCCGACACCTTCAACTTCCATGCCTCGCCCTTCGATTGCCTGACCAGCGACGAGCGCCGCCGGGTGCGCGACACCATCGATCTGGTCCCGCTGCACGCCGGCCAGGTGTTGCTGGCGCCGGGCGATGCGCCCAGCCACCTGTTTGTGCTGTTGCAAGGCCTGGTGCAGCAGTGGGACGCCGATGAACTGGTGGCCAGCTTCGGCCCGGACGACTGCTTCGACGGCCGTGCGCTGGTGGCTGGCCGGGCCAGCCACCGTTTTGTCGCGGCCGACGACGGCCAGGTGTACCGGTTGGCGCGGGCCACCGTGGCCGAGCTGATCGCCAGCAACACCCACTTTGCTGCCTTGCTGTTTGCCGACCTGTCGGACAAGCTCGGCGCGCTGGCCGACCGCCACGAGCGCCATGAGCTGCAGTCGCTGACGATGGCGCGCATCGAACAGGTCGTGCTGCGGCCGGCTTTCGAGGTGGACGCCGCCACCGACATCGTCACGGTGGTGCGGCTGTTCAGTGCCCAGCGCATCACCAGCGTGCTGGTGCGCGACCGGGCGGTGGCGCCGGCCCGGCTGGGCATCTTCACCAGCGCCGGGCTGCAGCGCGCCATCCTGCAGGGCACGCCGCTGGATGCGTTGGCGGTGGGCACGCTGGCGAGCTTTCCGCTGGTCACGGTGCGGCCCGACGACCACCTGTACGACGCCCTGGCCACGATGATCCGCCACCGGGTGCAGCGGGTGGTGGTGGTGGCTGCCGGTGCGTTGGGTGGCCAGTCGCTGCCGGGTACGGCTGATCCGGTCGAGCCGACAGTGCTCGGCATGCTGGAGCAGATCGACCTGCTGAGCTTCTTGTCCAACCATTCCTACCTGGTGACCCGGCAAATCCTGGACGCCACCGACCTGACCGAGTTGAACGCCGCTGCCGCCCAGATCACCCGCGTCATCGGCCTGCTGCACCAGGGCGGCACCCGGGTCAGCGCGATCGCGCGGCTGGTGCAGGCGCTCAACGCCCAGCTGTTCGAGCGCGCCTGGCAGCTGGTGGCGCCGCCTGAACTGGTGGCCAACGCCTGCCTGTTCGTGATGGGCAGCGAGGGCCGCGGCGAGCAACTGCTCAAGACCGACCAGGACAACGGCCTGGTGCTGCGCGACGGCTACCCGCCGCCGGCCGATCTGGCGGCCATCTGCGACCGGTTCTCGGCGGCGCTGGCCGGCTTTGGCTACCCGGAATGCCCCGGCCGCATCATGCTCAACAACCCGGCCTGGCGGCATCCGCTGGCCGAGTTTGCCCAGACCGTGCGGCGCTGGTTGCTGCTGCCCACGCCCGACAGCCTGATGGCGCTGGCGATCTTCATCGACGCGCACGCGGTCTGCGGCGATGCCAGCCTGCTGGCGCAGCTGCGCGCCGAGGTGATGGCGCTGGTCACCGACAACGACGCGCTGCTGGCGCGTTTTGCCGCTGCGATCAACGCCTTCGATGCCGAGGGCCAGAGCGGCAACTGGTGGCTGCGCCTGCGGGCCAATGAGCCGCGCCACGAAGCGCTGGACCTGAAAAAAGCCGGCACCTTTCCGCTGGTGCACGGCGTGCGGGCGCTGGCCCTGGCCGAGCGGCTGACCGGCACCGGCACCGCCGAGCGCATCACCGCGCTGGTGGCCGCGCACCGATTGCCGGCCGCCCTGGGCGCCGAGTTGATCGACTCGCTGCACTTTTTCATGCGGCTCAAGCTGGAGGCCGGTCTGGCGGCGTCGGCGGCGGGACAGACGGGCAGTGCGGTGCTGCTGGACCGCTTGAGCAGCCTGGACCGCGACCTGCTGAAAGACACGCTGGCGGTGGTCAAGCGCTTCAAGTTGCTGCTGCGCCAGCGCTTTCACCTCGACGCGGTCTGAACGCGGAGTGCCTTTCGCCACGGCCCTGGCCGCGCGCCAGGATCAACCCGACTTGGACCGCCGGTGAACGGTGATGACCGCCGTACCTGGCGCGGCGCCAGGTGCAGGCGCCGGCGCACAGCCGCCACCACAGCCGCTGCAGCCGCTGGCCGGCGCCGGGGTGCGGCCCAGTTTGCGGTTGATCGCTGCGCGCCAGCCCGCCGGCATCAAGGCCCAGCAAGCGTAGCCGGTGCTGCCGGCGACGATCAGCGCGGTAAGGACCGATTGCAGGGTGGGTGTCATGTCAGCCGCCCAACCACAGCGTGCAGCGGTAGGTGATGAAGGCCGCCAGGTAGGCCAGCGCGAACTGGTAGGCCGCCATCGCCGCCGGGTAGCGCCAGCTGTTGGTTTCGCGCCGCACGGCGGCCAGCGTGGCCACGCACTGCGGTGCAAACACAAACCAGGCCAGCAGCGACAAGGCGGTGGCCAGCGACCAGCTCTGGGCGATCACTGGCGCCAGGTGCTCGGCCACCGCGTCGGTGGTGGCCGACAGGGCGTAGACCGTGCCCAGCGCACCCACCACCACCTCGCGAGCGGCCAGGCCGGGCACCAGCGCAATCGAGATCTGCCAGTTGAAGCCTATCGGGGCAAACAGGTGCTCCAGCCCGCGGCCCAGCTGGCCGGCAAAGCTGTACTGGATCGCCGGGCCGGTGGCGCCAGGGGGTGCTGCGGGTGTGCTGGACAAGAACCACAGCACCACCATCAGCGAAAAGATGATGGTGCCCACCCGCCGCAAAAAGACGACGGCGCGCTCCCACAGCCCCAGCGCCAAGGTGCGCGGGTCGGGCCAGCGGTAGGGCGGCAGCTCCAGCATCAGCGGCTGATAGTGGCTCTTGGACCACAGCCGTTTGAACAACCAGGCCACGCCCATCGCCGAGCCCACGCCCGCGGCATACAGCGCAAACAGCACCAGGCCCCGCAGGTTGAACGGGCCCACCGCGCGGTCGGGCACGAACGCGCCTATCAGCAGCGCATAGACCGGCAGCCGGGCCGAGCAGGTCATCAGCGGCGCGATCATGATGGTGGTGATGCGGTCGCGCCAATGGGCGATGGTGCGGGTGGCCATGATGCCGGGCACGGCACAGGCAAAACTCGACAGCAGCGGGATGAAGGCCCGGCCCGACAGCCCCACCCGGCCCATCACGTTGTCCAGCAAGAAGGCGGCGCGTGGCAGGTAGCCGGAGTCCTCCAGCGCCAGGATGAAGAAGAACAGGATCAGGATCTGCGGCAGGAACACCAGCACGCTGCCGGCGCCGGCGATCGCGCCGTCCACCACCAGACTGCGCAGCGGGCCGGCCGCCATCTGGCCGGTGACCCACTCGCCCAGCGCCGCCATCGCCGCGCGAATCAGGTCCATCGGCAGGTTGGCCCAGGAGAACACCGCCTGGAAGGTGACAAACAGCAGCGTGGCCAGTATCAGCAAGCCCCATACCGGGTGCAGCACCCAGGCGTCGAGCTTGAGCTGCAGGCGGTCGCGGGTGGGCGCCACGGGCGAGACGATCGCCAGGATGCGCCGCACCTCGGCTTGCAGCTCGGCCGGTGAGGGGCGCGCCGCGGCGGGCAAGCCCGACAAATCGGGGGCCATGCGGGGTGCCGCTGATACCGACAGCGAGTCCGGCCGCACTGAAGCGGGCAGCACTGGGGCCGGCAGCCGCCATTGCGCCAGCTGGTCCAGCAGCGCGGCCTGGCCGTTGGACCGCACCGCCACCGTCTCGACCACCGGGCAACCCAGTTCGACGGCCAGCCGGGCGCTGTCGATCGCCAGCCCGCGCTTGCGTGCCATGTCCACCATGTTCAGGGCCACCATCATCGGTCGGCCCAGGCGCTTGAGCTCCAGCACCAGGCGCAGGTTCATGCGCAGGTTGGTGGCATCGACCACCGCCACCAGCACATCGGGCACGCCCTCACCGGCGCGCCGGCCCTCGATCACCTCCAGCGTCACCTGCTCGTCGGGCGTGGCCGGCTGCAGGCTGTAGGTGCCGGGCAGGTCGATCACCATCACGCTGTGGCCGTCGGGCAGGCGCACCTGGCCGATCTTGCGCTCGACCGTCACACCGGCGTAGTTGGCGACTTTCTGGCGCGCGCCGGTCAACAGATTGAACAGCGCCGTCTTGCCGCAGTTCGGGTTGCCCACCAACGCCACGCTGCGCAAGGACGACACGGACTGGGGCATCGGCAGGGTGGTCATGGGCGGGGGGCGGACAGTGGGGCGTCTAGCGCCACGCTGATGCAGCGCGCCTCCAGCAGGCGCAGCGCAAACAGCGTGTCGCCCACCCGCACCGCCAGGGGTTCTCGGCCACCCGGGCCGCGGTGCAGCACCTGCACCGCCTCGCCGGGCCAAAAGCCCAGCTCGGCCAGCCGGCGCAAATGCTGGGGCGCCAGCCCGGCGCCGTTGGCGCACACCTGCGTCACGGTGGCGTGAACGCCATCGGGCAGGTCGCTGAGCAGGGTGGTCATGGTGAGGGGAGCAGTCGAAATCTAAATGCGATTGTCTCTCATTTCGGACCTTGCCGTTGCCGAGGAATTCACCGGTGTTTGTGCTGCATCAGGGACCGTGTGCCTTGTGCTGCCGGCCCAGCCTTGGCGGCGGTCGCCGCGATCGACCGAGGCGGCTGGCCCGGGCTGCGGGCGAGGGCAGCCGGCAAGGGCAGCCTGCACAATCAGTGCGCCTGTTGCCCCACGCCCAGATTGCCCCCGCCTGGATGGACCTGCACCCATCATCCCAAACCGCATGACCGAATCCGATCTACGCGCCGTGTTGCTGATGCGCGCCGTTGAGCGTGCGCCACCGCCAGGCTGGTCGGTTGACGACGGGCAGTGGGCCGGCCAGGAGGCCCGTCGCCGGGTTGGCGAGCAGGCGACCGCCGAGGCGTGGTTGGTGCAGCGCGCCCGCCTGGGCTTGGCGCGGCTGGGTGAGCACGGCGTGCGTCTGACCCCGCTGGCGACCGGTGTGGCGGGCTGGGGGTGGTGGGCCGCAGCGCTGGTGTTGGCGGTGGCGTTGCTGCTGGGCGCCATGGGTGATGCACTGGGCGGCGGGCAGGTCATCAACCTGCTGGCCCCGCCGCTGCTGGC
>JBBRZR010000289.1:0-6632 GCA_038236495.1 Burkholderiales bacterium
AGGTGCTGTTTGTCTACTTCGCGCTGCCCGAGATCAGCCCCTGGCTGCGCATGGACGAGTTCACGGCGGCCTGCATGGCGCTGGCGCTCAACGTGGGCGCCTACAACGCCGAGGCGATCCGCGCCGGTTTGCTGGCGGTGCCCAAGGGCCAACTGGAAGCGGCGCGGTCACTCGGCCTGTCGCGCTGGTACACCTTCATCGACATCACCTTCCCGCAGGCGATCAAGATCGCGCTGCCACCGCTGGTCAACAACATCGTGGCCTTGCTCAAGGACTCGTCGCTGGCCTTCACCATCGGCGTGGTGGAGTTGACCAACGCCGGCTCGCAGGTCAAGAGCACCTCGTTCCAGGCGGTGCCGGTGTTCATCGCCACGGCAATCATCTACCTGACGCTGACGACGGTGATGACGCAAATCAGCGACGCGGTGGAGCGCCGCTACGACATCGAGGGCAAACTCGCATGAGCGCCGCTGTCGCCCCCAACGCGCCCAGCCCGTCGAACGCACCGCTGATCACGGTCGACAAGGTCAACAAGCACTTTGGCCCGCACCATGTGCTGAGGGACGTCAGCACTCATTTCAATGCCGGCGAGGTGGCGGTGATCATCGGCGCCTCGGGCTCGGGCAAGAGCACCTTGCTGCGCATGCTGAACCGGCTGGAGACCTTCGATGATGGGCGCATCATGGTGGACGGCACCCTGGTCAGCGACGACGCCAAATCACTGGAGAAGCTGCGCACCGAGGTCGGCATGGTGTTTCAGCAGTTCAACCTGTTTCCGCACCTGACCGTGCTGGACAACGTGGCGCTGGCGCCACGCCGGGTGCGCGGCCTGTCGCGGGCCGAGGCCGAGGCGCGGGCGCTGGAACTGCTCACCCGCGTCGGCCTGCTGGACCATGTGCACAAGCACCCGTTCCAGCTGTCGGGCGGCCAGCAGCAGCGGGTGGCGATTGCCCGCAGCCTGGCGATGCAGCCCAAGGTGCTGCTGTTCGACGAGCCGACCTCGGCGCTGGACCCGGAGATGGTCAAGGAGGTGCTGGACGTGATGAAGCAGCTCGCCAGGAGTGGCATGACGATGCTGGTCGTCACCCACGAGATGGGTTTTGCCCGCGAGGTGGCCGACCGGGTGCTGTTCCTCGACCAGGGCCGGGTGGCGGCCGATGCCCCGCCCGAACAGTTTTTTGCCGCCCAGGACAACGAGCGCATCCGTGCCTTCCTGGGCCAGATCCTGCATTGACGGCAGCACTGCCGCCCTGAAATTTTCGACAAGGAGACGAGACCATGAAGCTGCAACCCACATTGATCGCGCTGGCGGCCACACTGCTGGTGACCGGTGCCGCGCCTGCGTTGGCGCAGACCGCCGCCGACTTTGCCGCGATGCGCGAGGAGATCCGCAAGCTGCGCGACGAGGTCAATTCGCTCAAGAAGGGGCAGGGCGCCGAGGCCAAGCCTGCGGACGCCAGCGGCTGGGGCGAGCGCATCGAGCAGCTCGAGATCAAGTCCAAGGACGCGGTGGTGCTGGGTGACATCGGCGGTGGCTTCCGGCTGCCCGGGTCCGAGACCTCGATCCGGCTGTACGGCTATGCCGAGGCCCATGCGATCCATGACATCGGCCGCACGGCGCCGTCGGACAACTTCACCAACCTGACCTTCCAGCCGGTCAGCAGCGAGGTGGCCAATGACACTACCGGGTTGCTGGGCCAGAAGGGCAAAACCAAGCTGACGGCGCAGACCTCGCGCTTCGGCTTCGAGACCTCCACGCCCACCGGGGCCGGCAGCTTCAACACCAAGCTGGAGATGGACTTCTACAGCTACGGCAGCGACACCCGCAACCGCTTGCGCTTGCGCCATGCCTACGGCGAATACGGCGGTTTCCTGATCGGCCAGACCTGGTCCACCTTCATGGACCTGGACGACCTGCCCGAAACCGTAGACTTCAACGGTCCGATCGGTGCGCCGTTTTCGCGCCGCACCATGATCCGCTACGCCTATGGCGACGCCAAGGCCGGCTACAAGTTCACCGTGGCGATCGAGGACCCGGAAGACCAGTTCGGCGGCGGCAGCGCCAACGAGAAACTGCCGCAGCTGGTGGCACGCTTCGACCAGAGCTTCGACTGGGGTGCCGTCAACCTGCGGGCCTTGAGCCACGAAAAGCGCTCGTTCAACAGCAGCAAGCGCGGTTACGGCTACGCCGCGGGTGGCAGCTTCAAGCTGACCGACAAGGACCTGCTGATGGGCCAGTACACCTACGTCGAGGGTGACGTCGACCAGCTCTACGGCAGCAACGGCTACAGCATCGACAGCAACGGCAGCATCAACTTCGACAAGAACCAGGGCCTGGTGGTCGGCTACGCCAAGACCTTCAGCGACCAGTTGCGGGGCAACCTGGTCTTCGGCATGAACCGCGGCAAGACGGCCCAGGCGGTGGACAACAAGCAGTTGCAGCAGCTGTATGTCAACCTGATCTATTCGCCGATCAAGAACGTCGAGCTGGGCGGTGAGCTGATCTATGGCAATCGCAAAACCTTCTCGGGCGAGACCGGCGTGATGCAGCGGATCGACCTGATGGGCCGCTACTCGTTCTGACCACTGTAGCGCCGAGTATCAGCAGCGTTGTCCGCAGGCGGCCTTGTCCGCAGGGTGTTGCGCCACCGCCTGTTCGTCCCCGTCGCTGCGGCCAGCGGGGTCGCAAAGCTTGCCGAACCGCGCCACTACGGCAGGGTCACCATGCCGCCCAGTGGCTTGGCGCAGCGGGCTGAAGCCAGGGACCGTGCGCTGGGGTCCGGTGATCAAGTCAGCCGGTGGGTACGCCGATTGAGTTGAGCTGCGGCCTGCGAGGCCCGGCCGGGACGAGGCGCAGGGTGAAGCGCACCATCCACCCCACGGCCTAAAATTGGCGCATGTCCTTGTTGCCGCGCCATGCTGCGCCCCCCTCTAACGCCCAGCTGAGTGCCGCGCTGGATGGGGTCGATGAGGTCTTGTTGTTGCTGGACGCCCGCCACCGGGTGAGCTTTTGCAACCGATCTGCGCAGCGCCTGCTGGGTTGCGAGCCGGGACAACCGGTGCGGGTGGCGCTGGACCGCCTCAAGCCGGCCTCCCAGGCTGCGGTGCTGGCGGCCTTGGCTGGCAACGCCAGCACTGAGCCGATCGCCGCCATCAGCGCGCCGCTGGCCGACGGCAGCGTGCTGGCCTTGTCGCTGGGCCGCAGCGCTGGCAGTGGCTGGGTGTTGCGGGGCGCTGCCACACCGGCAAACGTGGTGGCGCTGCCCCTGGCCGCCGCCGCCACCAGCGAGTTGATCCGCCTGCTCTGGGATTCACCCCAGCCTTTGACCGTGCAGGACACCCGCTTTGTCACGGTGGCCGCCAACCGGGCTTTTTTCGAGGCTTTTGGTCTGCTGCCCGACCAGGTGCTGGGCCGTGACCTGGCTGACAACCTGCCGCCCGAGGACCGCGAGCAGACCCGCCAGTGCCGTGCCCAGTGGACGGCGGCGCTGGTGGCCGGCCGCCAGCCCGAGCGTCAGGTCGAGCAGCGGCTGCTGGATGGCCGGGGCGGCGAGCACTGGTTCCGCTGCGCACCCCGTTGGGTCAGCGCCGACGGCGGTGCGCCGCTGCTGCTGGGCCTGCTGCAGGACATCACCGCCGAACGCCAGGCGCGCCAGCAGGCCGCGCACGCGGGTGACGAGCTGGAACACTGGTTCGATCTCAGCACGATCGGCATGCTGGTCTACGACAGCGCCGGTCTGGTGGTGCGCAGCAATGCGGCCTTCGAGGCGCTGGTGGGCCGCATCCCCGTGCTGTTGCGCGACTTGCCCGCCGACCTGTGCCAGCTGCTGGCCTGGGAGGGCGAGGCGCCGCACGCCGAATTGCGGGTCGGCGCCTTGCCGCTGGACGTGCGCGTCACCGTGACCCGGCCCGATGGCCGGCGCCAGCGCCTGCGTGCCCGCCTGCGGGCCTTCCGCGGCGAGCGTGGGGAGCTTCGGGTGATGGCAATGGTCGAAGACCGCAGCCTGGAGGACGAGCATGACCTGGCGCAGCTGGAAATCGGCGCGCTGATGGACACCGCCAGCGTCGGCGTGGCCACCTATGAGGCCTCGCGCGGCTGGCTCAACAGCCGGCCGCAACGCGGTCAGTCGCCGATGGTGTCGCCGGGTACGCCATCGGGCGCCGTGCCGCACCCAGCCCCAGGGTCGCCCGGTTCGGCGGCCGCTGGCGGGTCTGCCGCAGGCCAGCCGGGCGCGGCGTCGCAAGGCGGCACGGCGCAGGGCGCCAGCTTGCAAAACGCCGGTGTGCAGAACGCCGGTGCGCAGAACGCCGGTGTGCAGAACGCCGGTGTGCATACAGGCGGCCTGCAGTCCATCGGCCGCGAGCAGGTCCAGCCCGGCTCGCGCGACGAGTTCGAACGCCTGCAACGCGCCTTGCGCGAGGGCAAGCGCGCCCAGGTGCGCTATGCCGTCACCACGCCCGACCTGGGCACGCGCTGGCTGCTGACCCGGGTTGAACCCGGCGAGCTGACCGGCGGCCGCGCCACGCTGTCGGTGGTCACGCTCGATGTCACTGAGCAAGAGGAGGCCCACCTGCGCAGCGAGCAGTTGCTGCGCGAGCTGTCCACCATCCTGGAGGGCACCAGCGCCGGTATCGCCTACCTGCGCGGCGAGCGGCTGGTGCGCTGCAACCGGCGCTTCGAGGCGATGCTGGGGCTGAGCACCGGTCAGGTCGGCGGTGCGCTGCTGGCCAACGTGCTGAAAGACCAGCCGGCGGCCCAGACGCTGCTGCGGCGCGCGCTGGCTGAAGAAGGCCGGCACGAGATCGAGCTGTCCCGGCGCGGCCCCGACGGCACGACCGTCTGGTACGCCCTGTCGGTCAGCCGGGCGGCGGCCGGGGGTGAGCCCGAGCTGGTGGTGGTGCTGACCGATGTCTCCCGGCTCAAGGCCCAGCAGGCCGAGCTGGAGGCATTGGCGCGAGAGCGGGCGTTGATGTTCAACCTGTCCGACGTCGGCCTGGCCTACCTGCGCGATGGCCAGGTCGAGCGCGCCAACGAGGCCCTGGCCGCGCTCACCGGCTACGCCGTGGGCGAGCTGATGGGCATGCACCTGTCGGCCTTGTTCGAGGACGAAGCGGTCTACCACCAGCGCTGGCAGCAGCAGCAGGGTGCGTTGTCCCAGACCGGCCGCTGGAGCGGCGAGCGCCGGCTGCGCCGCCGCGACGGCCGCCTGCTCTGGGTGCAGGTCAGCAAGCGCCGGGTCGACGACGCGGACGAGCAAGCCGGGCTGATCTGCTCCTACGTCGATGTCGACGAGCGCCACCGCGCCCGCGAGGCGGTGCAACTGCAGGCCGAGCGCACCCGCGCCATCCTGGATTCGGTGCTGGTGGGCATCGTCACCGTCGGCGATGGCGGTATCGAGTGGATGAACCGCTCGGCGCGGCGCATGTTCGGCGGTGAACTGGCTGATTTTGTCGGCGAGCCGATCGCCATCGTCGCCACCGCCGACCCGGACCACCCGCTGCGCGCCACCCACTACCGCCACGCCTTGGGCGACGGCCAGGCCGAAACCTTCGAATGCCGGCTGCGGGGCCGGGACGGCCGCGAGTTCTGGGTGGTCGGCAACGCGGTGGTCACCGGCCGCAGCGACGGTGCGTTGTCCCAGGGCAGCGGCAGCCAGATCACCTTTGCACTGCTCGACATCGAGCGCCGCCGCCAAGCCGAGGTCAGCATCGCCCAGGCCCAGGCCTCGCTGCAGCGCATCATCGACACCGCACCGCTGGCCATTGCGCTGTTCGACGCGGCCTCGGGCCGGGTGCTGCGGCTCAACCAGATGGCGGCGACATTTTTTGGCCGACCGGTCGGCGCGGTGCTGGGCCGTCCGCCCGAGGAGTGGTTTGGCGCCGATGACGCCGTGGTGCTGCGCCAGGACCTGAACGCCGCACTGGCCTTGCCCGAGGGCTTGCGCCGTGAGCTGCCACGCCCCGGCCTGCCGGCATCTGCGCACACCGAACCGGTGTCCGATGCCAGCCACCCCGGGCTTGGCCACCCGGGCAGCGACGCCACGTCGGCGTCTGATGCGGCGCCGGACTTCCGCGCCTGGGACATGCGCATCGTCGCGCTCGACCCCACCGGCGAACCGCAGCTGCTGCTGGTGGCCAGCGACGTGACCGAGCAGCGGGTGGCCGAGCAGGCGCGGTTCGACGCCGCGGTCTCGCAGCGCGAGATGCTGGTCAAGGAAGTGCACCACCGCATCAAGAACAACCTGCAAGGTGTGGCCGGCCTGCTGCAGCAGACGGCAGCGCGCCGGCCAGAGGTGGCCTCGCTGATCAGCGAGGCGGTCGGCCAGGTGCAGGCCATCGCGCAGGTGCACGGCCTGCAGGTGGGCGTGTCGGGGCCGCTGCGCATCAAGCCGCTGATCGAGGCCATCACCGCGTCGGTGCAGCGCACCTTCGGCCGCGCCGTCACCATCGAGGTGGAGGGCACGCCGCCGCACCGGTTTGCGCTGCCCGAGGCCGAGTCCATCCCGATCGCGCTGACCATCAACGAGCTGCTCACCAACGCCATCAAGCACAGCGCGCCGGGTGAAATCCGCATCGTGCTGCACTGCGACGAGGCCCGGCTGGCGATCAGCATCCACAACCCGGGTCAGCTG
>JBBRZR010000290.1:0-6607 GCA_038236495.1 Burkholderiales bacterium
GACGGTGCGCACATGCTGGGGCATCTTGTGCACGATCCAGCGGGCGCTGGTGATCAGGCCGTCGCAGCCCTCTTTCTGGATGCCGGGCAAGCCGGCCAGGAACTTGTCGGTGACGTCCTTGCCCAGGCCGGCTTTGCGGAAAGTGCCGCCGGGGATGTCGAGCCGCTCAGTCTTCTCCAGCACCTTGCCCGACGCATCGAACCAGCGCAGCTCGAAGCTGGCCTGGGGTGCGTCGTGGATCTTGCCCAGGTTGTGGTCGAGGCGGATCACCTCCAGCCACTTGGCCTGGGGCGTGACCATGCGCCAGCTGGCCAGGTTGTCCAGCGCGGTGCCCCACAGCACGGCCTTTTTGCCACCGGCGTTCATCGCGATGTTGCCGCCCACGCAACTGGCCTCGGCCGAGGTGGGATCGACTGCAAAAACATAGCCGGCACGCTCGGCTGCGTCCGACACCCGCTGGGTGACGACGCCGGCGCCGGTCCAGACGGTGGCGACCTTGTGGCCCACGCCCGGCAGATCGACCAGTTCGACCTCGGTCATCTGTTCGAGTTTTTCGGTGTTGATCACCGCGCTGTTCCAGACCAGCGGCACCGCGCCGCCGGTGTAGCCGGTGCCACCGCCGCGCGGGATGATGGTCAGGCCCAGCTCGACGCAGCCGGCCACCAGCGCGGCCATTTCGGCCTCGGTGTCGGGTGTGAGCACGACAAACGGGTACTCGACACGCCAGTCGGTGGCGTCGGTGACGTGCGAGACGCGCGACAGGCCGTCGAACTTGATGTTGTCCTTGGCGGTGGCGCGGCCCAGCACCTTGCGGCTGCGCTGGCGCAATGCGGTGACCATGGCAAAACGCGCCGCAAACCGCTTCACCGCGTCGCCGGCCATCGCCAGCAGCTCACCCACGTGGGCATCGCGCTGGGCGTCGGCCGCCGGCGTGCGGCGTGCCGCCACCTCGGTCAGGCGGTGCTGCAGGGCGTCGATCAGCAGTTGCCGGCGCTTGGGGTTGTCCAGCAGGTCGTCTTCGAGGTAGGGGTTGCGCTGCACCACCCAGATGTCGCCCAGCACCTCGTAGAGCATGCGGGCTGAGCGGCCGGTGCGGCGCTCGTCGCGCAGCAGGTCCAGCAGCGCCCAGGCACGCTCGCCCAGCAGGCGCAGCACGATCTCGCGGTCGGAAAACGAGGTGTAGTTGTAGGGGATCTCGCGCAGGCGGGGGGCTGCGGCATTGGCTGCGGCAAGCGCCGCGTCGGGGTGGCCCAGGGCCAGGCGGGTGAGATCCAGAGGTGCGTTCATGGTGCGGCCAGCGCCGGTTTCCTTGATATTTGTCAGCGTTACCCGGGACAGGCACCTGAAAATCCATTTTATCGCGGCGCCTCCACCGCCCCTGGGGTGCGGGTCTGGCCCGCACTGGCTGGCGGGTTAATCCGGTTGCGACGCGGGGGGTGGGTGTGACAGAAACGGGCCTGTCATAAATTGCGGCCACACTCGGGCGCTTTTGCATTCACTGCACCCCGCCTTACACCCCCGGAGAAACCATGAAACTGAAACAACACTTGCTTGCGCTGACCGCAGTGGCCACCTTGGGCGGCCTCGCCCTGCCGGCGCAGGCCCAGACCGAAATCTTGTGGTGGCACTCGATGACCGGCGGCCTGAACGAATGGGTCAACGACCTGGCCAAGCAGTTCAACGACAGCCAGAAAGACTACAAGATCGTGCCCACCTTCAAGGGCAACTACGACGAGTCGATGACCGCGGCGATGGCGGCTTTCAGGGCGGGCAACTCGCCGCACATCCTGCAGGTGTTCGAGGTGGGCACGGCCACGATGATGGCCGCCAAGGGCGCCATCAAGCCGGTGGGCGAGGTGATGAAGCAAAGCGGCGTGCCGTTCAACCCCAAGGGCTACGTGCCGGCGGTGGCCAGCTTTTACACCGCGGCCAACGGCGAGATGCTGTCGTTCCCGTTCAACAGCTCGACCACGATCTTCTACTGGAACAAGGACGCCTTCAAGGCCGCCGGCCTGAACCCGGACAAGCCGCCCACCACCTGGCCTGAAGTGACGCTGGCCGCGGCCAAGCTCAAGGCCTCGGGCAGCAAGTGCCCGTACACCACCAGCTGGATGAGCTGGGTGCACCTGGAGAGCTTCTCGACCTGGCACAACGTGCTGTTTGCCACCGAGAACAACGGCTTTGGCGGCCCGGGCGCACGCCTGGCCTTCAACTCGCCGCTGCACCTGCGCCACTTCGAGAACCTGGCCAACATGTCCAAGCAAGGGCTGTTTGTCTACAAGGGCCGGGCCAGCGTGGCGGTGCCGTCGTTTGTCTCGGGTGAGTGCGCGATGATGACCGGCTCTTCGGGCTCGTACGCTGATGTCGCCAAGGGCGCCAAGTTTGGCTACGGCCTGTCCGCCCTGCCCTATTACCCCGACGTGCCCGGCGCGCCACAGAACACCGCCATCGGCGGCGCCAGCCTGTGGGTGATGGCCGGCAAGAAGCCAGCCGAGTACAAGGGCGTGGCCCAGTTTTTCAATTACCTGTCTGACCCGGCCGTGCAGTCGGCCAGCCACAAGCGCACCGGCTACCTGCCGATCACGATGGCGGCCTACCAGCTGACCGAAAAATCGGGCTTCTACAAGGAGCATCCGGGCACCGACGTGGCGGTGACGCAGATGATCCGCAAGACCACCGACAAATCGCGAGGCATCCGGCTGGGCAACTTTGTGCAGATCCGCACCATCATCGACGAAGAAACCGAGTCGATCTGGTCGGGCAAGCGTGAGCCGAAAGAGGCGCTGGAGGCTGCGATCAAGCGTGGCAACGAGCAGCTGGAGCGGTTTGAGAAGGCCAGCAAGCCCCAATAAGCGCCCATAAGCGCCACCCGTCCGGTCCACCATCTTGGAAAAACGCGTTCGATTCAGCTCGTCCTGGCTGCCCTGGGTACTGCTGGCCCCGCAAGTGGTCATCATTGCGGTGTTCTTTTTTTGGCCCGCGGTGCAGGCGGTGCTGCAGTCGCTGCAGGTGCAGGACAGCTTCGGGCTGTCCACGCGCTGGGTGGGGCTGGACAACTTCAAGATCTTGTTTGCGGACGCGGCCTACCTGGAGTCATTCCGCAACACCGCGGTGTTTTCAGTGCTGGTGGCGGTGCTGGGCATCTCGCTGGCGCTTCTGCTGGCGATCTTTGCCGACCGGGTGGTGCGGGGTGCGCTGTTCTACCGCACCATGCTGATCGTGCCGTATGCGGTGGCGCCGGCGGTGGCCGGGGTGTTGTGGGTGTTCATGTTTTCGCCCTCGATCGGGGTGGTGGCGTTTGGCCTGGCCAAATACTTCGGCATCGAGTGGAACCACCTGCTCAACTCCAGCCACGCGATGGGGCTGATCGTGGCCGCTTCGGTCTGGAAGCAGCTGTCCTATAACTTTTTGTTCTTTTTGGCCGGGCTGCAAAGCATCCCCAAATCGCTGATCGAGGCCGCAGCCATCGACGGCGCCCGGCCGTGGCGGCGGTTCTGGACGATCCAGCTGCCGCTGCTGTCGCCCACCACCTTCTTTTTGCTGGTGATCAACATCGTCTACGCATTCTTCGACACCTTCGCGATCATCGACGCCACCACCAGCGGCGGCCCGGGCCGCGACACGGTGATCCTGGTCTACAAGGTGTACCAGGACGGCTTCAAGGGTGGTGACATCGGCGGCTCCGCCGCGCAATCGGTGGTCCTGATGCTGACCGTCGTGCTGCTGACGGTGCTGCAGTTCCGCTATGTCGAGAAGAAAGTGAACTACTGATGGTCGAGCGCCGTTCCACCCTGGGCCTGCTGGCCCAGGTGGTGATGATCCTGGGCATGCTGGTGGTGGCGTTTCCGCTGTACATCGCTTTTGTGGCGTCCACCCACACCGCGCAAGAGATCGTGCAGGCGCCGATGCCGCTGCTGCCGGGCAGCCACTTCTGGGCCAACTACTCGGCCGCACTGACCGGGCACGGCGGCGGTGCCGGGTCCAACGCGCCGGTGGGCCGCATGGTGTGGGTCAGCCTGGTCACAGCGCTGGTGATCTGCTTTGGCAAGATCAGCGTGTCGCTGCTGTCGGCGTTTGCGCTGGTGTACTTCCGGTTTCCGATGCGCGGGCTGTTTTTCTGGGCCATCTTCGTCACGCTGATGTTGCCGGTGGAGGTGCGCATCGGCCCCACCTACCAGGTGGTGTCCGACCTGGGGATGCTCAACAGCTATGCCGGGCTGACGATCCCGCTGATCGCATCGGCCACGGCCACCTTTTTGTTCCGCCAGTTCTTTTTGACGGTGCCCGAAGAGCTGGTCGAGGCTGCACGCATGGACGGCGCCGGGCCGATGCGGTTTTTCTGGGACATCCTGCTGCCGCTGTCCAAGACCTCGATCGCGGCGCTGTTTGTGATCCAGTTCATCTACGGCTGGAACCAGTACCTGTGGCCGCTGCTGGCCACCACCAGCGAGGACATGTACCCGGTGGTGGTGGGCATACGCCGGATGATCGCCGGCGGCGACTCGGGCAACGAATGGAACATCGTGATGGCCACCGCGATCATGGCCATGGTGCCGCCGGCATTGGTGGTGATCCTGATGCAGCGCTGGTTTGTCAAGGGCCTGGTCGATACTGAAAAATAATCTGTACGCCCAGCGGCGCGCAGGACAACAAGGACATTCGAGAAAAACATGGGCGCGATATCGATTCGCAACGTCACCAAGCGCTACGGCCGCGGTGCCAAAGCCAACCCGGTGATCCACGGCGTTTCGGCCGACATCAACGATGGCGAGTTCATCGTCATCGTCGGGCCGTCGGGCTGCGGCAAGAGCACCTTGCTGCGCATGGTGGCCGGGCTGGAGGAGATCAGCAGCGGCGAGATCGCCATAGGCGGCCGGGTGGTCAACGATGTGGAGCCGGCCGACCGCGACATCGCGATGGTGTTCCAGAACTACGCGCTCTACCCGCACATGAGCGTGTACGACAACATGGCCTACGGCCTGAAGATCGCCCGCGTGCCCAAGGACGAGATCGAGCAGCGGGTGCAAAAAGCAGCCGGCATCCTGGAGCTGGCGCCCTACCTGCAGCGCACCCCGCGCGAGCTGTCGGGCGGCCAGCGACAGCGGGTGGCGATGGGCCGCGCCATCGTGCGCCAGCCGTCGGCGTTTTTGTTCGACGAGCCCTTGTCCAACCTGGACGCCAAGCTGCGTGCCCAGACCCGGCTCGAGATCCAAAAATTGCACCGCGAGCTGGGTGTGACCTCGCTGTTTGTCACCCACGACCAGGTCGAGGCGATGACGCTGGCCCAGCGCATGATCGTGATGAACGCCGGGCGGGTCGAGCAGATGGGCACGCCCGAGCAGGTGTACGGCAAACCGGCCAGCAGCTTTGTCGCCAGCTTCATCGGCTCACCGCCCATGAATTTGCTGACCGGGCGTGCCGACGGCTCGCGTTTTGCCGTCGGCGACGTGCTGCTGCCCTTGCCCAGCGCGGCGCCCAGTGCCGGCGCCCTGGTGCTGGGGCTGCGGCCCGAGCATGTCGCCATCACCGCCGACGGGCGCTGGCCGCTGACGGTAGAGACCGTTGAAATGCTGGGCGCCGAGCGCCTGGTGCACGGGCGGCTGGGTGGGGTGCTGTTCACGGTGCGCATCGACGCCACGCTGGTGCCGCCCCGCGTCGGCCAGACCATCGCCCTCACCGCCTCGGCCGATCACCTGCACTGGTTCGACGCCGAGAGCGGCCTTCGGGTGGGCCACTGAATGGCCCCCTGGCCCTATCCACGCTGGGTGGCGCACCGCGGTGCTGGCAAGCTGGCGCCCGAGAACACGCTGGCGGCGTTTAGGCTGGGCGCAGCCCACGGCTACCGGGCGTTTGAGTGCGACGTCAAACTGTCCGCCGACGGTGTGCCGTTTTTGCTGCACGACGCCATGCTGGAGCGCACCACCAACGGCCACGGTACAGCCGGCGACCTGCCCTGGGCCGCGTTGTCGCAGCTGGACGCCGGCAGCTGGCACAGCCGGGCTTTTGCTGGTGAACCGATGCCCAGCTTGCAGGCGGTGGCTGCATTTGTGCAGCGCAATGGCCTGGCGCTCAACATCGAGATCAAGCCTACGCCGGGCCAAGAGCAGATCACAGGCCAGGTGGTGGCCGAGCACGCCGCCCGGCTGTGGGCTGGGCAAGCCACCCCACCGCTGCTGAGCTCGTTCAGCCCGCACGCACTGGCCAGCGCCCAGGCAGCGCAGCCCGGCCTGCCACGCGCCTTGCTGCTGGACACCCTGTGGGCCGGCTGGTCTGACCGGGCCGCGGCGCTGGGCTGTGTGGCGGTGGTGACCCACCACGCGCTGATGGACGCCGCGTTGTGCGCCCAACTGCAGGCCGCGGGTCGGCGCGCGCTGGTCTACACCGTCAATGAGCCCGCCGATGCACAGCGCTTGCTGGCGCTCGGCATCGACGGGCTGATCACCGATGCGGTGGACCGCTTTGCGCCGGCGCTGGGCTGATCAGGGCACTCAGGGACTGGGCACCGCACCCAAAGTCGCCTCGGCGCCCCAGGCCAGGTCGGCAGGATCGGGTACCGGCAGCGCCCGCAGGCCGCGGATCACGCCGCTGCGCCAGGCCAGCGCCGCCA
>JBBRZR010000291.1:0-6572 GCA_038236495.1 Burkholderiales bacterium
ACCGACGACATCAAGGCCATCGAAAAGGTCCGCAAGGATGTGGGCATGGTGTTCCAGCAGTTCAACCTGTTCCCGCACCTCACCGTGCTGGAGAACCTGACGCTGGCGCCGATGTGGGTGGGCAAGGTGCCCAAGGCCGAGGCCGAAGAGCGGGCCATGCAGCAACTGAAAAGGGTGCGCATTGCCGAGCAGGCCAAGAAATACCCGTTGCAACTTTCGGGTGGCCAGCAGCAACGGGTAGCGATTGCCCGCGCGCTGTGCCTGACGCCCAAGATCATGCTGTTCGACGAGCCCACCTCCGCCCTCGACCCCGAGATGATCCAGGAGGTGCTGGACGTGATGGTCGAGCTCGCCGGCTTGGGCATCACCATGCTGTGTGTCACCCACGAGATGGCCTTTGCCAAGGCGGTGGCCAACCGGGTGATCTTCATGGACCAGGGCCAGATCGTCGAGCAGGCACCGCCGCATGAGTTCTTCGACAACCCGAAGAGCGAGCGCACGCGCGACTTCCTGTCCAAGATCCTGACGCACTGAGCGGGCATCGGCCAATGTCCGACGCGGCGCCGGCCGCTGGTGGCTCGGCGTTCGAGGCGCCCGGTGATGCCTGGCCCAGGCCACACGACAACTGCTACTGGCTGCTGCCCGGCGCGTTGCTGGCGGGACAGCATCCCGGCTCGGCTGACCCTGCCGCGCAGCTTGCCGCGGTCGGCGCGTTGCTGGATGCAGGCATCCGCCAGTGGCTGGACCTGACCGACGCCGCAGAGCGGCTGCCCGACTACCGCGGCCTGCTGGCCAACTGCGCCGCGTCGCGCGGCCAACGGCTGCAGTTGCACAGGCTACCGATCACCGACTACGCAGTGCCCGACGCGGCGCTGATGCGCCGCATCCTCGACACCGTTCAGGCTGCGCTGCAGGCCGGCCAGCCGCTCTACCTGCACTGCCATGGCGGTATCGGCCGCACCGGCACAGTGGTTGGCTGTTTGTTGGTCGAGCACGGTTACGCACCGGACCAGGCGCTGGCGCTGTTGGCGCGCAAGTGGCAGGTGATGGAAAAACGAGCGAGGGCGCCGGTGTCGCCTGAAACCGACGAACAGCGGAATTTCATCCTGAACTGGGTGCCTGGCGCTGGTGGCGTATCTGGCGCCTGACCGAGAGGGATCGCCGGTTATCGCCACGTTGGTCGGGTGCGAAAATAAGCGATGACTTCGACGCCCGCCTCCTCGATGCCCGCTGCATCCGCAAGCCCTGTCACCCTGACGCTCACCCGCCCCGACGACTGGCATTTGCACCTGCGCGACGGCGCAGCGATGGCGGCCGTGCTGCCGCACACCGCACGCCAGTTCGCCCGGGCCATCGTGATGCCCAACCTGAAGCCACCAGTCACCACCGCGGCGGCGGCCCTGGCCTACCGCGACCGCATCCTGGCCGCGCTGCCGGCCGGCCTGGACTTCACCCCACTGATGACGCTGTACCTGACCGACCGGCTGGCGGCCGACGAGGTCCAGCGCGCCAAGGACGCCGGCGTGGTGGCGGTCAAGCTCTACCCGGCCGGTGCCACCACCAACAGTGACGCCGGTGTCACCGACCTCCGCAATACCTACCCTGCGCTGGAGGCGATGCAGCGCGCCGGTCTGCTGCTGCTGGTGCACGGCGAGGTCACCGACCCGGCGGTGGACCTGTTCGACCGCGAGGCGGTGTTCATCGACCAGGTGATGGTGCCGCTGCGGCGCGACTTCCCCGAGTTGAAGGTGGTGTTCGAGCACATCACCACCCAGGATGCGGCGCAATACGTCGCCAGCGCCGGTGCCCACACCGCCGCCACGATCACCGCGCACCACCTGCTGTTCAACCGCAACGCGATCTTTCTCGGCGGCCTGCGTCCGCATTACTACTGCCTGCCGGTGCTCAAGCGCGAGCGCCACCGCCAGGCGCTGGTGGCCGCGGCCACCTCGGGCTCGGACCGGTTCTTTTTGGGTACCGACAGCGCGCCCCACGCCGCCGCGCTGAAGGAGGCCTCGGTCTGCGGTGCGGGCTGCTTCACCGCGTTGAGCGCGCTAGAGCTTTACGCCCAGGCCTTTGATGCGGCGGGTGCACTCGACAAGCTCCAAGGTTTTGCCAGCCAGCACGGCCCGGACTTCTACGGCCTGCCGCGCAACACAGGCACCGTGACGCTGCTGCGCCAGCCCTGGGTGCTGCCCGAGTCGCTGCCGTTTGGCGACGCCCTGCTCAAGCCGCTGTGTAGCGGTGAAACCCTGGCCTGGCGCCAGCAGGATTGAGCCCGGGTCGGCTGCGCGGTTGCGAGGGGGTGGCAGGCTTGATGCCGCTGACCGCGATGCCGGCAAGTTGCCCGCTGCTGTTGCAGTTGGATGCGCCGTGGCTGGCGCCGCTGCGGCCAGCGCTGGACAGTGCACTGCGCTGCTGGCAGCAGTCCGCTGCGCTGGCGAGCCCGGTGGCACGGGCCTTGAACCAGGCGCTGGCGCTCGCAGCGCAGCCCGCAGCCGCGCCTTTGGCTGCAGCCTTGCCGCCCCGTTTTGTGCCGCAAACCGATTTGCCGACCGGCGAGTCCTACGAGGCCTTCATTCACCGCACCGGCCAGGTGCCGACACGCGACAACCTGCACGACTTTTTCAACGGCCTGGTCTGGCTGCAGCAACCGGCGATCAAGCGACACCTCAACGGCTTGCAGGCCGCCGAAATCAGCCGCGCCGGCATCGGCACGGTGCGGGGGCCACTGCGCGACGCCTTGACCTTGTTCGATGAAAACGGTGCCGTGCTGCAGGCGCCCGAGCCGCTGCTGGCTGCGCTGCGCCAGCGCGACTGGCACGCGCTGTTTGTCACCCACCGCGCCCTGTGGGCCGAGGCGCGGCTGACGCTGGTCGGCCATGCCTTGCTGGAAAAGCTGACGACGGCGCCGCGCACCACACTGACGGCCCATGTGCTGCTCGCCGACCCGTTGGCGCTGGACGCTGCCGGCTGGGCCGCCAAGCCGTTCTGGCCCTTGCCCGTGCTGGGCGTGCCGGGTTGGTGGCCGGCCAACCAGGACCCTGCGTTTTATGCCGATGCCACGGTGTTCCGGCCGCCACGGCTGCCCGGTCAGGCCGGCAAAAATCCCTCGATCGACAAATACCGCTCGCCGGTGTCGTAGTTGAAACCCAGCACCCGGGCGCCAGCGCCCAGTTCGGGCAGCTTTTGCGCGATGGCCGCCAAGGTGGCGCCGCTGGAAATCCCCACCAGGATGCCCTCTTCGCTGGCCGACCGGCGCGCCATCTCGCGCGCGGCTTCGGCGTCCACCAAGATCACGCCGTCCAGCAGCGCGGTGTGCAGGTTGGCCGGGATGAAACCGGCGCCGATGCCCTGGATTGGGTGCGGGCTGGGTGCGCCGCCCGAGATCACCGGTGAGGCCGACGGCTCGACCGCAAACACCTTCAGCTTTGGCCAGCGCGCCTTGAGCACCTGGGCGCAGCCGGTCAGGTGGCCGCCGGTGCCCACGCCGGTGATGATCGCGTCCAGCCCTTCAGGAAAGTCTGCCGCGATCTCCTCGGCCGTGGTGCGCGCATGCACCTCGATGTTGGCCGGGTTCTCGAACTGCTGCGGCATCCAGGCGCCGGGCGTGGCCGCCACCAGTTCTTGGGCCCGGGCGATCGATCCCTTCATGCCTTTTTCTCGCGGTGTCAGATCGAAGCTGGCGCCGTAGGCCAGCATCAGCCGGCGGCGCTCGATGCTCATGCTGTCGGGCATCACCAGCACCAGTTTGTAGCCTTTGACGGCGGCCACCATCGCCAGGCCGATGCCGGTGTTGCCGGAGGTCGGCTCGATGATGGTGCCGCCGGGCAGCAGCGCGCCGCTGGCCTCGGCGGCCTCGACCATCGCCAGCGCGATGCGGTCCTTGATCGAGCCGCCCGGGTTGCTGCGCTCGCTCTTGATCCAGACCTCGGCGCCCGGCGAGCCCGCAAACAGGCGGTTGATCCGGATGTGCGGCGTGTGGCCAATCGTGGCGAGGATATTGGCGGCTTTCATGGGTCGGTCTCCTGGCATCGGTGAGGGAATCAGACAGGCCCGATAATCGCACGGTGAAGTGGGCCAGACCGCCGCTGGGGCAATCATCGAAAGGTGGCCCTGGAGGAAGGTCCGGACTGCACAGGGCGGCGTAGCAGTTAACGGCTGTCCACCGTGAGGTGAGGATCAGAGCAACAGAGACGAGTCGGGGCGGTTAGCCACCCGGGTGTTCTGTGCAGCGCCGGCGCAAGCCGGTAGCCGGATGGCGATAGCCAGACGGTCCAGGCGCAAGCCTGGAACTGCACAGCCACTCGTGGCGGGGAACCCGCCACGAGTGAAACGGGCAATCTCTACGCGCAGCAACACCGAATAGGCACATGTCGAGCGGCGCGGATTCGTCCGCGCTCAACAGAACCCCGGCCCGGGGCGAGTGTGCGGGTAGGTGGCATCGAGCCGGCGGGGTGACTCCCGGCCCAGAGGAATGGCGGTCACGGCGCCCGCGCTTCGCAAGAGGCGCTGGCGCTGCACAGAATCCGGCCTATCGGCCCGCTTCACACTAATTCGACCGCTTCGGGCCTGTACCTTGGCCCGCAAACCGGCCTGCATCCCGGCCCGCACCACGGCCAGCACCCGACCCGATGAACCCCAACGCACAACAACTCTGGCGCCACCCGCGCTGGGCTCTGGCCATGCTGCTGGCTTGCCTGGGCACGCTGGGGCCGTTTTCGATCGACACCTACCTGCCGGCGTTCTCCGGCATCGCCGCCTCGCTGGGTGCCACGCCGGCGCAGATGCAGCAGACGCTGTCGGCCTATCTGTTCGGCTTCGCGCTGATGAACCTGTTCCACGGGGCGCTGTCCGACAGCTTTGGCCGCCGGCCGGTGGTGCTGATCGGGCTGGCGCTGTTCACGCTGGCCTCACTCGGCTGCGCGTTGAGCCAGACCATCGGCCAGCTGGTGGCCTTCCGGGCGCTGCAGGGCATGTCGGCCGGTGCTGGCGTGGTGATTTCACGCGCGATCATCCGCGACATGTGCCCGCCCGAGGAGGCCCAGCGCCTGATGTCGCAGGTGACGATCTTCTTTGGCGTGGCGCCCGCCATCGCGCCGGTGCTGGGTGGATTCTTGTTTGTGCACCTGGGCTGGCATTCGATCTTCTGGCTGCTGGTGGGCATAGGCGTGCTGTTGTTCGGCATCAACGCCCGCTTTTTGCCCGAGACGCTGCATGCCGATGACCGCCAATCCTTTGCGCCTGGCCCCTTGATGCGGGCCTATGCCGATCTGGTCAAAAACCCCCGCTTCGTGCTGCTGGTGTTTGCCAGCGGCGTGCCCTTCAACGGCATGTTTTTGTACGTGCTGTCGGCGCCGGAGTGGCTGGGCACCCACCTCGGCCTGGGGCCGACCCAGTTCTTCTGGTTCTTCGGCTTGACCATCGGCGGCATCATGGCCGGCGCATTTGTCAGTGGTCGCCTGGCCGGCCGCGTCCCGCCCAAGCGCCAGATCCGCTACGGTTTTTCAATCATGCTGGCGATGTCGCTGCTCAACGTGGTGCTCAACCTGCTGCTCAAGCCGCACGCGAGCTGGGCCTTGCTGCCGGTGGGCCTGTTTGCCTTTGGCTGGGCGCTGATGGTGCCGGTGGTCACCCTGATGGTGCTGGACCTGGCGCCCGACCGGCGCGGCATGGCCTCGTCGCTGCAGGCCTGTGTCGGCAGCGCGGCCAACGGCTTGGTGGCGGGCGTGGTGGCGCCGCTGGTGATGCACTCGACCATTGCGCTGGCGCTGGCGTCGTTTGGCCTGATGTCGGTGGGCATGGTGGCCTGGATCTGGGTCAAGCGATTGCCGGCCTGAGCGCCGGTCCGGCTGGCTGGCGGACTGCGCCAGCGGCGGTGGCAGACCGCATGCCGCCCTCAAGCTGGCAGGCCAGCGGCCGATACCGACGGGGTACAGGCCCGCATCTGCGGCGGGCCTTGGACCCCAGCCGCGAGCCCTTTGCCATGCCCAACACTGCCTGCCGATCCCTTGACTGCCCCCCGGACCGCACCGATGGCGAGGCCCACATGGCCGACGCTGCTCGGGGTTGGCGCGGCAGCGCCCGCCTTCGCTTGGCGGTGCTGCTGGCCGCGGCCTTGTGCGCCGGCGCACCGGCCTGGGCCTCGGACGAGCATGCCGCGCCGGCCGCAGCCGCCAAACCCACCGCCAAGGCGCCGGCTGCGGCACCCGCTGCGGCCGGCGATCCGATGGACACCCTGCGTGAAAAGCTGGCCGCCAAGCTGGGCGCCGCCAAGGCGCCCGAGTCGGCCTCGCCCTACGTGGTGCGGGTGGTGTCCAAATCGGGTGAAGCTGCACACGGCGGCGCGGCCGCCGAGCCCAAGGCCGGCGGCCAGGGCAGCATGGCCAAGGCCGCCAGGCCGCGTGCCGCCGCCGCTGCCTTGCCCGGCGGCCACGCCGCGCACTGGAGCTACGGCGGCGCCGGCGGGCCCGAGCAGTGGGGCGACATGAAGGCCGAGTTCTCCACCTGCAGCACCGGCACGCGGCAAAGCCCGATCGACATCCGCAGCGGTGTGCGGGTGGATCTGGAGC
>JBBRZR010000292.1:0-6569 GCA_038236495.1 Burkholderiales bacterium
CAGCCGTCCGAGACCGAAGAGCGCTTGATGGCCCGGCTGCTGGCGTTTGCGCTGAACGTGCCGGCCGACGACCACCAGGGCGCGCTGCTGCTGGCACGCGGCATGGCCGACGCCGACGAGCCCGACCTCTGGCAAAAAGACTTGTCCGACCAGCTGCTGCACTGGGTGGAGGTGGGTCAGCCCGAGGAGCGCCGGCTGGCCAAGGCCTGTGGCCGCGCCCGGCGCGTCACGCTGTACTGCTACAGCAACTCGGCGCCGATCTGGTATGCCGGCATCGCCAACAAGATCAGCCGGTTGCGCAACCTGGAAATCTGGCAGCTGCCGTCCGAGCAGAGCCAGGCGCTGGCCGCGATGGCGCAGCGCTCGATGCAGTTGCAGGTCAGCATCCAGGACGGCCATGTGTATGTCAGCGACGGCAATCGCACCGTCGAAGTGCTGCCCCAGGCGCTGTGGCGCGGTGGCAACTGATGCCGGGCACCTTGCCCGCCCGCCCACGATGCCCGACGTCCGCCCCGACGTCCGCCATGAAGTCCGCCCTGTTGTGCACCTTGTTCGGCGCGCTGGCCGCGCTCACGCCCATGACCGCCTTCACTGCCCCATCCACCGCCACACCCGCCGTACCCCCCGCTGCGACCCCCAGCGCCAGCGACGACCCCTACTTGTGGTTGGAAGCGGTGCTGGACGAGCGCGCGCTGGACTGGGTGAGGGCCCGCAACGCCGAATCACGCGCCCAGCTTGAGAAGCAGCCACGCTTCGCGGCCATGCGCGATGGCTTCCGGGCGATCCTGGATTCCCGCGACAAGATCCCCTACATCAGCCGGCGGGGTGAGCAGTTCTACAACCTGTGGCGCGACGCCGAGCACCCACGCGGCCTGTGGCGCCGCACCACGCTGGCCGAATACCGCAAGCCGCAACCCGATTGGGACACGGTGATCGACCTGGACGCACTGGCCAAGGCCGAAGGCGAAAACTGGGTCTGGGCTGGCGCCACCTGCCTGGGGCCGGCCTACACCCGCTGCCTGGTGAGCCTGTCACGCGGCGGTGCCGACGCCCACTTGGTGCGCGAGTTCGACACCGCCGCCAAACGCTTTGTCGAGGGTGGTTTTGCGCTGCCCGAGGCCAAGAGCCGGGTCGACTGGCACAGCCGGGATGCCATTTATGTCGGCACCGACTTTGGCCCCGGCTCGCTGACCGATTCGGGCTACCCGCGCATCATCAGGCGCTGGCAGCGTGGCCAGCCACTGGCCCAAGCCGTCACGGTGTTCGAGGGCCAGACCCAGGATGTCTCGGTCAGTGTCAGCGTGGACGCCACGCCCGGCTTCGAGCGCACCGTCTTCAGCCGGGCCACCGATTTCTACCACCAGCAGCAGTCGCTGTGGGTGGGCGACCGACTGCAGCCCATCAACCTGCCCGACGACGCCGAGATCCACTTCTGGCGCGAGCGCGCGCTGGTGCAGTTGCGCAGCGCCTGGGCGGTGGCTGGCACCACCTGGCCGGGTGGCTCGCTGCTGGTGGGCGATGCCGACAAGATCCTGGCCGCCGCCGACAGTGCGGCCATGCCGCCGCTGCAGGCGCTGTTCACGCCCAGCGCCACCCGGTCTCTGGCCGGCTTCAGCACCACCCGCAGCCAGGTGCTGCTCAACCTGCTGGACAACGTGGCCGGCAAGCTGGAGGCCTGGCGGCCCGAGGGCAGCGGCTGGGTCGGGCGCGAGATCAAGACACCGTTTCCCGGCACCTTGAACGCCAGCGCGCTGCACGACCCCGAGCTGGACCTTGACAGTACCCACCAGGACCGCCTGGCCGAGGACTTCCTGCTGACCTACACCGACTTCCTCACGCCCGACTCGCTGCTGCTGGGCAATACCCGGCAAGACGGCCTGACGCCGCTGAAGGCGCTGCCGGCCTACTTCAACGCCAGCGGCATGCGGGTAGAGCAGCGCTTTGCGACATCGAAGGACGGCACCCGCGTGCCCTACTTCATCGTCTGGCCCAAAGGCGCTGTCGCCGACGGCAACAACCCGACGGTGCTCAACGGCTACGGCGGCTTCGAGATCTCCAAGAACCCCTGGTACTCGGGCGCTTTTGGCACCGCCTGGTATGCCCACGGCGGCGTGCTGGTGGTGGCCAACATCCGGGGCGGCGGCGAATTTGGCCCGGCCTGGCACCAGGCCGCGATCCAGGCCCACAAGCAGCGCAGCTACGACGACTTTGCCGCGGTGGCCGAGGACCTGATCGCCAGCCAGGTCACCAGCGCCAAGCACCTGGGCATCCAGGGCGGCAGCAACGGCGGCCTGCTGGTGGGCGCGGTGATGCTGCAGCGGCCCGAGCTGTTTGCCGCGGTGGTCTGCCAGGTGCCGCTGCTGGACATGCGGCGCTACCACAAGCTGCTGGCCGGCGCGTCCTGGATGGCCGAATACGGCGACCCGGACAAGCCCGATGAGTGGGCCTGGATCAGCGCCTACAGCCCGTACCAGAACGTCAAAGCCGGCGTGACCCTGCCCAAGGTGCTGTTCACCACCTCCACCCGCGACGACCGGGTGCACCCCGGCCATGCGCGCAAGATGGCCGCCCGCATGGCGGAACTTGGCCATGCACCGCTGTACTACGAGAACATCGAGGGCGGCCACGCCGGCGCCGCCGACAACCGGCAAAAGGCCGACATGCTGGCGTTGGAATTTGCCTTTTTGTGGCAGCAGCTGGCACGCTGACACTATCGCCCACCTTCCACAAAGCCGACCATGCCCGCCCTGACCGTCACCCATGACCGCGCCGCCCAACGTTTCGAAGCCGATGTCGAGGGTGGCCGCTGCGTTGCCGACTACCGGCTGTTGGGCAAAGTGATGCATATCGTGCACACCGAGGTGCCCGCCGCACTGCAAGGCCAGGGCCTGGCCGCGGCGCTGGTGCAGGGGGTGCTGGACCAGGCCCGCGCGCTGGGCTGGCAGGTGCGCCCGGTCTGCAGCTATGTGGCGGCCTACATGCGGCGCCACCCCGAAACCCAGGATTTGCTGGAAACCCGATGAGCATTCCGTCCCTTCGCTGCAACCGCCGGGTGGTGCAGACCCGCCTGCTGGCGTTGACCGGCTTGCTGATGCTGCTGGCCGGCGCATCGGCGATGGCCCAGACCTTCCCGAACAAACCCATCAAGCTGATCATCGGCTTCCCGGCCGGCGGGCCGCTGGACGCCCACGCCCGGCTGCTGACCGACAAGCTGGGCACGCTGCTCGGCCAGCCGGTGATCGTTGACTACAAGGCCGGCGCGGGCGGCGGCGTGGGCGCCGAGTTTGTCGCCCGCAGCGAGCCCGACGGCTACACCCTGCTGATGGCCAACACCGGCACGATGGTGATCAACCCGGCGATCTACAGCAAGCTGTCGTACCAGACCCTGCGCGACTTTGCCCCGGTGGCCCGCACGGCGCAGCAGCCCCTGGCCCTGGTGGTCAACCCGGCTGTGCCGGCCCGCACCGTGGCCGAGCTGGTGGCCCTGGCCAAGGCCGGTCCGGGCCAGCTGAACTACGGCTCGGCCGGCAACGGCGGCATCAGCCACCTGGTGCCCGAGATGTTCAAGCAGGCCACCGGCACCTTCATCGTGCACATCCCCTACCGCGGCAGCGCACCTGCCTTCACCGACCTGATGGGCGGCCAGGTGCAGTTGATGGCCGAGTCCATCCCGCAGGCCGCCTCCTACGTCAAGAGCGGCAAGCTGCGCGCGCTGGCCGTCACCAGCCGGGCCCGCAACCCGGCACTGCCGGACGTGCCCACGATGATCGAGGCCGGCATCAAAGACTTCGAGGTGGTCGGCTTTTACGGCGTGTTGGCGCCGGCCGGCACGCCCAAGCCGGTGCTGGACAAGCTGTCAACCGCCTTCAAGGCCGCGCTCGACGCGCCCGAGATCCGCAGCCGCATGGTGCAGCAAGGCGCCGATCCGGCCTTTCTGGGCAGTGACGACTTTGCCCGCTTCCTGGCCGCCGAGATGCCGCGCTGGGCCAAGGCCGTCAAAGACTCCGGCGCCCGGCTGGACTGAATCCCCTGGCCCACCCCACAGGACAAAACACCGATGCACACCACCGCCCTCGAAGTGCTGGACTTCTGGTTCGGCCCGCCCGACGACCCGGACCATGCGCAGACCCGCACCGCTTGGTTCCGCAAGGACGCCGCCTTCGATGCCGAGATCGGCCGCAGGTTTGGCCCGCTGATCGAGCAAGCGCTGGTCGGCGGCGAGGCCGACCTGACGCAGGATTGGATCAACCGCCCGCTGCAAGCGCTGCCCGCGCTGGCCCGGCTGATCTTGCTGGACCAGTTCACCCGCAACCACTTTCGCGGCACGGCACGGTCGTTTGCCGGCGACGCCCAGGCGCTGCACATCGCCCGCGCCCTGGTGGCCTCGGGGCTGGACCGCGCGCTCACCGGCGTGCAGCGCCAGTTTGTCTACCTGCCGTTTGAGCATGCCGAGGACCTGTCGCACCAGCGCACCTCGGTGCAGCTGTTCACCCAGTTGGCCCAGGATGACCCGGCGCTGGCCGGCCTGGTTGACTGGGCCCAGCGCCACCACGACATCGTGGCGCGTTTTGGTCGATTTCCGCACCGCAATGCGTTGCTGGGTCGGGCCGACACGGCTGAAGAAGCCGCCTTCTTGCTGACGCCCGGCTCGGGCTTCTGACGGCCTGCACGGGCGCTTGTCAGCCAGGCACCGGTGCCGGCGCCCGCTGCTCGCTCAGGTCGGCGCGGGCTCTTTCTCCTGCAGCAGCCGCCACATCACCTTGCCCGAGCCACTCTTGGGCAAGGCATCGGCAAATTCGACGATGCGTGGCACCTTGGCACCGCCGCCTGAGTCGAAGCGCAGACTGGACAGGTCGAAGCTGGCGTAATTCGGTCTGCCGAACAGGTCGATGATCATGGTCGGGATGCAGGTCCAGTGGCTGACTTGGTGGCGCGCGATCAGCCGGCCGGCCAGCTCACGGTCCCAGCGCGGCAGGATCACGGTGGTGCTGCCGGCCGCTACCGAGCCCAGCGCGCCGTAGATGAAGCCGGTGATGTGGAACATAGGCACCACGCCCAGGCCCACCGCCTCCGGCCCGCCATGGCCCCAGACTGCGCCGCCCATCACGTTGTGCATCAGCGTGCGGTGGCTGTGCATGCAGCCCTTGGGCAGGCCGGTGGTGCCGCTGGTGTAGGGCAGCAGCGCCAGGTCGTCGGGCACGGCGGTGTGCGGGCCGGGCCGGTGGCCGGCGGCCAGCGCCTGCAAGGCCGAAAAGCTCAGCGGCTGGCCGATGAACAGGTAGGCCGCGTTGTCGGGATAGCGCCGCGCCGAGACCTCGAGGTTGACCCACAGGCTGGTCTGGGGCAGCACCAGCTGGCGCGGCAGCCGCTTGGGCCAGACGGCATCAAAGGGACGGGGGCAATTGCGCTCATGGGGTCGAATCAGGTAAGCAGGCAGCCCAGCGGTGTGCCGCAGCGGGCCGGCGCACGACACCCCGGGAACCCGCAACATGTCACCCCGACAACGCCCAGCACCGCTGCCACTGCCGGCTTCACTGCCCCGTCGCCCGGCTGCGGCACAGCAGTTACCATGCCGGCTCGAGGCCACGGGTTCACTTGAAAATGCACCGTCGTACGCTGTTGGGTCTGGCACCGCTGCCCCTGTTGTCCGCGTTCTCTGCCCAGGCGCTGGACGCCATCGATGGCCCGCCGCTGCTCACGGTGTACGGCAAGGTTCGCGAGACCAACCGCGGCAGCGCCGCAGTGTTCGACATGGCCATGCTGGAGCGCTTGCCGCAAGCCAGTTTCAGCACCCGCACCCCCTGGTACCCGCAGGCCCGCAAGTTCACCGGCCCGCTGCTGCGCGACGTGGTGGCGGCCGTCGGCGGCCATGGCAGCCAGCTGAGGGCGGTGGCCCTGAACGACTACCGGGTCGACCTGCCGCTGGACGACACGCAGCGCTACGACATGCTGCTGGCCCGCTTGCTGGACGACAAGCCGATGGCGGTGCGCGACAAGGGGCCGCTGTTCATCATCTACCCGTTCGACCAGCACGCCGAGCTGCGCAACCCGGTGTACTACAGCCGTTGCGCCTGGCAGCTGAAGGCGATCGAGCTGCTGTGACGCCGGGCTTGCCCACCCCGCCGCGGTCCGGTGACCTGGCGCACGACGCCGGGCCACCACGGCTGTCGCCCTGGTTCGGCGTGACCGGCCTGCTGCTGCTGGCCACGCTGCTGGCCGCAGCCTTTGTGCAGGCGCGCCAATACAGCCTGCTCAACAGCACGGTGCAGTACCAGGATGACTACCTGGTGCTCAACCTCTACCAGGTCGAGATGGAATACCTGCGGCTGCGTGAGCAGCTGCGCAAGGACATCCAGGCGCCGGACAGCGCTGCGCTGCAACTGCGCTACGACATCTTCGTGAGTCGGGTGTCGATGCTGGGCAATGATCGGGCCCGGCGGCTGATTGCCCGCGCCGGCAGTGCAGGCAGCGCCGGTGGCGACACCGCCCTGCTGCGCGATCTGGAGAGCTTCACCCGGCGTGCCGACCTGTACCTGGGCAGCGAGCCAAAGGGCAGCCTCAGCCCGCAA
>JBBRZR010000293.1:0-6566 GCA_038236495.1 Burkholderiales bacterium
GCACGAGCGGGGGCACGAGGTACCCAAGCGCAGTGAGAACTGCAAATTCGTCGATGCCCTGTGCGCCATTGAGCCGGAGATCGCGCAAGCGAGCAGCCTCGCCCGTGAGTTCCTGGGCTTGATACACCGTCGCGATGTCGATGGCTTTGATCGATGGTTGAGTCGCGCCCGGGAGTCCCAAGCGCTGGAGATCAGACGCTTCGCGGCCAGCCTGACGGCGGACTTGTCTGCGGTGAGGGCCGCCTTCACCTCGCCTTGGAGCAGCGGGCAGGTCGAGGGCCAGATCAACCGATTGAAGTTCCTCAAGCGGCAGATGTATGGCCGAGCAAACCTCGACCTGCTGCGCGCACGCGTGCTACATCCAAATTGAAGGCTCCTTCGTCACACAAAGTGCGTAAGACCCGACTTTGCTTCGTTCTACGGCCGCTACCGCCAAGGTCCGATCTGCGCGGGAGCGCACCTTGATGGCGTTGGTGCACGGATTCGCCGCCCGGTAGGACGCTGGCCCGTTGCCGCAGAGCGCAGTCTCGAATGCCCCACAAGAAGAACTCCAACGGCCGGCACCATATCCCGAAGATGCGGCGTTGCGTGACGAACTGGTGGGATAGGTTTTTCAAACGCCCTTTTTTTTCCCAGAACACCCCCCGGAACACCCCCCGCCGAGCTCTCGGACACGCACCCGCGTGGTTTTTGGGCGCGGCACCAGCCCGTTGACCACTGATCGCAGCCCCAAAGGGTGTCGTTCGTAGCGCTTGCCTTCGGGTTTTCCCGGGCGACGTGGCCTCAAACCTCGGCCTTGCAAAGCCCAGACGCAGCCGATCTCCGCAGCTCCGGCTTCGGGGCCGCCTGAAATGTGTTGGCTGGAGGGTCTCAGGCCGCTTGCAGCTGCGACCGACGGGCTAGCGTTCGCGGCGGCGCCCTGGCCTGCAGACCCAGGTGCGTGAGGATCTTCTCGATCACAGGCTGCTCCAGGATCGCCGCGATGATCTTCAGCTCGCCCCCGCAGTTCGGGCAGTGCGCCATGTCGATCTCGAACGCGCGCTTCAGCAGCTTGGCCCAGCTCAGCCGATCCGGACGGTGATGCGCACAGGTCGCCTCGCACTCGGCCGGCGGTGCGGCCTGCACGGGTGGTTCGGGCTCTTGAGGCACCACATGCGCGCGCAGCTTGGCGTTCGGTGCGAGAACGCCATGGAAGCGAATCAGATGCAGCCTCGGTCTGGGCACCAGCGCTGCATGCCGCTGCATGAACTCCAGCGGCGACATGACGAGGTGCGTGGTGCCATCGCGGCTTCTGACGCAACGACGATCGCGATCGCCACAACCCTTGCCGCTGGCAAAAAGGCGTCCGCAGGCCCGATTGCGGCTACTCGGGCCCCTGAATGGGGGGTGGGTTTGCGGCTGTATCCACATTCGATTTATCGCTGGTTTAACGTTTTCGGCGCAAACTGGATCCAGCGCGTTTCTGTCTTCGCCTTCGTTGCGGAGATGTTGGGCGCGGCCTGCGCTCAAACCGAGCGGCACTTTGAACACCCAGGGAACTGCCATGCAAACGAACCAACGCCGACTTCAACGCCAGCCCCGTCTGAGCGCGCTTGCCGCGTTGATGTTGGCTGCTGGCTGTCTGGCGCAACCCGCACTGGCGCAGACCACCTTGATCATCGGCGACACCGGCATCGAGGTGGTGACGGTGCCGCCGGCGTCCTTGCCCGCGTTCGACACCCTGATTCTGGGCAACACGGCCACGGGCGATGGCACGTTGAGCTTCAACGCCGGCCTGCTCGACATCACCCACGCGGGTGGCTACAGCGGCTACATGACGGTGGGCGATGCCGGTACCGGCCAGGTCCTGCACAGCAACGCCAATGGCGCCGCCACCATCAACATCACCGGCCCTCGCTACAGCGGCCCGGCCTCCGCTGTGGCGCCCGACCCCTGGGGCGGCTATCTGTTCATCGCCCGCAGCGATGGCAGCAACGGCAGCTACATCCTCAGTGACCTGGGCAATGGCAACGCCTTGGCCCTGAACGTGCAAAACGAGATCCAGATCGGCGGCTCGAATGTGTCAACGCAGCCCGGTGGGGGCTTTTCCTGTTTCAGCAATTGCAACGGCAGCTTCATGCAGAACGGCGGCATCGTCACTGCCGGTGGCGTGACCATCGGCATTGGCGGGGGCACCGGCAGTTACACGATCAACAGCGGCACGCTTACTTCGTTCATCGACCTGGGCAACAGCAGCGGCGGCAACAACTCCTTCACGCAGAACGGCGGCGCGGTCAACGGCGCCATGTTCATCGGCAATGGCGGCGGTAGCAACGGCACGTACACGATGGACGGCGGCACGCTGGACAGCGGCAGCTTCATCCTGCTGGGCGCCTCTGGCACCGGCGCCTTTGTGCAGAACGCAGGTGACCATGTTGCGCACCAGATCCTCATGGGCTACGACGCCAGTGGTGCGGGTACCTATACGCTGGCGGGTGGCACGCTCACCATCGGCAACGGCCTGACCGACCAGCTCGTCGTCGGCCACAACGGCAACGGCACCTTTAACATGACCGGCGGCTCGCTGGTCATCCTGAACCAGGACCTGGGCACCAACGCTTTCATCATCGGCAACAACACGGGCTCAGAAGGCGTCTTCAACCAGAGCGGCGGCGACCTGCAGGCCGGGCGTTCCATCACGCTGGGCGGCAATGGCGGCACGGGTACCTACAACCTGAGCAACAGCGACAGCAGCGGCGCCACCACGACCACGCTGTCCAGTGGCTTCATCACCCTGGGCTTCAGTGGCAGGGGTGTTTTCAACCAGTCGGCCGGCACGCGCAACACCACGGGCAACCTGTACATCGGCGGTGACAACGGCACCTACAACCTGAGCGGCGGCGAGCTCATCGTCAACGACAGCAGCGCGGGCAGCGGCACCACCATCGGCACCTTTGGCACGGGCGTCTTCAACCAGACCGGTGGCTCGCACACGGCCAACAACGTGTCGCTGGGCCAGGGCAACGGCGCCAATGGCACCTACATCCTGTCCGGCGGCAGCTTGACCGTCGCCAGCCAGTTGTTCGTGGGCCGCGGGGACGACAGCGCGCGCAACCCCGGTCTGATCAATGGCCTGTTCCAGCAATCCGACGGTACGGTCAACGCGGGGCAGATCATTGTCGGCGGCAATTTCGAGGTCGTGCCCGACCCTGTCGACCCCATCAACAACCCGCCGACTTACGTCAACCACTACGGCACCGGCCGGTATGAGCTCAGCGGCGGTGTCGCCACGTCGCAGTTCACGTCGGTGGGCTACTCGAGCCAGGGCCGCGTGGTGCAGACCGGCGGCACCTTCAACGCCGGCGTCTTGGCTCTGGGCGACAGCGGCCTGTTTGCCGATGCCACGCCCAGCGGCTATGCCTTCTACAGCGACGGCACCTACGACCTGCAAGGCGGCCAACTCAACACCACCGGCACCACGGTCAGTGTGTTCGGGCTCGGCACTTTCTTGCAGAGCGGCGGCGAGCACAACGTCACCGGCAAGCTGGTCGTGGGCTCGCAGCCGGCGGCGATTGAGCCCACGTCGGGCATGGTGCGCCAAGGCCTCTACAGCTTCAGCGATGGCGTGTTGACGGTCAGCGGCGACACCATCATCGGGGCGGGCAACAGCGGCTTTGGCGGCGAGCCCGGGGGCCTGGGCAGCTTCACCCAAACGGGCGGCATGGTCATGCTGAACGGTGCTTTGGTGATCGGTGACGGCGGCGACAACGCCGGCGGCACGGGTATCTACAGCCTCAGCGGTGCGGCGTCGCAACTGTCCGTGGGCGGCGACATGCGCGTGGGCGGTGCCGGCATCGGCACCCTGTCCAGCGGCACCGTGATCCAGAGCGACGGCGTGGCCACCGTGGCTGGCGGCCTGTATGTGGGCAGCGGCAACGCCAACGGCAGTTACGCCCTCAGCGGCAGTGGCGTGCTGAACACGGCCATCACCTATGTAGGTGAAGGCGGCGTGGCGCGCTTCGCCCAAAGTGGCGGCACGCACAACACGGTGTTCCTGAACATCGGCATCTTCGCGGGCAGCGATTCGATCTACACGATGAGCGGCGGCACGCTGAACGTGGCCTCGGACCTGGGCATCGGCGGCCCCGGCGCAGCCGGTACGGCGCAATTCAACCAGAGCGCTGGCAGCGTCAACGTCAACGACCCCAACTTCGGCCTGTACCTCGGCAATCACGGCCAGTACAACCTGAATGGCGGCACCCTGGCGGTGCTGGCCAACACCACCATCGGTGGCAACGGCGGCGGCGTGTTCAACCAAAGCGGCGGCGCTGTCACTACCGGCGCGCTGATCCTGTCGGCGGCCAGCGGAGAGAGCGGCACCTACAACCTCAGTGGCGGCACGCTGGTGTCTGCCGGCAACGTCACCATCAACAGTGCCGGCGCGGCCGGTCTGTTGAACGTGACCGGCGGCAGCCTGACGTCGCCGCTGATCGTCAACAACGACCAGCTTGTCTATGGCGGCGGCAGCATCTCGGCCAACGTCAGCAACAACGCGCAGTTCATGGTGCAGGGGGGCAACCCGCTGACGCTGGTCGGCAACCTGTCCAACAACGCCGGAGCTGCGCTCAACGTGGCAGCGGGCACGCCTTTGGCCATCACCGGTGTGTTGACGCAAGCGGCCACGGCCAGCATCGTGGCCGGCGCCAACATCACCGTGGGCAGCGATTACGTCAACGCGGCTTTCGGCAGCGGCAACGCCTTCGACCGCCGCGCTGACGTCAGCGGCACGGGCTTGATCGCGGCCGCTGGTGCGGGCGCCGCAACCGCACAAACGCTTTCGGGCGGCATCACGGTGTCCGGCACATCGGGCAACGCGGTGCTCGATTTCGGCAGCTTGCGCGTCGGCCAGTCCAGCACGCTGGGCTACACCGTCGGCAACAGCAACACCGGCGGCCCGGCCCTGCGTGGCGCCATCCAGACCAGCAGCGCGCTGGGCGCCCACATCACCGACACACGGCTGTCGGGCAGTGGCGTCACAGCTGGCGACTGGGGCCCGTTGGCGGCTGGCAGCAGCACGGGCAATTACAGCGTCACTTTCAACGCCAGCAGCAGCGGCGTGCTGGCCGGCCAACAGCTTGGCGTGGTCAACAACTTCGGCAACACCAACAACCAGTTGCTGGCCGTCAGTGGCAAAGCCTATGCGCCAGCGGCGGCGCAACTGAACACGGCAGCACTGGACTTCGGCATCGTGCACGTGGGCCAAGCGGTGGCCAACGCCACGGTTTCGGTCACCAACAGCGCGGCGCCGACTGCGCTGAACGATGTGCTGCAAGCCAGCATAGGCGGCGCGGCTGCGCCGTTTGCCAGCAGTGGCAACCTGGGTGCAGGCGTGGCTGCAGGCGCCAGCAATAACACAGGTCTGCAGGTGGGCTTGAACACGGCCACAGCCGGTGTCTTCGACAGCAGCGCCGTCGTGGCCTTCAAGAGCCACAACGCCGACATGGCCGACCTCGATCTCGGCACGCAGAGCCTGACGCTGCACGCCCAGGTCAACAATTACGCGGCGGCGGCCTTCGGCAAGACCGGCGGGCAAGGCACTTTCAGCGGCGCGGCCACCAGCTACACGCTGGACTTCGGCACCTTGCTGGCCGGTGCAGCCGGCCTGAGCAGCCAACTCAGCGTGTTCAACACCGCCATGGGCCCGGCCGATGCGCTCAAGGGTAGCTACGACTTGAGCGGTATTACCCCGAGCGGCGATTTCACACTCGGCGGCTTCACCAGCTTCGTCGACCTGGCAGCAGGCAGCGCGCTGGGCGGCCTGACGGTGGCCTTCAGCTCCGGCACCCTGGGCAGCTTTGACCAGGTCGTGGTGCTGCACCCAGGCGGTACCAATGCCAGCGGCTACAGCGGCGTGTTGGGTGATGTCACCTTGCACCTGACGGGCAGCGTGGTGGCCGTGCCCGAGCCCTCGACCTATCTGCTGATGGCCTTTGGCCTGCTGGGCGTGTGGCTGGCGCGCCGCCGCCAGGCGCAGACCTGAGTTGCGATTTGCGCGGGGCCAACATCGTCTGCGCTGACCCCACCGGTTCGAAGATGACCGCAAGGTCGAACGGCCGGCTGCCGCAGCGCAAAGGCGGATAGGAAATTCAAACGCCCTTTTTTCTCCCCAAGGCCCCCCGGCAAGGCGCTTGACCACCCACTCACGCAGTCCTTGGGTTCGGCAACGGCCTGTTGAGGGTCGATCGCAGCCGAAACGAGCTTCATCCGTGGAGACCGGCTCCGGGTTTTCCCTTGCGATCTGGCGCCAAAACTCGGCCCCACGAAGCCCTGGCGCAGCCGGTCTCCGCGGCCCTGGGCATCGGGCCGCCTGAAACGTGTTGGCTAGAGGGTCTCAGGCCGCTTGCAGCTGTGACCGACGGGCTGGCGCACGCGGCGGCGCCCGGGCCACGACCAGGAGGTAGTCACCAAAACGCAGGCACCCAAAGGCAGGCACCTGTCAGGGCGATTGCGATGCCGCACGCGGCTTGAGACCGTCCGAGGTCACCACCTTGGGAGCCTCGCGTGCAAGCCGTTGGCCGGCAGCCCAA
>JBBRZR010000294.1:0-6545 GCA_038236495.1 Burkholderiales bacterium
GAGCAGGTCGCTGCCCTGGTACAGGATGGCGCCCGAGCGCTGGGCGTTGTCGGGCAACAGATTCAGGATCGACATCGCCGTCACGCTCTTGCCCGAGCCAGATTCGCCGACCAGGGCCAAGGTCGAGTTCTCGGGGATGTCGAAGCTGACGCCGTTGACGGCGTGGGCCAGCGTGGTGGCGCCGCGTTCGCCCAGGCGGAAGGCAACTTTGAGGCCTTGGATGCTCAGCAGCATGGTCGTGTCCGGCCTATTCAGCGCCACGCAGTTTGGGGTCGAGCGCATCGCGCCAGGCGTCGGCCATCAGGCTGAAGGCGGTGACAAAAATCGCCATGAAGGCCGCGGCGGTGGCCAGTTGCCACCAGAAACCCAGGATCAGCTCGCTCTGCGCCTCGGCCAGCATCGTGCCCCAGCTGACCTGGTCGATCGGCACACCCAGGCCCAGGTAGGACAGGATCACCTCGCTCTTGATGAAGCCCACCACCAGCAGGCTCATGCGCACCAGGATGACATGGCTGACGTTGGGCAGGATGTGGCGAAACATGCGGCTCATCTGGCTGGCGCCTATGGCCTCGGCGGCGCGCACGTACTCGCGGCCCGAGTGCTTGATGAACTCGGCGCGCACCTGGCGGTACAGCCCCGTCCAGCCGGTCAGGCCCAGAATCAGCACCACCGTGTCCACGCCCCGACCCAGCACGGCTGCAAAGGCAAAGATCAGCAGGATGTCGGGGATGGCGGTGAAGACGTTGTACAGCCACTCCAGAAAGTCGCCCACCTTGCCGCCGAAGAATCCCGACAGCGCACCCAGCACGGTACCGATCACGGTGGCCAGCAAGGCGGCCAGCACGCCGACAAATACCGAGACTTCGGTGCCCTTGATCGCCTTGGCCAGCACGTCGCGGCCCAGCCGGTCTGCGCCGAATGGCAGGGTTTGGGCCTTGACGGTCTCGGTGTTCAGCATCTTGCTGGCGCGCTCGGCCCACTCCTTGTAGCGCGGTGCCAGCGGGTCGATGTCGGTCAGGTCGATGGGCGGCAGCACCTTGGACTCGATGCCGGCCATCGTGCCCGCATCCTCGCCGGCGCGTGGCCCGAGGAAGGTCGGCGGTGCGTTGGGCACCGCCAGCTCACGCTGCCAGCCACTGGCCACCCAGCCTGCCGCAGCGGCCGCGATCAGCAGCAAAAAGCCGAGCACGATCACGCCCGAGACCAGGCCGACGCGGTCGTTCTTGAAGCGCCGCCAGGCGGTGAGCCAGACCCCGGCGGAGCGTTGCGGCGGCAGCGCGGGTGCCGGCGAACCGAGGACGGCACTCATCGCAACACCACCCGCGGATCGACCACCTTGTAGAGCAGGTCGGTGGCCAGGTTGATCAACATCGTCAGCATCGCCAGGTACACGGTGACGGCCTGGATCACGGGGTAGTCGCTGCGGTTGACCGCCAGCAACACCTCGCGCCCCAGGCCGGGGATGGAAAAGAACACCTCGATCAGGAACGAGCCGACAAAAATGCCCGGCAGCGCCAGCCCGATGTTGGTCAGGATCGGGATCATCGCGTTGCGCAGCACATGCTTGAACAGCACGGTGGGCTCGGTCAGGCCCTTGGCGCGGGCGGTGCGCACATAGTCGTGGCCCAGCTCATCGAGGAAAAAGCTGCGGTACAGCCGGGTCTGCGGCGACACGCCCACCATCACCGCCAGCAGCACCGGCAGCGGGGCGTAGGTGACCAGGTTGGTGGCCACACTGTCGCTCCAGCCCTGCACCGGGAACCAGCCGAGCTGGAAGCCAAACACATACTGGCCAACGATCACATAGACCAGAAAGCTGATCGACAGCGCCACGGTGGTGGCCACCATCAGCGTGCGGTCGGTCAGCGAGCCCCGCACATAGGCCACGCCGAGTGCAATCGGCACCGCCAGCACCGTGTCGAGGATCAGGATTGGCAGCATCACCGTCAAGGTGGCCGGCAGGCGTGTGGCAAACAAGTGACTGACCTGCTCGTTGGTGGCCCAGCTGCGGCCCCAGTCGAAGCTGGCGATCTGCTTCAAGAAGATGCCGAACTGCACATAGGCCGGCTGGTCCAGGCCGAGCTGCTGACGGATCGCGGCGATCTGCTCGGGCGTGGCGTTCTGGCCAGCCAGGATCACGCTGGGGTCGCTGCCAAAAAAGTGGAACAGCATGAACACCAGCAACACGACACCGAGCAGCGTGGGCACCATCTGCCACAGGCGTTTGATCACATAAGCCAGCATCCGGGGCGTGCTCCAGGGGGGTTGTCGAGGTCTGGCTCGAGGTCTGGCACTTGTGGCACCGCGACCGCCAATTCGGGATGCGCGAGTCTAGGTGACACCTCCCGGCCAACTGGCCTATCGCAAACCCCGTGCCCGCTGTGGGCTGCGGCGCAAAGGGGCGCGGGTTGGGGGTGATGCGCGGGCCAGCCACCCGCCGCTAGACTGCGCGGCAGTGGCCGTTGACCCGGCTCAACCGCACTGCGCCCCCCCACCCTGATGCCCACCGATCCGCAACGCCGTGCCCTGCTGGTCCTGCCGCTGGCTGCCGCGCTGCCGCCCTTGGCGGGTGCCACCGCTGCCGCGCCTGCCCCCACGCCGGCCGCGCAGAAGACCTTGCGGGTGATGTTCAACTCGGCCGAGACCAGCTTTGATCCGGCGCGCATCACCGACCTGTACTCGCGCACCGTCACGGCGCACATTTTTGAGTCGCTGTACGGCTACGACCCGCTGGCGCGGCCGGTCAAGGTGGTGCCCACCCTGGCCGATGGCCTGCCCGAGGTGTCGGACGACTTCCGGGTCTGGACGGTGCGGCTGCGCCCGGGCATCTACTTCGCCGATGACCCGGCCTTCAAGGGCCGGCGGCGCGAGCTGGTGGCCGACGATGTGCTGTACGCCTTCAAGCGCGTGGTGGACCCCGCCAACAAGAGCCCGTCGGCCACCAGCGTGCTGGACGAAGGTTTTGTCGGGCTGGCCGAGGCGCGCCAGCTGGCGCTCAGCAGCCGCAAGCCTTTTGACTACATCACGCCCATCGCCGGCTTGAAGGCGCTGGACGCCCACACCCTGCGCTTCACCCTCAAGGCGCCGCGGCCGCGATTCATCCAGACCCTGTGTTCGCCGGACATCCTCGGCGCGCAGGCGCACGAGGTGGTGGACTTTTATGGTGAGGCCAACGGCGAGCACCCGGTGGGCACCGGGCCGTTCCGGCTCAAGCAATGGGTGCGTGGCTCCCGGATCGTGCTGGAGCGCAACCCGCAGTTCCGCGAGATGACTTACCAGGCCGAGCCGGCTGCCGACGATGCCGCCGGCCAGGCCATCCTGGCGCGTCTGAAGGGCCGGCGCCTGCCGATGGTGGACCGGGTGGAGGTGGCGATCATCGAGGAGAACCAGCCGCAGTGGCTGTCGTTCCTGAACGCCGAGATCGATTGCCTGGTGACCAACATTGGCTCGGTACCGCTGGAGTTTGCGATGCTGGCGGTGCCCAACGGCCGGCTGGCGCCCAACCTGGCGCGGCGCGGGGTGCAGCTGCACCGATCGCTGCGCTCGGACTGCGCGATGGCCTACTTCAACATGGACGACCCGGTGGTGGGCGGCTACACGCCCGACAAGGTGGCGCTGCGCCGGGCGCTGTCGCTGGCCTACGACGTGGAGCGCGAGGTGCGGCTGGTGCGGCGGGGCCAGGCGGTGCCGGCGCAGTCGCCCATCTTGCCCGGCACCACCGGCTACGACCCGGCGTTCCGCAGCGAGATGAGCGAGCACAACGTGGCCCGTGCCAAGGCGCTGCTCGACATGTACGGCTACATCGACCGCGACGGTGACGGCTGGCGCGAGCTGCCCGACGGCCGCCCGCTCAAGCTGACGATGTCGACCGAGCCCGAGCAAATCTACCGGCTGTTCAACGATGTCTGGCGGCGCTGCCTGCAGGCGGTGGGGGTGCGCTGCGATTTTGAGATCGCGCAGTGGCCGTCGCACATGAAGTCCGCGCTGGGCGGCTCGCTGCAAATGTGGATGCTGGGCACCTCGGCCGACGTGCCCGATGGCCAGAGTGCACTGGCGCGCTGGTACGGCCCGCAGGCCGGCCAGCAGAACCTGGCACGCTTCAAGCTGCCGGCCTTCGATGCGCTGTACGAGCGCATGCAGTCCTTGCCCGACGGGCCCGAGCGCGACGCGCTGTTCCTCGAAGGCAAACGCCTGGCGGTGGCCTACATGCCCTACAAGGTGCTGGTGCACCGCATTGCCAACGAGCTGCTGCACCCCTGGGTGATCGGCTACCGCCGCGCGCCGTTCTGGTACGACTGGTGGCACCAGGTCGATGTGGACCCGGCGCTGCGCGTGGCCAGCGCTTGACGCCTGTCGAACGACCGCCTGCCCGACGTACTCACCCCCCGACATCCCCTACATCCCGTCCGATACCCCGTACGCTGTGCTGATCCCCATGAACCTTCAAGCGCCCGAGAAGTCCTCCGCAACAACCCCGCGCCGGCGGCGCAGCCTGGTGGCGCTGGCCGGGCTGCTGGCCGCTTTTGCCCTGGCGCCCGCTGCGCTGGCGGCCGAGCAGACGGCCGCCCCGGCAGCGGCCACCGTGCTTGCTGCGCCGGCACCTGCACCGCGGGCCGAGCACGTGCTGCGCTACGCCTTCCCGGTGGCCGAGACCGGCTTCGACCCGGCCAAGATTTCCGACCTGTACTCGCGCATCATCACGGCACAAATCTTCGAGGCGCTGTTCCATTACGACCACCTGGCGCGGCCGGCGCGGGTGCGGCCACTGACGGCGGCAGCGGTGCCCGAGGTGTCGGACGATTTCAAGCGCTACACCTTCCAGATCCGGCCGGGCATCCTGTTTGCAGACGACCCGGCGTTCAAGGGCGCCCAACGTGAACTGGTGGCGCAGGACTACGTCTACACCCTGCAACGCTTTGCCGACCCGGCCACCAAGAGCCCGGCGTGGAGCGAGGTCGAAGAGCTCGGCCTGCTGGGCCTGGCCGAGCAGCGCAAGCTGGCACTCGACACGCGCAAGCCCTTCGACTACGGCGCCCCGCTGCCCGGCCTCAAGGCGACCGGTCGCTACACCTTGCAGTTCACGCTGAAGGAGGCCCGACCGCGCCTGCCCGAGCTGATGGCCGACAACGGCCTGTACGGCGCGGTGGCGCGCGAGGTGGCCGAGTTCTATGGCGACAAGCTGGCCGAGCACCCGGTGGGTACCGGCGCCTTCCGGCTGGCCAGTTGGCGGCGCAGCTCGCAAATCGTGCTGGAGCGCAACCCGAACTACCGGCTGCGCCACTACGAGGACGAGGCCGAGCCCGGCCCCGACGACGCCGCCGGCCAGGCGCTGCTGGCGCGCTTCAAGGGCCGGCAGATCCCGATGCTGGACCGGGTGGTGATCTCGATCATCGAAGAGGCGCAACCGCGCTGGCTGTCGTTCCTGAACCGGCAGCAAGACTTCATCGAGCGTGTTCCGCCCGAGTTTGTCAACACCGCGATGCCGGGCGGCAAGCTGGCGCCCAACCTGGCCAAACAAGGCATCGTCGGCTACCGCACTGTCGGCCCGGAGGGGGTGCTGACCGTCTTCAACATGGAAGACCCGATCGTCGGCGGCTACACCCCCGACAAGGTGGCGCTGCGGCGCGCGATCAACCTGGCCGTGGACATCCCGCGCGAGATCGCCATGGGCCGGCGCGGCCAGGCCATTCCGGCCCAGTCGCCCTTGGTGCCGCATACCACCGGCTACGACCCGGCCTACCGCAGCGAGATGGGCGAGTACAGCCCCGCCAAGGCCAAGGCCTTGCTGGACCTTTACGGCTATGTGGACAAGGACGGCGACGGCTGGCGCGACCTGCCCGACGGCAAACCCCTGCTGTTGGTGCGTGCCACCCAACCCGACGCGGCGCAGCGCCAGCTCGACGAGCTGTGGCAGAAGAACATGAACGCAATCGGGCTGAAGATCGCCTTCAAGTTTGCCAAGTGGCCCGAGAACTTGAAGGCCAGCCAGGCCGGCAAGCTGATGATCTGGGGGGTGGGCTCGCAGGCCTCGCAACTGGACGGGCAAAACGCGCTGCAGCGTTTGTACGGGCCGTCCTCAGGCGGCGGCAACTTGGCGCGCTTCAAGCTGCCCGAGTTCGATGCGCTCTACACCCGGATGTCGGCGCTGCCCAACGGACCGGAGCGTGATGCCTTGTTCCTGCAGGCCAAGCGCTTGTCGACCGCGTATGCGCCCTACAAGCAGCATGTGCACCGGGTCTATACCGACCTGGCCCAGCCCTGGTTCGTGGGCTACCGGCGCGGGCTGTTCTGGAGCCGCTGGTGGCACTTGGTGGACGTGGACCCGGCGCTGCGGCCGGCGGACTAGGCGCGACCCGGCCACAGGCCCCGGCCCACAGCATCACTTCTTCTTCTTGCTGCGCTCGGGCACCACGGTGGTGATGGTGGCCGTGACCGCGCCGGGCGACAGCGGCTTGGCGGTGCTGTCGTCCTTCTTCGGTTTCTTGGTTTCCTTGCTGCTGCGTTGCTGGGATTTGGCCATCGTGGCGCTCCTTGCTGTGCCGCAC
>JBBRZR010000295.1:0-6535 GCA_038236495.1 Burkholderiales bacterium
GACCCAGAGCGCATCGGTGGACGACCCGGCCCACGGCGCGGCGGACGGTCTGATTGCACCCGACGCCGCAGCCTTGAGCGGCGCTGCCCGGCCCGAGGGCATCGTGTTGCCGGTGGCTGCACGGCCGGCCAAGGCGCTGCGTCTGCCCGACCTGGTGCTGGTGGACGGTGGCCGGGGCCAGGTCAGCATGGCGCGCGAGGTCTTTGGCGCGCTGGGCCTGGACCTGTCGCTGATCGTCGGCGTTGAAAAGGGCGAGGGCCGCAAGGTCGGACTGGAAGACCTGGTGTTTGCCGATGGCCGCGAGAAGGTCTATCTCGGTCACGATTCGGCCGCGCTGATGCTGGTGGCGCAGATCCGTGACGAGGCGCACCGCTTCGCCATCACCGGCATGCGGGCCAAGCGGGCCAGCGTGCGCACCGGCGGCAGCCGTCTGGAGGACATTGCCGGTATCGGCCCCAAAAAGCGCGCCAGCCTGCTGCAGCGGTTTGGCGGCCTGAAAGGCGTGGCGGCGGCCAGCGTGGACGAACTGTGCAGCGTGGACGGCATCTCGCACGACCTGGCCGAGACCCTCTACCGGGCGTTGCGCTAGAGCCGCCCAGGCGCCGCCCAGGCGCCGCCCCACCGCCGATCCGCCACCGCCCAAGCTGCGGCCGAGCGCCTGCCGGCGCGGTGGCGGCAAGGCGGTGCGCGGCAGGCGGTGGGTGTCATCGGCCGTCCTGCACAATCACCCCATGTTCCTGACGCTGCCGACGTTGCTGACCTGGGCCCGTATCGCGGCGATACCGCTGATCGTCGGTGTGTTTTACCTGCCGCTGAACAACCCGACCCGAAATCTGCTGGCCACCACGATGTTCGTGGTGTTTGCCGCCACCGATTGGCTGGACGGCTGGCTGGCGCGCCGGCTGAACCAGACCTCGGCGTTCGGCGCGTTTCTCGATCCGGTGGCCGACAAGATCCTGGTCTGCGCAGCGCTGCTGGTGCTGGTCAAGCTGGATCGGGTCGATGTGCTGATTGCGCTGGTGATCATCGGCCGCGAGATCGCGATCTCGTCGCTGCGCGAATGGATGGCGCAGATCGGCGCCTCCAGCAGCGTGGCCGTGCACATGCTGGGCAAGCTCAAGACGGCCACCCAGATGACGGCGATCCCGTTCCTGCTGTACGACGGCCGCCTGTTCGGCGTCATCGACACCCACCTCTGGGGCACCGGGCTGGTCGTCGTCGCGGCGGTGCTGACGATCTGGTCGATGGTGTATTACCTGCAGCGCGCCTTGCCTGAAATCCGGGCCAAGGCGCGGTGAATCTGGCCGATCCGGCGGGCCAGCCCGGCCGGCCCGGCCTGTTGGCCGCGATGCCCTGGGTTTTTGTCGGCATCTGGAGCACCGGATTCGTGGTGGCCCGGCTGGCGATGCCGCATGCCCCGCCACTGACCTTCCTGTGCTGGCGCTATGCGTTTTCGTTGCTGGCATTTGGCGCCTGGATCGCGGCGGCCGGCCTGCCCTGGCCACGCGGCCGGGCGCAGTGGGGCCACCTGGCGGTCAGCGGTGTGCTGATGCACGCCGGCTACCTGGGCGGGGTGTGGGCGGCCGTCAAGGCCGGTATCCCTGCCGGCACGGTGGCGTTGATCGTCGGGCTGCAACCGCTGCTGACGGCGATCTGGGTCAACGGCCGTGGCCAGCACCGGGTGGCACCGTTGCAGTGGCTGGGATTGGCGCTGGGTCTGGCCGGCTTGGCGCTGGTGGTCTGGCCCAAGCTGGGCCGGGGCGAAGTCACCGGTTTCAACCTGGCCTTGTCCGGGCTGGCGTTGCTGTCCATCACGGCCGGAACGCTGTACCAGAAACGCCACGTGCGGCCCACCGACGTGCGCACCGCCAACTTCGTGCAACTGGGGGCCGCCCTGATCGTCTCCCTGCCGCTGGCGCTGCTGGAGCCGGGCGGCATGCAGTGGCAGCCCGAGCTGGTGGTGGCGCTGGCCTGGTCGGTGTTGGGGTTGTCGCTGGGCGGCAGCTCGCTGCTGTTCATGTTGATCCAGCGCGGTGCGGCCACCCGCGTGGCCAGCCTGTTCTACCTCGTGCCGCCTTGCACGGCAGTGTTGGCCTGGCTCCTGTTTGACGAACAGATGGCAGGTCTGGCATGGGCCGGCATGGCCTTGTGCGCCCTTGGCGTCGGCCTGGTGAGGCGTGCTGAGGCCGCTTGATCCGGCTCAATCCCGGGGTGCAAACCGCACCCGCAAACCGGGGGGCTCCGGGTTGCCCCGAGCCCCGGGTTCCTTGACACCGGCACGCGGCCACGGCTGTAATGAACTCGGGGCGAGCCTGCGAGCAAACAGGGCTGCAGCCCGAACCGGGGCGGTCCGAACGTCGGCCTGATCCCGGCACAAAGACAATACTGAGCAAGGGCAGTCCAGTGAACAAAGCCGAGTTGATCGACCACATCGCCGCACACGCCGATATCTCCAAAGCGGCGGCCACCCGGGCGCTCGAGGCCTTGATCGGCGGTGTCAAGACCACGCTCAAGAAGAGTGGCAGTGTGTCGATCATCGGCTTTGGCACCTTCGCGGTGAGCCGGCGCGCCGCGCGCGCCGGCCGCAACCCGCGCACCGGCGCCGAGATCAAGATCAAGGCCGCCAAGGTGCCCAAATTCCGCGCCGGCAAAGGCTTGAAGGATTTTGTGAACTGAGGCGGTGGCCGGCGGGCCATCAGCCCGCCACGGGCCGCCGCGCTGCTTGCCGCGGCCCGGGATTTGTCCGGGGCGGGGCTACAAAAGCCGTCGGCAAAAGCAGCGACAATGAGTTGCTGTATTGCGGGTGCTTAGCTCAGTTGGTAGAGCAGCGCCCTTACACGGCGTAGGTCGGCGGTTCGAGCCCGTCAGCACCCACCAGTAAAATCAACAACTTAGCGTTGATTTCCCGCATTGCCAGAAAACGCGTAAGTGCACGGTAAGTGCAGGTTTCGCTCTCGGTCTAGCCGGCGGCGAGACTCTCCAAGCTATGACCGGTCATCCGCCACGGGCGCAGGGCCGGGCTGGATGGTCACCTCGGCCACAATTTTGTTGTCTGCCCACAACCAACCCAGCTCAACACCAAACCAGCAGAGGCGGGCCAGTGCGCCGACAGGCAAGAACAGGTAGGCCAGCAGGCGGCCGAGCGGAACCAGTGCATGGTCGAGTGTGATCATTCGGCGCTTTCGTTTTAGGGGGGTGTGGAGTTCAGCCGTGAAAGGTCGGCGGTGATCCACTCCGCGACAGGCACTCCCGCCAGTCGCCATGCAGGCCCATGCTGAGCAAAACGGGCCGGGTCTATGGGATGCTCTCTCGAGCCGGCCAGCAATTGCCTACAGGTCGTCAGACAAAGCTTGTCTTTTTCAGCCCGCGCAGCACGCGGAACGACCAGCGGTTGAGCAATTCCATTCCGACCCGTACATGCACCACAAAGGCGACCTGGCCAGTGCCGGCATACAGCTCGCGCAGCAGTTCAACCCGGATGCCGTTCTTCCAGCCGATCAACATCTGGCTGAAGTCGCCGATGGCCGCGGCATAACCGTCGATGAAGGGATCACCAGCAGCGTAGGCCAGGGCCTTGGCGGTGAACCGCGGCATGTCGGCGAGCGTTTGGGGCATTTGCAGCGGCTGGCGATCAATGTCGGTCATGCCGTCCAAGATCGCGGCCAGTGGGAAGCCCACGATGTAGGCGTTCGGTTGGCTCGGGAACGGATCACCGCGAAGCTGCCAAATCGCATCGTTCAGCGGCCTGTAGGTGTCCAGCACATGCAAGGCGGTGCTGGTCAGGTCGTTGATCGGCGCCCGGCTCAGCAGACCCAGCGGTTCAGGCGCCGTGCCGGTGCCGCGCAGGATGCCTCGGTCGATCTCCTGCGCCACCGCGCCGACCAGAATCGTGGTGAGTGCCTTGTCGATCTCGAAGCCATCCTCCAGCAGCTCACGCGACACCTTGACCATCACGGCCAGTGACCGCGGCGTCAACTTTGCCTGCTCGAAGGTCGGGTCAGACTCGGCCACCGCGCCATTCTCCAGACGCCAGGCCGGCGTCGGCATGCTCAGCACACGCGGAATGGTCAGGTCGTCATGCAAGACCTCGACCACGCGGGCGCCGGCTTTCACCATCGTCTGGGCGTGCGACGTCAGCGTGACGATGTGCTCGAACATGTCATCAGGCAGGGTGAAGCCGCCGGCCGCGCCACTGCCACCCGACAGCGCCGCCCGGATTTCGGCCGCCCGGCGACCACCGACACCAGCGATGCCGCGCAGTGCTTCACCGACACCCAGCGCGCCCGGCTTCGGGTCGGTCTTGAGGTCAAACGCCCGCCACTGCGGGCCGTCTTGATGGATCGTTTCCATGTTCAAGCCCTCACGCCAGTGACCAGGGCAAATGCTGCCGGGTACATCACCGCGAAGTCGGCCCGGCAGTGGCACATGAAAGCAAGTTGCCCGGTCCCGGCGTACAACTCGGACAGCAATTGCACGCTCAAACCCTGGCGCAACATCATCGCCATCTTGGAGAAGTCGCCGAGGTACAGCTCGGTGCAGTCGGTAGAGGTGCCCACGGTCAGGTTTACCGGGATCTGACTGGTTGACAGCATCGGCAACGATTCCAGCATCGGCGGCGGGCGCAGCGGCTGGGTGGTGCTGTCGGTCAGGCCAGCCAGCTTGATCCGGCTGCGCGGCGCCATGATCGCCGCGGTTGGCATGGGCGCGTCGGCCGTCAGGAGTGCCTGGACAGCGCTCAGCAGGTTGGCATAGCTGGCCAGGCTGGCCCCGTTGGCGCCGTTGGTCACCGTCTGGATGCCTGAGGTGTTCAGGATGCCCCTGGGTTGCGGCGCGGTACCCGTGCCGCGCAGGCCGGCGCGGTCGAGTTCCTTCGCCATCGCCTGGCCGATGGCGGCCATCAGCGCCTGCTCCAAGTTCGGCGCGTCGGCCAGCAGCTCACGACTGATCTTGAAGAAGAAGCTCAGGCTTTGCGGCGTAGCCACGACACCCGAAAAAACAGGATCAGACTCGGCCACAACACCGTTTTCACTGCGCCAGGCGGCGGTCGGAATGCCGCTCACGATAGCCGTTATGTAAGTCTTCGCGCCCTGATCCAGGGGCACGATAGGCATGCCGGCCTGCAACAACGCACTGTTGGGCACCAGGGCGCCCAGAATGCCCGGCATCAGGATGTTGGGCACTGAGAAGCCGCCCGCGCTGTTGGTGCCTTCGGACAGCGCGTTGCGCACGCTGGCGGTGGTCGGCAGGTTGGCCACGCCCCGGAAGAAAGCGCTCAGCGTGATGTCGCCGGACATGCCGCCAAGGCCGGCACGGTAGTGCGCGTCGAAGTCGGCCTGGCTGCGCAGCTGCTTGACCGGGCGGCCCGTCGAGTCGCGCCAGTCGGTGCCGCTGGTGGCGCTCTGGCGATCCTCCAGGCCGTCGAGCATGTTCTCGATCCGCGCCACCACGACGCTGGCATGGGCCATCGCGCCAGCTTCTTCCGCGGTGACCTCGCGCAGGCCGATGGATTCGTTCAGCTTGTTGACGGCGCGGCGCATGGTCTTGCGCTTGTCGTGCAATTCCTCGACGCTGCCGCCGGCGCGGATGTCGCCGGCGCCTGGCTGACCGAGCTTTGCGCAACACGTGCGCCAGGCATTCTCGGCAGCGACCTCGGCCGCCATGGCGGCGCTCTTGAAACCGTGATCGCCGTCCGCTTGGCCGCCGATCTGGTTGTACTTGGACATGGGGTGTTCCTTGTGGGGTGTTGGCTTGGCGCAAACAAAAAGCGCACGCAAGCCAGGTGATTGGTTACCGGCTTGACGCGCGCTCGCCCGAAGGGTCTACCGCAGTCCGCCCGCTCTGCAGGGGCCGGGGGCCGCCTACGTCGCAAGGTGGCTGCGAGCTTATCACAGATCTTTGCGGCCAGTCATCAGCGCCAGCTCGCGCTCGGCCGTCGCGCTTGCTTTCAGCCTGTCAATCAGCAGTGCCATGGCGGCCAGGCCGACGCGGGACAGATCGCGGTTGGCTTGGTCGATGGGTAGCAAGGGGCTGGACAGGCGGTTGATGGCGGCCAGCATCTCGCCGAGACCATCCCCTCGGAATGTGGGCATGGCCTCACCCAGTACAGCGGCGCGGAGGTGGCGGGTGATCAGTTCAACATCGTTGGGCATGTCAGGTGCTTTCGTGGTTGGTGTTTCGATTGAAGTTCATTCAGCGGTAGGCCGGTTGACCCCCCCCACCCCTGAAACCTGCGCGGTCAAAAATTTGGGCAACCTGTCGGTTTCCGCTCAGGGGGGGGCGGCCTTTTGCACCCCCCCTCCCACCTGGCGGCCACCTAGCCCCAGGCCCGGCAGGTTCGCCCGTTCACACTCTCTGGTGATATTGGTGAGATTGGCGATAGATGAGCATTGACAAGGGGTTACGTGGTGATTGAAGAAGTGAGGTAGGTGAGGAATGGTAAGCATTCGGTAGACCCGTATGCCGGGTTCGCACGCGGCGGCGTCAGGCGCAGAGGACGGTTCGGAAGTTCTGCCGCAGTGGGTAGAGCCAGATGTCC
>JBBRZR010000296.1:0-6486 GCA_038236495.1 Burkholderiales bacterium
ACCACCGCAAACACCAGCAGCGCGGCCAGGCTGCGGCCCACCGCAAACAGCGCCATCGCCACCGGCAGGGCGGCCAGCACCAGCGCGCCCAGCCGGCGCAGGCTCCAGGCCCGGCCCACCGCGGCGTAAAGCAAGCGGCCGGCCACCTGGGCCGGGCCCACCGTCATCAGCACAACCAGGCCGTCGGCGGTGGAAATGCCCTTGTCGGCAAACGCCGGCATCACATGCGCCCACATCGCCGCCTGGACAAAGGCGTACAGCGCAAAACACAGGGTCAGCAGCCAGAAGCTGCGGTGCTGCAAGGCCTGGCGCAGCGTGGCATCGGCTTGCCGGTCGGCGCGCGGCGGGCCGGCCACCCGCATCGCGCCGCGCAGCGCCCAGGCGTGCAGCGCGGCCACCACCAACAGCAGCGCGGCCAGCCCTTGCAGCGTCTGGCGCCAGTCCAGCCCGGCGTGCAGCAACGCGGCCACCGCCGGAAAGCTCAAGGTGCTGGCAAAACCACCCACCAGCGTCAGCGTGGTGATGCCCTCGCGGTAGCGCTCAGGGTAGCGCTGGGTCAGCACCGCAAAAGCCGGGTCGTACAGCGTGGCCGCCATCGCCACGCCCAGCACGGCCCAGGCCGGGTACAGCATCCAGACTTGCGTGGCCTGCGACCAGGCCAGCACACCGAGCGCGGCCAGCACCGAGCCGCCACACATCACCGCACGGCCGCGGCCGGCGTCGATTGCCGCGCCCACCGCGTAGGTGGCCGCGCCCCACACCGCCAGGCCCAGGGTCAGCGCGCCCATCATCGCCGGGCGGCTCCAGCCCATCGTGGTCTCCATCGGCAGCACCAGGCTGGAGAAGCCGTAATACAGCACCGCCCAGCTCAGCACCTGGCCCACGGCCAGCGACCAGACGGTGGTGTGGTAGCCGGGACCATCGGCCACTGTTGTGACGGGCTTGGCCGCAGGCCCTGCGGCGCCGGCGCGGTGCTGCGGCTCGATCTCGCTCAGTTCTGCCATCGGCAGGATTATCCCGACGGGGCTTTGTCGCAGCAGGGACAAACCCAAAACGAACGGTCGTGCTAAAAACCGACATTTGCGCAAGCCCGCGCCGCACGGAGACCCAACACCATGGACCTGAACTTCACCCCGGAAGAACTGGCCTTCCGCGCCGAGATCCGGCAGTGGGTGGCCGCAAGCCTGCCCAAGGACATCAGCCACAAGGTGCACCATGCACTGCGCCTGTCGCGCGACGACATGCAGCGCTGGCACAAGATCCTGGGCGCCAAGGGCTGGCTGGGTTACCAGTGGCCCACCCAGTTTGGTGGCCCGGGCTGGACCGCCATCCAGCGCCATTTGTTCGAAGAAGAGTGCGCGCTGGCCGGTGCACCGCGCATCATCCCGTTTGGCCCGGTCATGGTCGCACCGGTGATCATGGCCTTCGGCACGCCCGAGCAGCAGCAGCGCTTCTTACCCGGCATTTCCTCAGGCGAAGTGTGGTGGAGCCAGGGCTACAGCGAGCCCGGCTCAGGTTCGGACCTGGCCTCGCTCAAGACCCGCGCGGTGCGGGACGGCAATACCTTCGTCGTCAACGGCCAAAAAACCTGGACCACGCTGGGCCAGTACGGCGAGTGGATTTTCTGTCTGGTGCGCACCAGCACCGACGGCAAACCGCAGACCGGCATCAGCTTTTTGCTGATCGACATGAAAAGCCCCGGCATCACCGTGCGGCCGATCATCACGATGGACGGCGAGCACGAGGTCAACGAGGTCTGGTTCGACAACGTCGTCGTACCTGCCGAGAACCTGATCGGCGAGGAGAACAAGGGCTGGACCTACGCCAAGTTCCTGCTGTCTCACGAGCGCACCGGCATTGCCGACGTGAACCGCGCCAAGCGGGAGCTGGAGCGGGTCAAGCGCATCGCCAAGGCAGAAGGCGTGTGGGACGACGCCCGCTTCCGCGACCAGGTGGCCACGCTCGAGGTCGACATCGTGGCGCTGGAAATGATGGTGCTGCGGGTGCTGTCGGCCGAGAAGAGCGGCGGCAATGCGCTGGACGTGGCGGGCCTGCTCAAGATCCGCGGCAGCGAGATCCAGCAGCGTTATGCCGAGCTGATGATGCTGGCGGCGGGGCCGTTCAGCCTGCCGTTCGACCATGCGTCCACCGAGGCCGGCTGGCACGGTGACTTTGCCGGTGCCGCCGAGTGCGCGCCGCTGGCCGGCACCTACTTCAACATGCGCAAGACGACGATCTACGGCGGATCGAACGAAGTGCAGCGCAACATCGTCTCGCAAACCGTACTCGGGAGCTGATCAAAATGGACTTCAACTTCTCCGACGACCAGAACTCGCTGCGCGATGCGGTGGCCAAGTGGGTCGAAAAAGGCTTCGACTTTCCGCGCCGCCACGCGCTGGCCAAGGCCGGCGGCCAGACCCGTGCGGTCTACGCCGAGCTCGCCGAACTGGGCCTGACCGGCCTGGCGATCCCCGAGGCGCTGGGCGGCATGGGATTTGGCGCCACCGAGGCGATGGTGGTGATGGAAGAGCTGGGCCGCGGCCTGGTCAACGCGCCGTTTGCAGCGGCCGCGCTGGTGGTGCCCACCTTGCTCTCGGCCGCGCCCGCCGCGCTGCAGGCCGCCTGGTTGCCGCGCATCGCCACCGCCGATGCGCTGGTGGTGCCAGCGCTGCAGGAGCGCGGTGCCCGCTACAAGCTCAGCCATGTCACCACGATGGCCACCCAGACCGCCGCCGGTTGGGCCTTGAACGGCCAGAAGAGCGTGGTGCCCGCCGCTGATGAGGCGGATGCCTTCGTCGTGCCGGCGCGGCTCTCGGGCGCAGCCGATGACAGCGCCGGTATCGGCCTGTTCCTGGTCCAAAAGGGCGCGGCGGGTGTCACCGTCACGGGCTACGCAACCCAGGACGGCGGTCGGGCCGGCGAGCTGATGCTCGACAACGCCGCCGCCGCGCTGGTCACCGCCGACGGCTTTGCACTGCTTGAACAAGCCGTGGACGTGGGCATTGCCGCCACCTGCGCCGAGGGCGTGGGCCTGATGGACAAGATGCTGGCGATCACCGTCGAGTACATGAACACGCGCAAGCAGTTCGGTGTCACGCTGGCCAGCTTCCAGGCGCTGCGCCACCGCATCGCCGACGTCAAGATGGCGGTGGAGCTGGGTCGCTCGATGAGCTTTTTTGCCAGCCTGAAGCTGGGTGAGGCGCCCGAGCAGCGCCGCCGTGCGCTGAGCCAGGCCAAGGTGCAACTCGGACGCAGCATGCGCCAGGTCGGCCAGTACTGCACCCAGATCCACGGCGGTATCGGTGTGACCGACGAGTACATCAGCAGCCACTACTTCAAGCGGCTGACGATGCTGGAGATGGCCTACGGCGACACTTTGCACCACCTGGGTGAAGTGTCGGCCCGGATGCAGGACACCGCCGGCGTTTTTGCCTGAGCTGCCGGTCCGAACGCCTGGTGCCAGGCGCCCGCTGAGCCCGACCCCAGACGGGCCGGCTGGACAGCAGTAGCGGCCCGTTTTTCACTGCCATGTACCCAGGCACCATTGCCGACATCGCCGGCCTGCAGGTCGGCCACTTCACCGACCCCCGCCGCCCCACCGGCTGCACCGTGCTGCTGTGCCCGCAGGGCGTGGTGGCCGGGGTGGACGTGCGCGGCGCGGCACCCGGCACCCGCGAGACCGACCTGCTGCACCCGCTGGCCACCATCGACTGTGTGCACGCGCTGCTGCTGACCGGCGGCAGCGCCTTTGGCCTGGCCGCGGCCGACGGCGTGATGCGCTGGCTCGAAGAGCACGGCCATGGGGTGGAGGTCGGCCCGGCCCGGGTGCCCATCGTGCCGGCCGCCGTGCTGTTCGACCTGTGGGTGGGCGATGCCCGCATCCGTCCCGATGCCGCGGCCGGCTACGCCGCCTGCGAGGCGGCCAGCCAGTCCGTGCCGGGCGCCCACCCGGCGCAGGGCAGCGTCGGTGCCGGCGCGGGTGCTGCGGTGGGCAAGCTGTTCGGCATCGCGCGGGCGATGAAGGGCGGCATCGGCAGCGCGTCGATCCGGGTTGGTGCGGTCACGGTGGCCGCGCTGGTGGCGGTCAACGCGATCGGCGACGTGGTGGACCCGGCCAGCGGCCGGGTGATTGCCGGCGCCCGGGCCGACGACGGCCGCACGCCGCTGGACACCATGGCCGCGATTTGCGACGGCCAGCTGCCGGCCCACCTGATGGCCGGCCTGGCCACCACCATCGGCATCGTCGCCACCGATGCCCGGCTGTCCAAGGCCCAGACCAACAAGCTGGCGGCGATGGCCCACGCCGGCCTGGCACGCTGCATCAACCCGGTGCACACCGCCAGCGATGGCGACGCGCTGTTTGCGCTGGCCACGGGCGGTGCCGGACAGGCCGGCGTGGCCGCGCCCAACCTCAGCGTGCTGGGCGCGCTGGCCGCCGAGGTGACGGCGCGTGCGGTGCTCAATGCCGTGCGCGCCGCCCACGGCCTGATCGACCCCGACCTGCCATCGGCCCGCGACTTGGGCCTGGCCTGACGCAACCGGCGCCAATCCCGGCCGGGTATCCCTTGCCAACCCCGCAGCCCGCCGCTCGAACCGCCCCCAAACCGCATCCCCCAAACTCCCCAACCGAGACCGCGCTATGAATACCTTGCTGATCCGCCGCCGCGCCCTGGCGCCCTTGCTGGCCGCTGTCCTGCTGGCGGCCTGCGCCAGCATGCCGCCGCCCCCACCGTCTGCTGCGGCTGCCGGTTTGCCGCCCATCGTCTTTGTACCCGGCAACGGCGACACCGCTGCGCTGTGGACGCCCACCGTCTGGCGCTGGGAGAGCAACGGCTGGCCGCGCGACCGGCTGCATGCGGTGCACTTTCCGTACCCGCTGGCGCGTGACGACAACACCGTGCCGCAGGACGGCCGCAGCTCGACCGAGGACCAGCGGCGCTACTTGGCCGCCGAGGTCGACAAGGTGCTGGCCGCCACCGGCGCCACCCAGGTGGTGCTGATCGGCAACTCGCGCGGCGGCAATGCGATCCGCGACTACATCGCCAACGGCGCCAGCCCGGTCGGCGGTGGCGCATCCAAGGTGTCGCACGCCATCCTGGGCGGCACGCCCAACCACGGTGTGCAGGCGATTCCGGACGTCAACCCGAACAACGAGTTCAACGGCGCCGGCCCGTTCCTGATGGGCCTGAACGCGCCCAATGGGCCGAACGGCGACGAGGTCACGCCCGGCGTGCAATGGATGACGTTGCGCTCGGACAACAACGACAAGTTCGCCCAGCCCGACGGTGTGTGGATTGGCCGCAAAGGCAAGCCCACCAACGTCACCTTCGACGGCCCGGCGCTCAAGGGCGCGGACAACGTCGTGCTGCCCGGCCGCGACCACCGCGAGGTGGCCTACCACCCCGAGGCGTTTGCGGCGGCCTACCGATTTGTCACCGGCCGGGCGCCGGCCACCACCAACCCGCTGCACATCACGCCCGAAGCCCGTGTCGTGCTGAACGGCCAGGTCGGTGGCTTTACCGCCGCCGGTGCCACCAACCTGCCACTGGCCGGCGCCCAGGTGGCGGTCTATGCGGTCGACGCCGCCACCGGCGCCAGGCAAGGCGCGGCGCTGGTGGACAAGGCGGTGGGCGCCGACGGCCGCTGGGGCCCGGTCACCACCGACGCCAAGACGCCGCTGGAGTTTGTGGTGCAGGCGCCGGGCTTTGCGGTGACGCACTTCTACCGTTCGGCCTTCTTGCGCTCGTCCGACACCGTGCACCTGCGGCCCGAGCGGCTGGCTGCGGCGGACAAAGACGGTGTTGCGGGCGCTGACGCGGTGGTCAGCTTGACCCGGCCGCGCGCCTACTTTGGCAACCCGCGCGACAGTGTGCTGATCGACGGCGAGGCTGCACCGGGCATCCCGGTGGGTGTGGCGGGTGTGGCGGCCAGCAAGGTCAAGCGCGTGGCCGGCCGGCCGGTGGTGGGGGAGTTCCGCTCAGGCGTGATCAACGAGCGCATCGTCGGCCGGACCTGGCCCGCCAAGGACAATCAACTCACCGTGCTCGAACTGCAGGATTGAGATGAAGCGACGCCAGACCCGACCCGACATCGGCCAAAACGTCCGCCAAAACGTCCGCCAAAACGTCAGCCAAAACGTCCGCCAAAACGTCCGCCAAAGCGTTCGCCAAAACGTTCGCCCCAGCGCCCACCCGGGCCGTCAACACCGCGGCCAGGCCGGCGCCCGGCGCTGCCATGCGGCTTGACGAGATCCTGTTCAGCCAGGGCTTTGGATCGCGGCGGGAGTGCGCCGGCCTGCTGGCGCGCCGGCTGGTGCGGGTGGCCGGCCAGGTCGAGACCGACCCTGCGGCCGACTTCGAGGCCACCGGCCTGCCCTTCGAGGTCGAAGGCCAGGCCTGGACCTGCTACCCCAAGGCGCTGGTGCTGCTGCACAAGCCTGCCGGCTACGAGTGCTCGCAAAAGCCCAAGCACTGGCCCAGCGTGCTG
>JBBRZR010000297.1:0-6480 GCA_038236495.1 Burkholderiales bacterium
CAAGCATGGCAAGAACAACCCGGTGATCGTCGCCGCCACGGCGCCGAAGATCGAAGAAGAAGTGGCACCGGTCGAAGCCGTGCCGGCCAAGAAGGCGGCTGCCAAGAAGGCTGCTGCCAAGACACCTGCGGCCAAGACGCCCGCCGCCAAGAAGTAAGGCCTGCCAGCAGCCCGGCACGGGCTGCGTGGGCTGCAAAGCCTCGCCGCGGCGGGGCTTTTTCACGTCGGGCGGGTTGCAGCGTCTGCGCCGAATCCCAGGCGGCCTGGCCTTACAGTCGGGCCGACCATGAATGCCTTTGATCCCGCTGCGCTGGAATGCCTGGCCGCGCTGGCCGATACCGGCAGCTTCGACCGGGCGGCGCAGCAGCTGGCGATCACGCAGTCTGCGGTGTCGCAGCGCTTGCGGTCACTGGAGACCGGTCTGGGCCGGTTGCTGGTGGTGCGTGCGCGCCCGCTGCGTTTGACCGAGCCCGGCAAGGTGCTGCTGCGCTATGCCCGCCAAATGCAGGCGATGCGGGCCGACATTTCGCGCGAGCTGGGCGCCACGCTGGCAAACGACGAGCGGCTGGCCATCGCCGTCAACGCCGACAGCCTGGCCACCTGGGTGCTGCCGGCGCTGGACCCGGTGGTGCGCGACGGGCAGCGCCAGGGCTACGGCCTGGAGCTGGTGGTCGATGACCAGGACTTCACCCACCAGAGCTTGCGTGAGGGCGCGGTGCTGGGCTGCGTCAGCACCGCGCCCGAGCCACTGCGTGGCTGCAGCGCGACGGTGCTGGGTTGCATGCGCTACATCGCGGTCGCCAGCCCCGCTTTTATCCAGCACGCGCTGCCGCAGGGCCTGAACCGGGCCAACTTTGCCAAGCTGCCGTGGCTGGTGTTCAACCGCAAGGACGACATGGCGGCGGCCTGGGTGCATCAGGCCTTCGGCGTGGCCGATGCGCGGCTGGTCGAGCGCCATGTGCCGTCCACCGAGGCCCATGCCCGGGCCGCACAGATGGGCTGGGGTCTGGCCGTCATGCCCGAGCAGATGGCAGCAGCGGCGCTGGCCAGCGGTGCGTTGCAGCCGGTGCATGCCGAGGTGCAGCTGGACGTGCGCCTGCACTGGCATCAATGGCGGCTGCTGGGCACCGAGGCGGTCGGGCTGGACCAACCGTTGCCGCTGCGCGCCAGCGCGCTGGACCGCATCGGCCGTGCGCTGGCCGACGGCGCACGCACGGCGTTGCGACCGCCCGGATAATCTGCGCCATGATCCGTTTGATAGTCGGCCTGGGCAACCCGGGCCCCGAGTACGAGCACACCCGGCACAACGCCGGTTTCTGGTGGGTGGACGCCGCCGCGCGCCAGCTCGGCGCTGACCTGAGCTTCGACCGCAACTACCACGGCCTGCTGGCGCGGCTGGCGCTGCCTGACGGCCCGGTCTGGCTGCTTCAGCCGATGACCTTCATGAACTTGTCAGGCAAATCGGTCGGACCGCTGGCGCGCTTTTACAAGATGGCGCCGGCCGAAATCCTGGTGGTGCATGACGAGCTGGATCTGGCGCCGGGCCAAATGAAGCTCAAGCAGGGCGGCGGGGCGGCCGGGCACAACGGCTTGAAGGACCTCCTGGCGCAGCTGGGCTCCCCGGACTTCTGGCGCTTGCGCATCGGCATCGGCCATCCCGGGGACCGATCAGAAGTGGCCAACTGGGTGCTGCGGCGGCCGCCGCTGGAGGACCGGCTGGCGATCGACAAATGCATTGCCGACTCGGTGGAGACCCTGCCCCTGCTGCTGGCCGGCGCCATGGACCGCGCGATGATGAAGATCCATGCCAAGCCGCCGCGGCCCAAGCCGCCGCCGCGCCCGCTGGTCGTGCCGCTGGTTGTACCTTCGATCGTGGCCCCGATCGAGCCGTGCGCTGAGCCGCGCACCCCACCACCCCAGGAGTAGCCGCCATGTGTCTGCACGCCGTCTTGCCGTGTCCTGCCTCGAGGCTTGCGGCGCCTGCACGGTGTCGGGCACTGACTTCCGCGCTGCTGGTTTGCCTGGTCGGCCTGGCCTCGGGCGCCCTGGCGGCCGAGGCGCCGGTCCACCGTTGCGGCAACAGCTATTCGTCCCAGCCGTGTCCGGGCGGCACGGTGCTGGACCTTGCCGACCCGCGCAGTGCGGCGCAACAGCGCGAGTCGCGCGAAGCCAGCGAGCGTGACGCTGCACTGGCGCGCCAGATGAAGGCCCAGCGCTTGGCCGAAGAGCGGGCCGCGCCCAAGGGCGGCGCCGCCAACTTGGGCCCAGTTGCGGCGCCCGCGCCCGCCAAGGCGGCGTCCAAGCCCCACCAGACTACCCACAAAAAGGCCAAGAAGCCGGCCAAGTCGGCGTCGGCGCCACGCCGACCTTGAGTTTCAGGCCTTGGTGCCGGCAGTCAGCAGCCGGTATTTGGACCACAGCAGCTCACGGGTTTCGACCTGCTGCGGATCGACCGGGATGCACGCCACCGGACAGACCTGCACACATTGCGGCTCGTCAAAATGGCCGACGCATTCGGTGCACTTGCTCGGGTTGATCTCGTAGATCTCCAGGCCCATGCTGATGGCCTGGTTCGGGCATTCGGGCTCGCAGACGTCGCAGTTGATGCATTCGTCGGTGATCATCAGCGCCATCTGCACGCCCTATCGTTGCTGCCCGCTGCCATGGTTGCCATGATCAGGCGTCGCTGGGCTGGCGGGACACGCGTTCTTTCAGGCGGTCCAGCACCAGCGGGGCGACAAACTTCGAGACATCGCCGCCCAGTGTGGCGATCTCGCGCACAAAGGTGCCGCTGACAAACTGATACTGGTCAGACGGCGTCAGGAACAGGGTTTCGACCTCCGGCATAAGTTGGCGGTTCATGCCGGCCATCTGAAACTCGTACTCGAAGTCGCTGACTGCCCGCAGCCCGCGCACCACCACATTGCCGTTGTTGCCGACCACAAAATCGCGCAACAGGCCGCGAAACGCCACCACCTCGATGTTGCGGTAGGGTTTGGCGATCTCGCGCGCAATGTCCAGCCGCTCGTCGATGTTGAACATGGTGCGTTTGTGGTGGCCGACCGCCACGGCAAGCAGCAGCTTGTCGAACAGCTGAGAGGCCCGGCGCATCAGGTCCTCATGGCCCAGCGTCATCGGGTCGAAGGTGCCGGGATACACCGCGGTAATGAACTTGGCCTGGGTCACGGTCGTCTCCTGTTGGGCGCTCGTTATTCGGATGTAGGACTGCTGCGCCGCAGCAAATGATAGTGCACCGAACCGGCGCGGCCGTGCTTGAAAACGGCAAGACCTGCAGGCAGCTCGGGGTCATTCAGCGCGGTGGGGGATTCGGCATAGACCAGTCCACCCTCGACCACCAGCGGCGCGGCCAGCGCCAGCGCGCGTGGCAGCAGGTCGGCATCGAACGGCGGATCGAGCAGCACCAGCTCGAAGCGGGCCGGTGCGCAGCGCGCCATCCAGACCAGCGTGTCGGTCACTTCGACCCGCAGGCTGTCGACTTTCAAGCGTTGCTGGCTGGCGCGCAGACTCTGAACCAGGCCGGCGTCACGCTCCAGCAGCAGCACCTCGGCCGCGCCACGCGACGCCGCCTCGAAGCCCAGTGCGCCGCTGCCGGCAAACGCATCCAGGCAGCGCCAGCCGGACAAATCCGCGCCCAGCCAGTTGAACAGGGTCTCGCGCACCCGGTCGGGCGTGGGCCGCAGGCCAGGCTTGTCGGCCACCGGCAGCTTGCTGCGCCGCAACTGGCCGCCAATCAGACGCACTTCGTTCGGGGTCTTGCTGCGCGCCGGCGCGGGGGCGGCCAGCGCCGGCTTGGCAATCACCTTGCCACGCGGCTTGGCTTTGGCGGCGGTTGCGGCGCGGGGCTTGGCGCTTCTGGGCGCGGACTTGCTGAGGGGCTGGCTCACGGTGGGGTCGGCTGGGGGTGATGGGTTTACAGGCGGGTTTACAGGCGGGTTTACAGGCGCACGGGGATGCCGTGCTGGGCCAGCACGGCCTTGGCCTGGCCGACGGTGAACTCGCCGTAGTGGAAGATGCTGGCCGCCAGCACTGCGTCGGCGCCGCCGATCTGGATGCCCTCGGCCAGGTGCGCCAGTGCGCCCACACCGCCCGAGGCGATCACCGGCACCGGCACGGCATCGCTGACGGCGCGGGTCAATTCGAGATCGAAGCCGATCTTGGTGCCGTCGCGGTCCATGCTGGTCAGCAAGATCTCACCGGCGCCGAACTCAGCCATCTGGCGGGCCCAGGCCACCGCGTCCAGCCCCATGTTCTTGCGGCCACCGTGGCTGTAGACATCCCAGCCTGGGCCGCGTGTGGCCAGATCGTCACCGCTGCGGCGTTTGGCATCGATGGCCACCACGATGCACTGCGCGCCGTATTTGGCCGAGGCCTCCTGGATCACTGGCGGGTTGGCGATGGCCGCGGAGTTGAAGCTGACCTTGTCGGCACCGGCGTTGAGCAGCCGCCGCACGTCGGCCACCGTGCGCACGCCGCCGCCCACGGTCAACGGGATGAAGACCTGCGAGGCCACCGCCTCGATGATGTGCAGGATCAGGTCGCGGCCGTCGCTGGTGGCGGTGATGTCGAGAAAGGTCAGCTCGTCGGCGCCTTGTTCGTTGTAGCGGGCGGCGATCTCCACCGGGTCGCCGGCGTCGCGCAGTTCAAGAAAGTTGATCCCCTTGACGACACGGCCGCCGGTGACGTCGAGGCAGGGAATGATGCGTTTGGCGAGCATGGGCGGACAGTGGTGGACGGCAACTTTCGATTATCCCTGCCTCACCGTGCACACCAAGCGCTTCCCCGACAGTGAGATGGGCGGCCCGGGCCCGATCGGCTGGGCCGCCAAGCGGCGTGCGCTCGCCTGCTGATCCAAGCCGGGCCGCGCGGTGCAAGCCGCCCGCCCGCCCGCCCGGCCTGCGGGCTGATGACTCACACCGCCAGTTCGTCCGCCCGCCGCTGGGCCGCCGCAAAGTCCAGCGCGCCGGAGTAGATGGACCGGCCGCAGATCACGCCCGAGATGCCCTCGAACTCGACCGCGCACAGGCGCTCGATATCGGCGATGTCGGACAGCCCGCCGGAGGCGATCACCGGGATCGTGAGCGCCTGGGCCAGCTTGACGGTGGCCTCGATGTTGATGCCGGTGAGCATGCCGTCGCGGCCGATGTCGGTGTAGATCACACCCTCGACACCGTAGTCCTGAAACTTGCGGGCCAGGTCGATCACCTCATGGCCGGTCAGCTTGCTCCAGCCGTCAGTGGCCACCAGACCGTCCTTGGCGTCCAGGCCGACGATGATGTGGCCGCCAAAGGCAGTGCAGGCGTCGCGCAAGAAACCGGGGCTCTTGACCGCCGCCGTGCCGATGATGATGGTGCTGATGCCGTCGTCCAGATAACGCTCGATGGTGTCGAGGTCACGGATGCCACCGCCGAGTTGCACCGGGATCTTGCTGCCGACTTCCTTCAGGATCGCGCGGATGGCCGGCTCATTGACCGGCTTGCCGGCAAATGCGCCGTTCAGGTCCACCAGGTGCAGGCGGCGTGCGCCGGCGTCCACCCAGCGGCGCGCCATCGCGGCGGGGTCCTCGCCAAAGGTGGTGGAGACGTTCATGTCGCCTTTTTCAAGGCGAACGCAGTGGCCGTCTTTCAGGTCGATGGCGGGGATCAGCAGCATGGCCGTGGCAGGTTGGGGGTGTAGGAGCAGGGAAGACTGGGAGAACGCAAGGCGCGGATCGCAGGTGCCGCGGGGGTCAGGGCGCCCAGGCCAGAAAGTTGCGGTACAGCTGCAAACCCTGGTCGGCGCTTTTTTCGGGATGAAACTGAGTAGCAAAAATGTTATCCCGTGCCAAGGCGCAGGTAAAGCGGTCGCCGTAGTCGGTGGTGGCTGCGCTGTGACGGGCGTCAGTCGGCACCGCGAAGTAGCTGTGCACAAAATAGAAGTAGCTGCCGTCGGGCACGCCGGCCCAGACCGGATGCAGGCTGCCGCCGTGCAAGGTGGGATTGACCTGGTTCCAGCCCATTTGCGGCACCTTGAACCGGCTGCCGTCGGGCTGCAGCCTGCCGTCCAGCCGGAAGCGCCGCACCTGGCCGGCAATCAGACCCAGGCCGGGGGTGTCTTGCTCCTCACTGTGGTCGAGCAGCATTTGCATGCCGACACAAATGCCCATCAACGGCTTGCTGGCGGCGGCCTCCAGCACCGCGTCCTTCAGGCCCGAGTCGTGCAACTCGCGCATGCAGTCGCGCATCGCGCCCTGGCCGGGCAGCACCACCCGCTCTGCCGCGCGCACGTCTTCGGGCCGCTGGGTGACGATCACCTGGTAGCCGGACTGGGCCGCGACGTGCATCACCGCCTGCGAGACCGAGCGCAGGTTGCCCATGCCGTAGTCAACAACAGCGACGGTTTTAGACATATCAGTACCGCCCGGCCGCCCGAAGGTACTGAGACGCCCCCTCGGGGGGCAGCGAACGAAGTGAGCGTGGGGGC
>JBBRZR010000298.1:0-6479 GCA_038236495.1 Burkholderiales bacterium
GCGTCGCCCTCGATGTGCATGTCGTCCACAGGCGTCACGGCGTCGGCCGGCAGCGCGTCCCAGACCCGCAGGTCGGTCAGCAGGCGGCGTGAGGCGGCGTTCAGGGCGTAGGCGCGCACGTCCGGCGCGGGGGCGACCGCACCAGCGCCGGCCGGGTTGAGCGGACCCGCGCCAGGACCGGCCGCAACCAGGCCGACCTGCAGCCCTTGCCGCGCCAGCGCCAGCGCCAACGCCAGGCCCACCGCACCGTGGCCGCGGATGCACACATCGAGGGTTGTCATGGCCTGCATTGTAGAAAGCCACGGGGACGGTCGATCGGCCGAATAAAATACCCGGTTCGAGGCGGCGTCGCCGACGCGCATCCCCAGCTTGCCGGCCGCGGGCCCTTGCCGCCCTTCCCTGTCTAGAAAGCCCCCCATGAGCCTGCAATGCGGCATCGTGGGCCTGCCCAACGTGGGCAAGTCCACCCTTTTCAATGCCTTGACCCAAGCCGGCATCGCTGCCGAGAACTACCCGTTCTGCACCATCGAGCCCAATGTCGGCGTGGTCGAGCTGCCCGACCCGCGCATGGCGGCCTTGAGCGCCATCGTCAAGCCCGAGCGTGAGGTGCCGGCCATCGTCGAATTTGTCGACATCGCCGGCCTGGTGGCCGGGGCCAGCACCGGCGAAGGCCTGGGCAACAAGTTCTTGAGCCATATCCGCGAGACCGACGCCATCATCAACGTGGTGCGTTGTTTCGAGGACGAGAACGTGATCCACGTCGCCGGCCGCATCGACCCGATCAACGACATCGAGGTGATCCAGACCGAGCTCTGCCTGGCCGACCTGTCCACGGTCGAAAAAAGCCTGCACCGCTATGTCAAGGCAGCCCGCTCGGGCAACGACAAAGAGGCCGCAGCGCTGGTCAAGGTGCTGGAGAAATGCCAGGCCGCACTCGACCAGGCCCAGCCGGTGCGCGGCATCGACTTCAGCAAGGAAGAGCGGGTGATCTTGAAACCGCTGTGCCTGATCACCGCCAAGCCGGCGATGTTCGTGGCCAACGTGGCCGAGGACGGTTTTGTGGGCAACCCGTTTTTGGACCGCCTGAGCGCCTATGCCGCCCTGCAAAACGCGCCGGTGGTGGCGATCTGCGCCAAGACCGAGGCCGAGCTGTCGGAGATGGCCGATGAGGACCGCACGATGTTCCTGGCCGAGATGGGCCAGGACGAGCCCGGCCTGAACCGGCTGATCCGCGCCGCTTTCAAGCTGCTGGGGCTGCAGACCTACTTCACCGCCGGTGTCAAGGAGGTGCGGGCCTGGACCATCCATGTCGGCGACACCGCGCCGCAGGCCGCCGGCGTGATCCACACCGATTTCGAGCGCGGCTTCATCCGCGCCCAGACCATCGCCTACGCCGACTTCATCGCCTTCAAGGGCGAGCAAGGCGCCAAGGACGCGGGCAAGATGCGCGCCGAGGGCAAGGAGTACGTCGTCAAGGACGGCGACGTGCTGAACTTCTTGTTCAACGTCTGACGCACACTGGCAGGATGAATCCCCTGCCCGCTCCACCACGGCAGCGCTGGCTGCCGGGACCACGATGACATCACGGGGCCGTGTGTCCACCTTGACCGCAACACCGAGCCAGGAGGGCTGGGTTGGGGGTGTCACTTCAGGTGGCGCTGGAGAGAGCGGCGGCGCTGCGGATGGACCTGACCCCGCGCGACAACGTGGTGGCCTGCTCTGGCCGATGCTGCTGACAGCGCTGGGTTATTTCCTGGTGGGCAAGGCGGCGCTGCTGCTGGCGATCCCGCCCGGCTATGCCTCACCGCTCTACCCCAGCGCGGGGCTGGCACTGGCGGCGACCCTGGTCTACGGCTGGCGCGCGCTGCCCGGCGTGGCGCTGGGCGCCATGGCGGCCAATGCGCCGCTGACCCCCCTGCGCGGGCTGGCCGACCTGGCCGGGCTGCTGGTGCCCCTGGTCACCGGGGTGGGTGCGGCGCTGCAGGCCGGCATCGGCGCAGCGCTGGTGCGCTGGCGGGTGCGTGGCCCGCTGCTGCTGGGCGAGCCCCGAGAAGTCGCCGCGTTCTGCCTGTTCGGTGGCGTGCTGGCCTGCACCCTCAATGCGTCGCTGGCGACGCTGGCCTTGTCGCTGGCGGGCGTGGTGCAGGCCGACACCCGCGCCTTCACCTGGTGGACCTGGTGGGGTGGCGACACACTGGGTGTGCTGATCGGCGCGCCCATCGCCCTCACGCTGATCGGCCGGCCGCGCGCCGACTGGGCCGCCCGCCGCGTCACGTTGGGCCTGCCGCTGTTGGTGGCCACGGCGCTGCTGGCGGCCGCCACCGTGCTGGTGACGCGCTGGGACACCGAGCGCAGCCAGCACACCTTCACGCGCGACGCCACCACCCTGGGCGCCACGCTGGACGCCGAAATGCGCCAGTCGCTGTACGCGCTGGAGGCGATCCACGGCCTGTTCATCGGCTCGGACGATGTCTCTGACGACGAGATGCGCCGGGTGTCCGCACCGTGGCTGGCGCTGCCGATCCAATTGCAGGCCTTGGGCTTCAGCGAGCGTGTGGCGCGGGCCGATATGGCGCGCTTCGAGGCCCGGGTGGCCCGCCAGTCGGGTCTGCCGTACCGGGTCTTCGACCGCTCGGACGACGCCGCGGCCGACCCCGACGTGGTCGCCATCCGCTTTGTCGAACCGATCGCCCAGAACCAGGCCGCGCTGGGCCTGAACGCGCTGTCGTTACCGGCTGCGCGTGACGCCATCCTGCGCAGCGCGCGTGACGACACACCCGCTGCCACCACCGGCTTCCGGTTGACCCAGGAGCGCGAAGACCAGGCCGGTGTGGTGGTCTACCGCGCCCTGTACCGCGCAACACGCGGTACCCCGTCCGAGGACCCGAACAGCGGCCAACCGCCGCTGGCCCAGCGTCCTGCCGCACTCAGCGGCGTGGTGTTTGTGTCACTGCGCATGCAGCAGTCGGTGGCCGCGGCCTTGCACGACGCACCGGCCTATCTGCACTGGTGTCTGCTGGAGCAAACGGCCGGCGGCACCCGCCAAAACCGGTTGGCCGGCCCCGAAGGCTGCAATACCGCGGCCCCCGCTGCCCTGCACCATGAACGGCCGATAGCCTTTGCCGGCCAGCGCTGGTTGCTGCGTGTCGATGCCGGGCTGGGCGATGTGCCCGACGCCGGTTTTGCCAACGCCTGGCTGTTTTCCACCGTCGGCCTGCTGTCAGCCGCGCTGCTGGCCGCGCTGCTGCTCACAGTGACCGGCCGCACCCGACGCATCGAAGCGGCGGTGGACGCCCGCACCCGGGACCTGCAACGCGAGGTGGCCGAGCGCCAGCGGGCCGACAGCGCGCTGCGCGACAGCGAGCAACGTTTTCGGAACATCTTCGACCAGGCGCCGATCGGCATCATCTACACCGACCTGGCAGGCCGGGTGCGCGATGCCAACCCCAAGCTGCGCGAGATGATCGGCTACAGCGCCGACGAGCTGGCCCGGCACACCCTGGGCGAGCTGACGCACGACGACGACCGCACGGACACCGCGCACGATCTGGCCCGCCTGTTGCAGGGTGATCTGCCCATGGTGCAACGCCGCAGCCGGCTGCGGCGCGCCAACGGCCAGACGTTGTGGGTGCAAATGAACCTGAGCGCCCTGCGCGGCCCCGATGGCCAGCCGCAGCGGCTGGTGGCGGTGGTCGAGGACATCACCGAACGGCGCCTGCGCGAGGACGCCGAGCTTGGCCGCCACCAGGCCGAAACCGCCAACCGGGCCAAGAACGAGTTCTTGTCCCGCATGAGCCACGAGCTGCGCACGCCGCTCAATGCCATGCTGGGCTTTGCCCAGCTGCTCGACCTGGACCGCAGGCCCGCGCTGGCGCCGCACCAGATGGCCTGGGTGGCGCAGGTGCTCAAGGCGGGTTGGCACCTGCTGGAGATGATCAACGACACGCTGGATTTGTCGCGCATCGACGCCGGCATGATGCGGATGAGCCTGGCACCGGTCGACCTGGGGCCGCTGGTGGCGCATTGCGCGGCGATGGTCGAACCGGCCGCTGTCCGGCGCGGCATCGTGTTGCAGGTACACCTGGCGGCCGATGCACAGCATGTGCTGGGCGACGAGACCCGGCTCAAGCAGGTCATCAGCAACCTGCTGTCCAACGCCGTCAAGTACAACAACCCCGGCGGCCGGGTCGAGTTGAGCACCCGGCGCGCGGCCGACAACCGGCTGGAGGTGCGGGTGCTCGACACCGGCCTGGGCCTGAGCCCGGCCCAGATGGCCGAGCTGTTCCAGCCCTTCAACCGCCTGGGTCGCGAGAGCAGCGACACCGAGGGCACCGGCATCGGCCTGGTGATCAGCCGCCGGCTGGCCGAACTGATGGGCGGCGACCTGCATGCGGAATGCCCCGCCGGCCCCGGCCAGGGTGCCACCTTCGTGCTGACGCTGCCGGCGGCCGAGGCCGAGACCGCCGCTGCTGACAGCGACGCCACCCCCGAGGACGGTGCCACCCGCTACCGCCACCGCCGGGTGCACTACATCGAGGACAACGAGACCAATGTCGAGGTGATGCGCGGCATGCTGGCGCAGCGCCCGCAAGTCACGCTGGCGGTGTCCATGCTGGGCCTGGACGGCCTGCAGGCGGTGCGCCAGCAGCGGCCCGACCTGATCCTGCTGGACATGCACCTGCCCGACGTGGACGGGCTGGAGTTGCTGCGCCAGCTGCAGCGCGACCCGGCCTGTGCCGACATCCCCGTGGTGGTGGTCTCGGCAGATGCCACCCCGGGCCGCATCGAGGACGCGCTGGCCGCCGGGGCCCGCCACTACCTCACCAAGCCGCTGAACCTGACGGGCTTCCTGGCGGTGCTCGACGAGCAGCTGGAGGCGATGGACACCCGGTTCGGCTGATCGCCACCTTGCCCGGCGGGTTGGTGCCCTCGGAATCCGACCGGTTTCGGTGCACCCGGGCGGCGGTATCAACGGTGATCCGGCACCACGCCGACGCACACCATCCCGGTCGGCTGCACTGAACCAGGGGCGCCACGCTTGCGTCTGATTTGTTCACGGTGCAACGGCGCAACGTGTCTGCCCGGCAACCCTTGCCGAGACACCCGGCGCACCGCTGCTGCCGCCCAGGCGGTCCCCACGCCTTTGCCGTCCCCGCCACCCTGTCGCACTTCAAAACCTTCCGGCAGGCGGGCCACGCACCCACGCTGTTTCGGCGCGCTGGGCGGTGGCCTGGTGCCCAACGCGATGGGCCTGTCCAAGCAGTACCTGGGCACCGACCTTTTGGGGGTTCTTGCTGGCTGCGGTGCTGGCGCTGGCGATGCTGGCGGTGATGCGCAGCATGCAGATCCGCTGGACCCGCACCTGGGTTGAAAAGGGCGGCCGGGCACGCGCCCAGCCTGTCGCTGCCGCGGCGGCCCGCCTGGCGGGCGCGCGGCGCGTCGGTTGAGCCTGCGCCAAGGCCCCGGGCGGAGCCGTTGCCAGTAGACCAGGGCCGACTAGAGCCGAAACACCGACACCGCCTGCACCAGCTGCTGGGCCTGGTCGCGTAGGCTCTCGGTGGCGGCCGCACTTTGCTCGACCAGCGCGGCGTTTTGCTGGGTGGCGCGGTCCATCTGGCTGACCGAGCTGCCGACCTGGGCCACACCGGCACTCTGCTCGACGCTGGCCGCACTGATCTCGGCCATGATGTCGGTCATGCGCTGCACGGCAGCCACCACCTCGGTCATGGTGGCACCGGCCCGGTCGACCTGGGCGGTGCCCTGCTCCACCCGCTCGACACTGGCACTGATCAGGCCCTTGATCTCACGCGCCGCATCGGCACTGCGCCCGGCCAGGCTGCGCACCTCGGTGGCCACCACCGCAAAGCCCCGGCCCTGCTCACCGGCACGCGCTGCCTCGACCGCCGCGTTGAGCGCCAGGATGTTGGTCTGGAAGGCAATGCCGTCGATCACGCCGATGATCTCGGCGATCTTGCGCGAGCTGGTGTTGATGCCCTTCATGGTCTCGACCACCTCGCCCACCGCCAGGCCACCGCGCTGCGCCACGCTGGCCGCGCCCAGCGCGAGCTGTTTGGCCTGCTGGGCGTTGTCGGCGTTCTGGCTGACGGTGGCGCTGAGCTGGTCCATCGCGGCGGCAGTGGCTTGCAGGCCCGAGGCCTGCTCCTCCGTGCGGCCGGACAAGTCCAGGTTGCCCTGGGCGATCTGCACGGTGGCGGTGGCCAGGCTGTCGGAGTTGCGCCGCACATCGCCCACCACATCGGCCAGCCAGGTCTGCATTTGCGCCATCGCGGCGAGCAGGCTGGTGCTGTCGCCGGGTGCCAGCTGCACAGGCTGCGACAAATTGCCGGCGGCAATGCGCTGCACCACGGCGCGGGCGTAGGCGGGCTCGCCGCCGAGCTGGCGCAGGATGTTGCGGGCAAATGAGCCACCCAGCGTGGCCGAGACCACCAGCAACGCAGCCAGCCCCGCCAGCACCGCCC
>JBBRZR010000299.1:0-6435 GCA_038236495.1 Burkholderiales bacterium
CCCTGCCGCGGTGAACTTTCGAACCGCGCCTGCACCTGCAGGCCCAGCAGGGTCTGCATCTCCACCAGGTCGGCACGCTGGCCGGCGGGCCGGGCAAACAGCGACTGCAGGCGGCGGTCGAACAACTCGCTGAACTGCCGGCCCAGCAGGGCCGATCGGGGCTGGCACAGCACCCGCGCTGCCGCCCGGTTGACGCCGGTGATGCGGCCGTCGTTGCCCACCAGCGCCAGGCCTTCCAGCGCCGTGCCCACCAGCTCGGCGCGTGGGTGAAAGCGCACCAGCAAGCTGTCCGCCGACGGCCGGAACAGGCTGTTCTCGATCGCCGCTGCAGCGTCGATCACCAGCGCGTAGATATCGAACGAGGGCACATTGTCGTAAGCCGTGACGTCGAGCGCGCCCAGGCGCTCGCCCTGCGGGCTGTCGATGGGTGCCGCCACGCAGAAAAACGGCCGCACGTTGGCAAAGAAGTGCGCGTCGCGGCCCACCAGGTAGGGCAGGCCTTCGGCCAGCGCGATCGCCGGTGCGGTGGTGCCCACGCAGCGCTCGGCCACGTTGATGCCCTTGCGGGTGGCCGTCAGCAGCACCGACGGCGTGCCTGCCTCATGGCACAGCCGGTCGATCACCACGCCGCGGGTGTTGAACAGCACCACCGCGCAACCGGTGCCGCGCAACGCGCGCGCCAGGCGGTCGGTCTCGGGCCGGGCGGCTTGCACCAGGCCACCGTGCTCGTCGTCCAGCGCGGCCAGCATCGACCGCGACACCAGCTCGAAGTTGATGCGCTCGTGCTCGCGCATGCCGGCGTCGCGGCAGCGTTGCCAGGAGCGCAGCAGCGGCGACTCATCGTCGCGCGGCTGGATCCAGGGCGTCACCCGGTAATGGCTGCGCACCGACAGCAGGCGACCCTGGAGTTCGACGGAAGGGTTCATGGGGATCTGCCTTGTAGCGACGTTGTTGCATGCTGGAGCAGCCCGGCGGCCGTACAGCACGTGACGCCGACCTGGCCGCACTGTAGACAGGCTGTGGCCCGCTGACGAACTAGGGAAAGCCCGCTGTAGCGGCACGGCCGCAGCGATCGGGATCAAGATCTGCGGTCCGGAATCCCTTCCGGCCAGAGCGGCCTCAGGCCGCCAACCCCGACCAGGAGACAAGACATGGTAATTAAGCGATGGCTGACCGCGGGCGCTGCCCTGCTGACACTGGCTGCGCCGGTGGCGCTACAGGCGCAGACGATGGATGCGCTCAAGGCCGACGCCGGCACGCCTGGCGACATCCTGACCTACGGCATGGGTTACAACAACCAGCGGTACAGCGCACTCAAGCAGATCAACACCCAGACCGTCGCCAACCTGACGCCGGCCTGGAGCTACAGCCTGAACAACCCGCAGGGCCAGGAGTCGCAGCCGATCGTGTTTGACGGGGTGATGTATGTCACCACCCACAACACCACGGTCGCTTTGAACCCGCTCACCGGCAAGCAGATCTGGAAGCATGAGATCGAGATGCCCACCGACGTGTTCAAGATGGCCTGCTGCGGCATCGTGAACCGTGGCGCGGCAATCTACGACGGCAAGATCTACCGCGTCACGCTGGACGCCCACGTGCTGGCGCTGGACGCCAAAACCGGCAAGCAGCTTTGGAAGAGCAAGGCCGCCAACTACCAGGACGGTCAGGCCATGACCGCGGCACCGCTGATCGCCGGCGGCGTGGTGATGACCGGCATCGCCGGCGGCGAGTACGGCACCCGCGGCTTCATCGACGGCTGGGACCCGCAGACCGGCAAGCAGCTGTGGCGCAAATACACCACGGCCGCACCCGGCGACAAGGGTGGCGACACCTGGCCCGGCGACACTGCCAGCAAGGGCGGCGCGCCCACCTGGCTGACCGGCGCCTACGACCCCGAGCTGGACCTGGTGTACTGGGGCACCGGCAATGCCGGCCCCTGGAACCCGGAAGTGCGCAAGGGTGACAACCTCTACGTCTGCTCGGTGATCGCCTTCCGGCCCAAGACCGGCGAGTTTGTCTGGCACTACCAGTTCAGCCCCAATGACCCGTACGACTACGACGCGACTGAAGTCGGCATGCTGGTCGACCTGAAGATCGACGGCCAGAACCGCAAGGTGCTGGCGCAGGCCAACCGCAACGGCTTCTTCTATGTGCTGGACCGCGCCAACGGCAAGCTGCTGGCGGCCAACCCCTACGTCAAGGTCAACTGGGCCGACAAGATCGACATGGTCACTGGCCGGCCGGTCGAGTCCGAGGTCACCAAGCGCATCCGCGCCGGTGCTGACGAGACGGTCTGGCCGTCGGTGGTGGGCGGCAAGAACTGGACCCCGATGTCCTGGAACCCGGCCACCGGACTGGCGTATGCCAACACGCTGGAGATGTCCTGGCCGTACCAGATCGCCAAGCCCGAGTACAAAAAGGGTGAGTGGTACCTGGGCATGAACATGCGCGGCGTCAACTTTCCGCCCAAGGGCACGCCCAACGGCTACTTGAGCGCGATCGATCCGATGACCGGCAAGAGCAAGTGGCAGATGGCCTGGCCGGGCCAGCCCAGCATGGCCGGCACCTTGTCCACCGGCGGCGGGCTGGTGTTCACCGGTGCGGCCACGGGTGAGTTCATGGCGGTGGACGCCAATACCGGCCAGAAGCTGTGGGAGTTCCAGACCGGCAGCGGCATCATCGGCCTGCCGGTCACCTGGGAGCAAAACGGCAAGCAGTACGTCAGCATCGTGGTAGGCGCCGGTGGTGTCTGGGCGCTGCTGGGCGACGAGCGCATGGCCGCAACCCCGGGCGGCGGTTCGCTCTGGACCTTCGCGATCCGTTGATGAGCGTGACCCAGCAGCGCAGTGCGCAGTTCGGGCTGGCGCTGCTGGTGTTGCCGGTGGTGGCTTTGGCCTTGCCGGTGGCGACGCTGGCGCAGGCCACCAGCGGCAGCACCGGCTTCACGACCGAGCAGATCGAAGCCGGCAGCGCGCAGTTCCACCGCACCTGCGCCCAGTGCCACGGCCGCAACATGGTCAATTCCGGCACCACGGTCTACGACCTGCGCAAGTTTCCGGTGGACGATCCCGAGCGGTTCCAGCACAGCGTGACCCAGGGCAAGGGCAACATGCCCTCGTTCAAGGAGTCGTTGACGGCCGAACAGGTCAGCCTGTTGTGGGCTTACGTGGGCACCCGTGGTGGCAAAGAGCGCTGACCGCGCAGCCGGCCGCAGCCGGCACCGACGGGTATCGACGGGCTGGCGCCTGGGCGCAGCGCTGGCGCTGCTGGCCTGCGCGCTGGCCGCGCCGGCCCGCGCTGCGCCGCTGACCGTGTGCATGGCGGCCGACAACGCGCCGCTGTCGCACCAGGTCGGCGGCCAGCCGCGCGGGCTGGATGTGCGCATTGCCAGCGCTGCGGCTGCGGCGCTGGGCCGTGAGCTGGTGGTGCTGCCTTTCGAGTCGGCCTACGAGAAAGAAAGCTCGCTGACCCACGAGGTCAACGCGCTGCTGTCGTCGGGGCTGTGTGAGGCGGTCAGCGGCTTTCCGCTGCTGGCCGGCGACCTCGGGCCAGCCACACGCGCCACTTCGCGCACGCCCGACACGCCGGGTGCCAAACGCAAGCGGGACCGGCCTTTTGTCACGCTCGGTACGCTGGTGCCCAGCCGCGCCTACCTGGGCGCAGCGCTGGGCGTCGTGCAACCGGGCGGTGCCGCGCCGCTGCAACGACTGGGCGACCTGGGTGAGCGGCGCATGGGCGTGGTCAGCGGCACGCTGGCCGGGTCGGTGGCGATGACTTGGCGCAACGGCCAGTTGCGGCCCCGGCTGGTGTCGCTGACCCAGCGCGAGGACATGCTGGCCGAGCTGGCGCAGCCGGCCGGCAGCCGCTTCGATGCGGTGTTCATGCCGCTGGCGCTGTTTGACGGCTGGCAGCTGCTGCATCCCGCATCGACCTTGGTGGCGGCAGCCTTGCGCCGGCCCCTCGGCATCAACCTGGGTTTTGTCACGCTGGACGGCAACACCGTGGTGCGCGCCGCCCTCGACAAGGTCATCACGCAGTCGCTGGCCGACGGCAACCTGGCGCGCTGGGCAGCAGCCGAAGGCGTGAGCTGGACGCCGCCCAGCCTGCCCGAGGTGTCACGCGGCCCCAGCATGGCCGACCTCGCCGCGGATTGAGTTGGGGAATTGAGTTGGGGGATTGAGCTGGGGGATTGAGCTGGGGGATTGAGCTGGGGGATTGAGCCCGGAGGGCCTCAACGCCCTTCGATTTGATGCTCGTCCAACGCCTCCCCGGTCGGCAGGCGGATCAGATGGCGCGTGGCGTCGTACTCGAACACCTCGCCGTGGCGTCCCCAGTCGATCACGGTGTGCAGCACCACTGCCGCCTCGTGGTCGCCCAGCCGGTCGGCCAGCAGCCGCAGGAAGGGCTTGTCGGGCAGCTGGCCACTGGTTGCACGTTCCAGGCTCTGGCGGATGTGGGCGGCCAGCGGCACGTGGGCCAGCAGCTGCTGGCCAAACAACTGTTGGCGCAGGCCGTGCTGGCCATCGACATAACGCTGGCCCAGCGGCGTGAGCTGCAAGTCCCCCGCCTCCAGCTGGGCCAGGCCCAGCAGCGCCACCGCATGCGCCACCGGCAGCAGCTGGTCATCGGTCAGCTCGGTCTCCTCGGCCAGCTGTGGCAGGTCGGCGCGGCCGTTGAACGGCGGCTCGGACAGCAGCACCAGCAGGCCGTCCATGCGTGAGACATCGGCCTCGGGCAGGCGCTCGGCCCAGGCGGTGGTGGGCGCTGCCTCGACGATGCCGGCCGCGCCCGCCGTGCCGGCCAGGCGGGCAGCACGCAGCGGGCGGTGGGTCATCAGCGCATAGACCTCGTCGGCCAGCGCGCGCACCGCGTCGCTGTCCGGGTCGCGCGGCCGGGCCAGCGGCACAGCCAGCTCGTGCTGCACCCGGCCCGGGTCGCTGGCAAAAATCAGCACCCGGTCGGCCATCAGCACCGCCTCCTCGATGTTGTGCGAGACCACCAGCATCGCCCGGGTCGGCATGCTGCCACCTTGCCACAGGTCCAGGATGTCGTCGCGCAGACGCTCGCCGGTCAGCACGTCCAGGGCCGAGAACGCCTCGTCCATCAGCAGCACGTCAGGCTCGGTGACCAGGGCGCGGGCAATGCCCACGCGCTGGCGCATGCCGCCCGACAGCTCACGCGGCAGCGCGCCCTCGAAACCGCCCAGCCCGATCAGCGCAATCGCGGCCTCGGCCTTGGCCGCACGCTCCAGCGGCGCCATGCCGCGGGCCTCCAGCCCCAGCTCGACGTTTTGCTGCACGGTGAGCCAGGGGAACAGCGCAAACGACTGGAACACCATGCCGATGCCGCGTGCCGGCCCCCACAGTGGCTGGCCACGGTAGGTCACGGTGCCGGCGTCGGCCGTGATCAGCCCGGCCATGATGCGCAGCAGCGTGCTCTTGCCCGAGCCCGACGCGCCCAGCAAGGCCACGATCTCGCCGTCGCGCAGCGTGAAATCGACGTTGTCCAGCACCGTGCGCTCATGGCCGTCGGCCGAGCGGAAGCGCTTGCCGACGCCCTGCAGTTGCAGGATTGCGTCGGCGTCGGCGTCAGTGTGGGCGTGGGCGTGGGCGTGGGCGTGGGCGCCTGGCGCGGTGGCGGTGGCGGTGGCGCGGCGGGCCTCGGTGCTTGGCAAGTCCATGGTGTGCTCCGGGCCTGCGCCCTCAAAAATGCATCCGGCCTTCGGCCAGCCGGTACAGCGGGCGCCAGACGAAGTGGTTCAGGCCCATCACAAACACACACATCACGCCGATGCCCAGCGCGATGCGCGGAAAGTCACCCAGCGCCGTCATGCGGGCGATGTAGCTGCCCAGGCCTTGCGCGACCAGCGTGGTGTCGCCCCAGCTGACCAGCTCGGCCACGATGCTGGCGTTCCATGAGCCGCCGCTGGCGGTGATGGCGCCGGTCACGAAACTCGGAAACACTGCCGGCAGCAGGTAGCGCCGCCACTTCAGCCAGCCCGTCAGGCCCAGGTTGCCGGCGGCATAGCGCAGCTCGGTGGGGATGGCCGACGCACCGGCGATGACGTTGAACAGGATGTACCACTGGGTGCCGAAGATCATCAGCGGCGACAGCCAGATGTCGGGGTTGAGCTGGAAACGCACCACCACCAGCACCGCCACCGGAAACAGCAGGTTGGCCGGAAACGCCGCCATGAACTGCGCCACCGCCTGCAGCCGGCCGGCCCAGCGCGGGTTGAGCCCGATCCAGACCCCCACCGGCACCCAGACCAGCGCGGCCAGCGTGATCAGCACCGCCACCCGGGCCAGCGTGCAGAGCCCCAGCACCAGCACATGGCCGACCTCGGCCCAGCCGACTTCCGTATGCACGAAGCGCAGCAAGCCCACCACGGCCGCCACGACCGCCAGCGCCAGCAGGCCATCCCACAGCCGC
>JBBRZR010000300.1:0-6417 GCA_038236495.1 Burkholderiales bacterium
ACGGTGGGCACGGCCTGCGGTCGGGTCATGGGAGACGTCCTTTCGGGAGCGGGGGTTACCGGCTGGGCCGCCGGCGGGCAACGGTATCAGCAAGCCCGGACTGTGCTGACCGCCCCAGGCGGGCGCAGACCATGGTGGATCGGGGCGTGCACCGGCTCAAGCCCCGGCGCCGCGTTTGGCCAGGGCTTGCACCACCACCACGGTGGCGGCACGGTAGCTTGGCGCGGTGTGCACGATGCGCCCGGCCAGCCGCGTGTGCAGCCGAGGCAGGGCATGGAAGGGTACGGCCGGGTAGGCATGGTGCTCGGCGTGGTACGGCATGTTCCAGGCAAAGCGGCGCACCACCGCGTTGGTGAACGTGGTGCGGGTGTTTTTGAGCATGTCGCGCGAATGGCCGCAGCCGGTGTGTTCGGCCAGCAGATAAGGTCGCAAGAAGACCTGGCCAACCATCATCGGCACGATCCAGAGCCAGACCGCTGCCATCGACTGTGTCGTGACAGAGACGATGGCCACAAGTGCGTAAAACGCCAGGTAGCAGCGCGCCTCGCGCACGATCAGCGGGCGCTTGTCGGCGGCGACCCACGGCGCCGTCACCCGGCCGAGCACACCGTGCACCAGCCGCAGGCGGATGCGGTCGCGCCAGGTCGGCAGGCCGCTGAAGTACCAGAGCAGCGGCCAGCCACGGGCCGGCAGCGGGGTCGAGAGTTCGGGGTCGTGTTCGGTATCCTGGGTGTAGCGGTGGTGGTCCCAGTGGAAGGCGCGGTAGTACTCGAAGGGCAGCAGCAGCGCCAGGCCCGACAGGTGGCCGAGCAAGGTGTTGCCGGCACGGCTGCGGAATGCCGTCTGGTGCGCGCATTCGTGCAGCGGCGAGAAAAGAAAGGCCTGCAAGTAGCCGAGCAGCACCGTCAGCGGCAGCGCCCACACGGTGCCGAGGGCTTGCCACAGCAGCGCGGCGGTGACGGTGATCGCGCCCAGGTGCAGCAGCGTCTGCCGCGCAGCCGGGCCGTTGGAGCGCTGCGCCAGCGCCTTCAGTTCGGCGGCTTTCAGGCGGACCGGTTCGGGGGCGGCAGGCGCCGCTGCGGCGGCAGGCGCATCGACGGCGGCATCGACAAACGTGTTCGGCATTTCAGCTCGCCAGCAGTGCGCGCACCTGCGCCTCGATGAAGGCGCGGTCGGCGGGTTGGTTCACCGGGCTGCCGGCGCGGTGGCCCCAGTCTGACGGGATCGGTGCGAGCACGGCATTGCGCAGGTGCGGCATCTCGAGCCGGTTGTCATCGACCTGAAAGTAGAGGTCGTGGTCACCGGGCATCAGCAGCACGCGGGCGCGGATGGCGGCCAGTGCGGCGGGCAGGTGGCCGCCATAGAGTGCGTTGGCGCTGATGTCGCCGTTCTGCCAGGTCCAAAACTGCGCCAGCAGGTCAGCAGCATCGCGGCGCGCAAAGTTGCGGTCCCAAAAGGTCTCCAGGTAGGCCTCGAGCGAGGGTGCGCCGAGGCCGCGCCAGAGCTCGTCCCGGTAAAAGGTCTGTGACAGCGCCCAGCCGGCATAGACCCGCCCCATTGCACGGTAGCCACGCTCGGGCGGCGCGGTGAACACGCCGTTCTGGTAGGCCGCGTCGGCCATCAACGCATGCTTGGCGCCCTCGATAAAAACCCGGTTGTGCGGCGCGCAGCGCGCCGAACCGCAGACCACCGCGATGCGCTCCACCGCGTCGGGGAAGAGCGCCGCCCAGTGGTAGGCCTGCATCGCGCCCATCGACCAGCCGTAGACCAGCGCAACCCGCTCGATGCCCCACAGCTCGGCCAGCATGCGGCGTTGCACCTGCACCGCATCGAAGTAGGTGATGCCGGGGTACGGCAGGCCCACGCCGCCGTCGTAGGCAGCGGCCGGTGTGTTGGACGGCGAACTCGACAGGCCGTTGCCAAACAGGTTCGGGATCACGATGAACCAGCGCGACGGATCGAGCGCCGCACCCTCGCCGACCATGAACTGGGTGTCGTGGTGCTGGGCGCTGTACGAGGTCGGGTAGACGATCACGTTCGACCGGTCGGCGTTGAGCGTGCCGAAGGTCTTGTACGCAATCTGCAGGCCGCAAAAGACACGGCCGGACTGCAGGGTGACGTTGCCGGCCTCAAAGGTCAGGTGGTCGGGGATGGGTGGGCTCATGTCGATGTGACAGGGTTGGGTTTTACTCATAACTGTACGCCGTGTACAGTAACACGGATGCAGCAAACCCTGTGCCTGTTCCGCTGGTCTCAGAGGCACCGTTTGGCGCCAAGCCGCGCCGCGCCGGTCGAGGTCGGAACGCGCCACGCAGAAGGCTGCTGGTGAGTGCCCAGCCGGCTGATGCTCCGCGCCGGCCCGGTCGGCCGCGCTCCGAGAGCGCCGCACTGGCGGTGCTCGACGCCGCCTACCGCTTGACCGCCGACGCCGGCTTGAAGGCGGCGACGATGCAGGCCATCGCTGCGGCGTCGGGCGTCTCCAGGATGACCATCTACAAGTGGTGGCAGAGCCGGCTGCACCTGCTGATCGACGCCTACCTGCGCCAGGCGACGCTGCTGCTGCCGATTGCCGAGACCGAGCCCCCGGCCGAGGCGATCCGCGCGCACGCTGTGCACTACCTGGAGGCGCTGCAGGGCGATCTCGGCCGGGTGCAAATGGCGGTGCTGGCCGAATGCCTGGCCGAGACCGGCGACTCACGCCAATTTGTTGACCGCTACCTCAGCATCCGCCGCGCCCTCGGACTGCGGGTGATCCGCTGCGGCCAAAGTGACGGCAGCATCACCGCGCGGTTGCCTGCCGAAATGCTCTACGACCAGATCTACGGAACGATCTTCTACCGCTATCAGTTCAACCTGCCCGGGCTCGACAAGGCCTTTGTCGACCAGCTGGTGGGCTCGGTATTGGGCGTTGTGACCCCGGGTGCAGCGTCACCCGAAGTCGATCCGGGAGATTGACCGGGTGACCGGCTGGCTTGATCGGGCTGTGCAGCGGGCCGCGAGCCCAACCCGGCGCCAAGGCTATTGACCAAGGCGGCGCGTCAACCACCGATCGCGTCCCGAGCCCGCGTCAAGCCCGCATCAAGGTGCTCTTGCCAAACAGGCTCTCGATCAGGTCCACCGCCAGCTCGGCGGTCTGGTTGCGCACATCCAGTGCGGGGTTCAGCTCCATCACGTCCAGGCTGGCCAGCCGGCCGGTGTCGGCGATCATCTCCATGCAAAGCTGGGCCTCGCGGTAGGTGGGGCCGCCGGGCACCGTGGTGCCCACACCGGGGGCGATGGCCGCGTCGAGAAAATCGACGTCGAAGCTGACGTGAAGATGCGTATTGGCGTCCAGCGTGGCCAGCGCCAGCTCCATCGTGTGGCGCATGCCCATCTCGTCGATGTAGCGCATGTCGAATACCTCCAGGCCGACCTGGTGCACCAGCCGTTTCTCGCCCGCATCGACCGAGCGGATGCCGATCTGGCGCAGCCACTTGGGGTTGATCGCCGGCACCTGGCCGCCCATCTCGATCAGCGCTTGCGGCCCCAGCCCGCACAGGCAAGCCACCGGCATGCCGTGGGTGTTGCCGCTGGGGGTCAATGCGCTGGTGTTGAAGTCGGCATGGGCGTCCAGCCACAGCACCCGCAGCTTTTTGCCGGTCTCGCGGCAGTGTTTGGCCACCGCGCTGATCGAGCCCAGGCCCAGGCAATGGTCACCACCCAGCAGGATAGGCAGCTGGCCGGCGCGCAGCTCGGTCAGCATCGCGTCATGCACCGCCTGGTTCCAGGCCACCACCTCGGCCAGGTGGCGGTAGCCGTCCACCGGCGGCAGCCAGGGGTTGGCCGGTCCGGTCAAATTGCCACGGTCGACGACCGTCAGGCCGTGGCCCTCCAGCACGGCCTGCAGGCCTGCCACCCGCATCGCCTCCGGCCCCATGCTGGCGCCCCGGCTGCCGGCGCCGATGTCGGTGGGCGCACCGATCAGGCTGATGCGGCGGTTCATGCGGCGTCGCCTTGCGGCTCGGCGGCGGCAAAACAGTAGTGGTCGTCCAGGCATTGCCAGGCCTGCTCTGCAGTCTCGACAAAGTGGAACAGACCCAGGTCTCTGGCGCTGATCATGCCGGTGTCGACCAGGTGCTCGAAGTTGATCAGCTTCTCCCAGAAAGCCCGGCCGAACAGCAGTATCGGCCGGGCCCGGCTCTTGCCGGTCTGCACCAGAGTCATGGTCTCGAACAGCTCGTCCAGCGTGCCAAAGCCGCCGGGAAAACACACCAGCGCGATGCTGCGCATCAAGAAGTGCATCTTGCGCAGCGCAAAGTAGTGGAACTGGAAGCACAGCTCCGGCGTGATGTAGGGGTTGGGCTGCTGCTCATGCGGCAGCACGATGTTGAGGCCAATGCTCTTGCCGCCCACATCAAACGCACCGCGGTTACCGGCCTCCATGATGCCGGGCCCACCGCCGGTGACGACGTAGATCGGCGTGGGCAGGGCGCGTGAGCGCTCGGTCACCAGACCGGCAAAGCGGCGGGCCTCTTCGTAAAAATGGCTCATCGCCAGCGCGGATTCGGCGGCGCGCAGCGTTTGTGGGTTGTCCGTGGCGCGGGCTGCGTCCAGCCTGGCGGTCGCGTCCTCGAAGCTGGCAATGCGGGCGCTGCCAAAGATCACGATCGTCGATTCGATGCCTTGTTCCTTCTGCACCAACTCGGGCTTGAGCAACTCGAGCTGCATGCGCACCGGACGCAGTTCTTCGCGCAGCAAGAAGTCGGTGTCGGTAAAGGCCAGGCGGAAAGCACTCTCGGGCCCGCCGTAGCGCGTCGGTGGTTGCGTTGTCAGCGCGTCTTGCTCGGCAGTCGGAAAGTTGCGGGCGGTCAGTTTGGGTAGCGGCTTGTCCATGTGCACAGCTTAGCGTGTGCCGCGCCGCTACCATGCCCTGCTGATGACCGTGCAAGCCCTCACACTCGACCTCGACGACACGCTCTGGCCTGTGTTGCCGACCCTGCGCCGGGCCGAAGCCGCGTTGCGCAACTGGCTGGTGCAGCAAGCGCCCGCTACCGCCGCGGTCCATGACGCCGCGGCGATGCGGGTCTTGCGTGAGGCCGTGCTGCGTGACCGCCCCGACTGGGCGCACGACCTGGGCGCGCTGCGCCAGGAGTGCCTCCGGCGGGCCTTGCAGGCAGGTGGTGACGACCCGGCCCGCGCCGCCGAGGGCTTCGAGGTGTTTTTGACCGAGCGTCAGCGGGTGGACCTGTTCGACGACGTGCTGCCCGCGCTGGAGCGGCTGGCCGCACGCTGGCCCATCGTTGCGCTGTCCAACGGCAATGCCGACGTGCACCGGGTGCCTGGGCTGGGGCGGTGGTTTCATGCCGCCGTCAGCGCGCAGCAATTGGGCGTGGGCAAGCCGGCGCCCGAGGCCTTTGCCGAGGCCTGCCGCCGGGCCGGTGCCGCGCCGGCCTACACCCTGCACATCGGCGACGACGCCGCGCTGGATGTGGACGGCGCGCTGGACGCCGGACTGCAGGCGGCGTGGATCTGCCGGCCTGAATTGACGGGCGCCGGCAGCGCCGCGCCGCGCGGCCGGCCGCATCACGTGGTGGCCAGCCTGACGGCGTTGGCAGACCGCCTGGGGGTATGAATCGCACGGTCCATCAAACAGGGCGCATAAATCGGTGCAACTATCGCGCCAGCACGCACTCCTAAACAATACCCCCGGATTTATACTCGGTGCACATTCGGCAAGTTGGCGGGCCTCCACAGGCCAAGGCAGGACAAATGACAGTCAAATTGAAGGTTGTGGGGCTGCTGGCGCTGGGCGCCGTGGCAGGTGCACTCACCACCATGCAGCTGCAGGCCTATGCCCGCAACTCGCTCGCCCCCTTGCCGCTGGAGGAGTTGCAGCAACTCGCAGCGGTATTCGGTATGGTCAAGAGCGACTATGTCGAGCCGGTGGACGAGAAAAAGCTGATCTCCGACGCCATCGGCGGCATGGTGGCCGGCCTCGATCCGCACTCGGTTTACTTCGACAAAAAAAGCTTCAAAGAGTTTCGTGAGGGCACCACCGGCAAGTTTGTCGGCGTCGGCATCGAGATCGGGCTGGAGGACGGCCTGGTCAAGGTGGTCTCGCCGATCGAGGGCTCGCCCGCGTTTCGCGCCGGCTTGAAGCCGGGTGACCTGATCACCAAGATCGACGACACACCGGTCAAGGGCCTGGGCATGGAGCAGGCCGTCAAGCGCATGCGCGGTGAGCCCAATACCAAGGTTCAGTTGATGATCTTCCGCAAGGATGAGAGCCGCAGCTTCCCGGTGACCATCGTGCGTGAAGAGATCCGGGTGCAGAGTGTTCGCGCCAAGACGATTGAGCCGGGTTATGCCTGGATCCGCGTCAGCCAGTTCCAAGACCGCACGATCGACGATTTCGCCCGCAAGATGGAAGAAGTCTAC
>JBBRZR010000301.1:0-6414 GCA_038236495.1 Burkholderiales bacterium
CGGCGTGAGGGTGTTCTGCACGATCTGCCGCGCGGCCAGGTCAGGCACGGCACCCTCCAGCGCCTTGGCCGGCGCGATCCAGACCTTGCGGTCATTCTTGGCCACCACCACCAGCAAGCCGTCGCCCACGTCGCGGCGGCCTACCTTCCAGGCATCACCCAGCCGCTGGGTGTAGGCGGCGATGTCCTCAGGCGCGGTCGTCGGCACCAGCAGCACGACGATCTGCGGACCCGCCTGGGCCTCGAAGGCGGCCAGTTTGGCCTCCAACGCGGCCAACGCAGCAGCGTCCAGCGTGCCGGTCTGGTCGATCACCCGGGCCGACAGCACCGGCACCGGCAGCACATCCTGCGCCCGCAGCGCCGGCGCTGCCAGACCCATCAGCAACGCCAGCAGGCGCAGCAGCATCGGCATGGTCGCGGCCTACTTCGACGCAGCGGCGGCAGCGGGCGGCGCCGGCACGGCCGGTGTCGTGGGCTTGTCGAAGCTGACCTTGGGCGGTGCGCTGATCTCGGCCTCGTTGGCCACCGTGAAGTTGGGCTTGACGCCGTAGCTGAAAACCATCGCCGTCAGGTTGCTCGGAAAGCTGCGCGCCAACACGTTGTACTTTTGCACCGTCTGGATGTAGCGATTGCGCGCCACGGTAATGCGGTTCTCGGTGCCCTCCAACTGCACCCGCAAGTCCTGAAATGCGGCATTGGCCTTCAGGTTGGGGTACTGCTCGCTGACCACCATCAGCCGGCTCAGCGCGCCGGTGAGCTGGCCTTGCGCGTCCTGAAACTTCTTGAAGGCCTCGGGGTTGTTGATCAGTTCCGGCGTGGCCTGTATCGAGGTGGCGCTGGCCCGGGCCTGGATCACCTTGGTCAGGGTGTCCTGCTCGAAGCCGGCCTCGCCCTTGACGGTGGCCACGATATTGGGGATCAGGTCGCTGCGGCGCTGGTACTGGTTCAGCACCTCGGCCCAGCCGCCCTTGACGTCTTCGTCGAGCTTTTGAAAGTCGTTGTAGCCGCAGCCCGACAGCAGCAGGGTCAGGCCCAGGGCCAGGGCGGCGAGGGTGGATCGTGAACGGCTCATGCTTTGCTCCAGGGGTGACGTGGCTTCGCGCAAGCATAGCTGAGGGGCCCTGCGTGGGATTCAAGGGCGCTGGACCGCAACCGGGAGCGCCTGCAGGTTGGCGGCATCAAGGCCGGCCGTGATAATCCGTTGATGACCGCACCGCTGCAAAACGACACCTTCCTGCGCGCCTGCTTGCGCCAGCCGACCGACTACACGCCCGTCTGGCTGATGCGCCAGGCCGGGCGTTACCTGCCCGAGTACAAAGCCTCGCGGCTGGCGGCCGGCAACAGCTTCATGGGGCTGGCCACCAACCCGCACTACGCCACCGAGGTGACGCTGCAGCCGCTGGACCGGTTTCCGCTGGACGCAGCGATCCTGTTCTCCGACATCCTCACCGTGCCCGACGCCATGGGCCTGGGCCTGAGCTTCGGTGCCGGCGAGGGTCCACGCTTTGCCCATCCGCTGCGCGACGAGGCGGCCGTGGCCGCGCTGGCCGTGCCCGACATGGCCAAGTTGCGCTATGTGTTCGATGCAGTCAGCTCGATCCGCAAGGCCTTGAATGGACGTGTCCCGCTGATCGGCTTCTCCGGCAGCCCCTGGACGCTGGCCTGCTACATGGTCGAGGGCTCAGGTTCGGACGACTACCGCACCGTCAAGACCATGTTGTATGCCCGGCCCGACCTGCTGCACCGCATCCTGGCGATCAACGCCGATGCGGTCGCCACCTACCTCAACACCCAGATCGAGGCCGGCGCCCAGGCGGTGATGATTTTTGACTCCTGGGGCGGGGTGCTGGAGCACCGGGCGTTTCACGACTTCAGTCTGGCCTATACCCAGCGCGTGATGGACCAGATCAAGCGCGAGCACAACGGCCAGCGCGTGCCGGCGATTGTCTTCACCAAGGGCGGCGGGCTGTGGCTGGAGCAGATCGCCGCCACCGGCGCCGATGTGGTCGGGTTGGACTGGACCTGCGACCTGGGCCAGGCCCGGCGCCGCATCGACGACCGGGTGGCGCTGCAAGGCAATCTCGATCCGATGGTGTTGTTTGCCACGCCCGAGGCGGTGGCGGCCGAGGCGCGTGCCGTGCTGGACAGTTTTGGCCTGCAGCAGCGGGCCGACGGGCGCTGCGGTGGCCACATCTTCAACCTCGGCCACGGCATCAACCAGCACACCCCGACCGACAACGTGACGGCCCTGGTCGAGGCGGTGCACAGCCACTCGCGTGCGCTCCGCCGCGCCGATGTTCGGGTTTGAATCTAGGCGCCGTTAGGGGTGATCGAGCGTTCAGGGCTTGACTTATCCCCAAAAAGTCCGGTGCGACGAAATTCTCTAAAAAAATGTGCGCTGCAACATGGGAGATCTTGAAGATGCGTGCTAAGTGATTGATATTTAACGGCTTTCTGATTCTGCTGCAGGATCGGGCAATCCAGTACGAAGCCCGCAAGATCAAGCACTTAGCGCCGCTGCCAGCAGGTTTCCCACAAAGTTATCCACAGAAATCGGGGATAGATCAAAAACCTGTTTTCAATCATCGACTTAAGCGTGCTTCTTGATGTGATGACGAAAAAACACGTGCAACTGTGGTCGATTTCTTCGTGACGGGCCGTGTTGCAAATGAGGTACTGCGTGTCGCCGTTGACGCACCTCAACACAGTGGGCTGGGCGGTGCGCTCGATTACTTGAGTGAGCGCCCGCTGGCACCTGGCACCCTGCTGCGGGTGCCACTGGGCAAGCGCGAGTTGCTGGGCATCGTCTGGCACGGTGCGGCCGCGGCGCCTGCGGGCTACGCGCTGCGGGCGGTGGGCGAGGTGTTCGAGGCCCTGCCGCCGCTGGCCCCGGCCTGGCTGGCGCTGGTGGACTTTGCTGCGGGTTACTACCAGCGCGGTGTGGGTGAACTGGCCTTGTCGGTGCTGCCGCCCGAGTTGCGCAAGCTCGACGCGCCCGGGCTGGTCAAACGGCTGGCACGGCTGGTCAAAAAGCTCGATAAAGCCGGCGGCGCGGCGGCGGCCCCCTTGCCCGCCGTGGTCCGCCCGGCGCTGGGGCCGGAGCAGCAAGCGGCGCTGCAGGCCTTCGAGCGGTCACTCACCCAGCCCCGGCCTGCGCCCATGCTGCTGTTTGGCGTGACCGGCAGCGGCAAGACCGAGGTTTATCTGCACGCCGCCGAGCAGGTGCTGGCCACCGGCCGGCAGGTCCTGGTGCTGGTGCCCGAGATCAACCTCACGCCCCAGCTCGAAGCGCGCTTTGCCGAGCGCTTCCCTGCCCACCGCATGGTGTCCATGCACAGCGGCCTGACGCCGGTGCAGCGATTGCAGCATTGGCTGATGGCGCATCTGGGCCGGGCCGACATCGTGCTGGGCACGCGGCTGTCGGTGTTTGCGCCGCTGCCGCAACTGGGCCTGATCGTGGTTGATGAGGAGCACGACCCGTCCTACAAGCAGCAAGAGGGTGCACGCTACTCGGCGCGCGACCTGGCGATCTACCGGGCCCATCTGGAGCGTATCCCGGTGATCCTGGGCTCGGCCACGCCCTCGCTGGAGACCTGGCAGCGGGCCCAGCCCGGCCCGCACCAGCGCAACCCGCGCTACCAGCGCCTGACCCTGGCCGAGCGTGTTGGTGGCGGCGCGCTGCCCCGGGTGCGGCTGTTCGACATGGGGGTGCTGCCCAAGGTGGCCGGGCAATCGCCGCTGCTGGCACCGATGGTGCTGGACTCGCTGCGGGATCGGCTGGCGCGCGGTGAGCAAAGCCTGGTCTTCTTGAACCGGCGCGGCTATGCCCCGGTGCTGTTTTGCGCCGATTGCGGCTGGAAGAGCGGCTGCCCGCACTGCAGCGCCTGGCGGGTGTTCCACAAAGGTGAGCGCACGCTGCGCTGCCACCACTGCGGCTTCACCGAGCGGGTGCCGCGTGCCTGTCCGGACTGCGGCAACCTCGACATCGCGCCGATGGGCCGCGGCACCGAAAAACTCGAAGAACAACTCGCCGAGCTGCTGCCCGGCGCCCGCATCGCCCGTCTCGACGCCGACACCGCCCGTGGCAAAGGCCAGCTGGAGGCCAGGCTGGCGCAGGTGCACTCGGGCGAGGTGGACGTGCTGGTCGGCACCCAGATGGTGACCAAGGGGCACGACTTCAGGCGCATCACGCTGGTGGTGGCGGTCAACCCCGACTCCGCCTTGTTTGCCAGCGACTTCCGCGCGCCGGAGCGCCTTTTTGCGCTGCTGATGCAGGCCGGCGGCCGGGCCGGGCGCGATGCTGAAGCGGCTGGCCGCAGCGAGATGTGGGTACAGACCTGGCACCCGAAACATGCGCTCTACGCCGCGCTCAAGACCCACGACTTTGCGGCCTTTGCGCAAAGCCAGCTGGCCGAGCGCCGCGCCGCCGGCCTGCCGCCTTACAGCCACCTGGCCCTGCTGCGTGCCGAGGCGCGTGACCCGGCGGTGGCGCTGGCCTGGCTGAACGAGGCTGCCGCGCTGGCTGCCGCACTGCCCGGCGCAGCCGAGGTCACGCTCTACCCGCCGGTGCCGCCGGCCGTCGGCAAGGTGGCCGGCATCGAGCGCCTACAGATGCTGGTCGAGGCGGCATCGCGCCTGCAACTGCAACGCCTGCTGGCCGACTGGGTGCCGGCGCTGCACAGCCTGCGCGGCCGGCACAAGGGGCTGACACGCTGGGCGATTGATGTCGATCCGTTGGCGATCTGAGTGAGGCTGAGGCCTTGTTCTGGTCACTTGAGGGGGTCCGAAAATGAAGCGCCCGGCGTGCCGGCGCAGCGAAGTTGGCGGACCGCCGGCCGCGACTGCTCGACACCCACGCCCTGCTGTGGTGGCCGCTGGACAGCCCTGAACTGAGTCTCGACGCCCGTCAAGCCATCGCCGATCCTGTGCGCCGGGTATCCGTCAGCGCGGCCACCTCGAGTGTTCATTCTGTCGTTTAGCCCGCCGGCCGCACCCCAAAAACCCAGGCCAGCCCGCTGAAGCTGCCAAACGCCAGCACCGTGCTGGCCATGATGATGCGGGCCACCCGGCCCGAGTCGGCGCCGTAGCGCTCGGTCAGCAGCGAGACATTGCTGGCGCTGGGCAGCGCGGCGGCCAGGGTCAGCACCATCAGCTGAAACGCCGACAGCGGCGCACCCAGCCGCTGCGCCGCGCTGCCGGCGGCAAACACCAGCAGTGGGTGCAGCAGCAGCTTGATCAGCGCCACTGGCAGGTAGTCCACCAGCCGGGTGCGGGTGTGGGCATGCACACCGGCGCGCCACAGCACCGCGCCGATCGAGAACAGCGCCACCGGGCTGGCCGAGTCCGCCAGCATGCGGGTGAGGGTGTCGATCGGGCCGGACAAGCGCACGCCGCCCACCGACAAGGCCGCGCCCAGCGCAATCGCCCACGGCAGCGGGTTGGACAGCGCACCCCGCACCGCCCGCAGCGCCGCCACCCGCGCGCCGTGCCTGGCGTCTTGCGCGACCTGCAGCTGCGACAGCGCGATGCACAGCGAGCTGGTGAAAAACAGGTCGGCCAGCACGGTGCAGATCACCGGCCCGGCGGCCGTGGGCCCGAGCAGGGCCACCAGCAGCGGCACGCCCATGAAGCCGGTGTTGGGAAACGCGGCCACCAGCGCGCCGAAGGACGCGTCCTTGAGCCCCACCCGGGCGTTCAGCGACACCCGCACCGTCACGCCCACCACCACCAGCGCACACAGCAGGTAGACCGCCAGCAGGTAGGGGTTGAGCAGATCGATCACCGGCGTGCCGGCGCCAAAACGCAGCAGCAGGCAGGGCAGGGCGAAGTACAGCACGTAGGCGTTGAGCCCGGGGATGGCCGACTCGGGCAGCACACCGCGCCGCGCCGCCATCCAGCCGGCCAGCACCAGGGCAAAAAACGGGACCGTGACGGCGAGGATGGCCTGCATGACGCGCGCCAGTATGTCCGCGGCAGATGCGGCAGGCCTGCCGCGCCCTTGTGCAACGCCGCAGGCTCGGTGCCGCCGGCTTGCCGCCCGCCCGCGGCCAAACCGCCGTCTACAACCGCCACATCCCCGCCCGCTATCATCCGCGCCCCAGCCGCCCGGTTCTGCCCCGGGCCCCTCATGGCCACCCATCCCCCCGACACCCTCAATCCGGCCCAGCTCCAGGCCGTGCACCACCTCTCTGGCCCCTGTCTGGTGCTGGCCGGTGCCGGATCGGGCAAGACCCGGGTGATCGTGCAGAAGATCGCCCGCCTGCTGCAGGCCGGCCTGGCGCCCAGGGAGATCGCCGCGATCACCTTCACCAACAAGGCGGCGCAAGAGATGCGCGAGCGCGCCAAGAGCCTGGTCGGTGGGCGGGCCGCCAAGGACCTGGCGGTCAGCACCTTCCACAGCCTGGGCGTGCGCATC
>JBBRZR010000302.1:0-6393 GCA_038236495.1 Burkholderiales bacterium
CTGGGTCGGGCTGTCGGTGCTGCTGTTTCCGGTGGGCAGCGCCGCCGCGCTGATCCTGCTGGTCTGGGGCACGGCCGAGCCCGGCCCCGACGCCCACGCGGCGGCGCGCTGAGCGCTTGCCAGGCGCCGGGTCAGTTCATCGCCTGCACCTGGCGCCGGCACTCCACATAGCCGGGCTGCACGGCGGCTGCGGCGTCCGGGCAGGCGGTGCTGCTGCGGCAGGCCACCGCGTCGATCGTGAAGGCCCGCACCGTGCGCGGCACGCCCGGGCTGCTTTCGCCCTCGTTGAAGCTGCGCGAGTCGCACAGCACCGTGACGCGCAGGCCGTTGCCGGTGTCGAGCGTCGTGCTGGCATTGCTGCAGGCCGTCCAGCTGCCCTTGAAAGCCTGGTACAGGCCCCATTCGACACCGGTGCGCGCAGCGGCCGAGGCCCGGGCCGCTTCAATGTCCTGTGCCGTCACGCTGGCGCCGACCTCGCCCAGCCGCAGCACCGCCGCCGCCATGGCGGCCATCCCCACCAGCACCACGATCACCGTGATGGCGCCCAGACCGCGTGTGCGCGCAGGGCGGGTCGATGTCCCAATGGCGCGCCGGCTCATGGTGTGTTGTCCACATGGGCGCCGGCCACCAGGCTGGCGGTCTCAGCGGCGCGGGTGAACTCGAGCTGGATCGAGATGAAGCCGCTCTGCTGGGTGGCGCCCTGGTTGGCGGTGTACAAAAACCGGCAGGACGCCAGGCCGGTGGCCACCAGGTCGGCGTTGGCGGTGGACGGGCAGGCGCCGGGTGCGGCGGCATTGAAGCCGTAGCCCTTGAGCCGGTACAGCTTGCCCGGTGCGTCGCCGTTGCTGTCGAGCGTGGCGCTGGCGCCGCTGCAGACATAAAACACGGCCTGCTGCGCCGCGGGCACCAGGTTGAAGCGGCCACCGTCGTAGCCCAGCGGGAACTGCAGCGCATCGATGGCCAGCCGGTGCCGGCCCAGGGCGGCCGCCGGGGTGGACAGCGTGGTGATGGCGCTGCGGTTGGCGCCGCTGTAGACATCGCCCGGGTTCTGGTTGTCCACCACCACCCAGTCGCCCACCGCGGGCAGGGTGCTCAACGGTGTCAGCACGTCGAAGCTGCTGGTGGCGGCCGCCGGGTCCACCGCCGCTGCGCCGGCCACCACGGTGTCGGTGCCCATGCGGTAGCGGCCGCCGCCGCTGGTGGGCACCAGCTCGAAGCAAGCGGTGTCGGGCGTGCGGATGGAGTTGGGCACGGCCACCCGCACGTCCTGCAGGATGCGGCGCACGGCGTTGTCGCCAGTGGCCGCCAGCGCTGTGCGGTTGCGCACCGCCAGCCAGGTGTCCAAAGCCGGCTTGAAGAAGATCGTCAGCGTGGCCGCCATGATGCCGAACAGCACCAGCGTGACGATCATCTCGACCAGCGTGAAGCCTCGCTGCGGTGGCAGCCGGTGGGTGCCCAGGGGCCGGCTCATGGCGACGCGTAGTCCGTGCGCCAGCCCACCAGTGACAGGCTCTCGCCGCCATTGCTGACCGTCACCGTGATCGACTTGGCGGCGGCCACACCCTGCAGCGTGCCCGCGACGACGGCCACCTGCACGCTGTAGTTGGCCAGCGCGGCGATGCGCACACCGTCCACCGTGCAGATGCCGGCAGCGCTGTAGCCGTTGAAGTCGCCAATGTCGTTGTAGGTGTCGCGGGCGCAGCCGGCGGGTGCGGCGTTGGCGGCAGCGGCATAGGGTTTGAGCTGCACCTCCTCCAGCATCTCCTGGGCGATGGCCAGCAGCTGCTTGCGCAGCACCGGGTCGGCGCTGCTGCGCGCCACCGTGCCAAACGCCAGCAGCAGGCCGGCCAGGCCGACGCCGATCACCACGATGGCCAGGATCGCCTCGGGCAGGGTAAAGCCCTGCGCGCGACGCCGGCGCAGGCGCCGGCTGGCGGATCGGGGCGCGGCTCGCACGGCGCGGCGGGCGGGGCTACTGCACATGGCCGGTCTCGCCGATCAGCTGCAGCGGGGTTTCACCCGCCAGGCTGATCGTGACATCGACGCTGCTGCTGCCGGCGCCGTCGCGGGTGATGCGGCCGTCGGGCTGAAAGTACAGCGTGCCGGCGGGCTGCTGGGTCAGCGCGATGGCGGTGCCATCCACCGCCCAGCGGGCGTCGCCGTCGGCGCCTTTGAGCGGGGTGTCGCAACTGCTGGCCGGGTTGGCACTGGCCTGGGCCAGGCGCAGCTCGCCGGTGGCCAGCGTCAGGCAGACCAGCCGGCGGTGGCCCTGGGCCGTCGTGCGGGCCTGCAGCAGGCCGGCCTGCACCTGGTCGCGCCAGCCGGCACCGCGCAGCGCAAAGGCGCCGTCCAGGCGGGGAATGGCCACGGTCGCCAGCACGCCGACCAGCAGCATCACGGCGATCAGCTCGACCAGCGTGAAGCCGCGCCGGCGCGGGCCGGGGCGGCTGTGCACTGGCGGCCGGTCAGAAGATGTCGCGCGCATGCACGGTCTTGCGGGATTCGGGGCTGTACAGCCCAAAGCTGGCGCGTGCCGACGGGTCGCGGTCGGCGGTGGCCGCGCAGCTGCCGTTTTGCGCACGCAGCCAGGGCTTGGCCGCGCCCACGCTGGCCGGGTGGCTGGCCTGGCAGCTTTGGTCGGTGCTGCTGCTGCCCAGGTTGAGGGCCAGGTCCAGGCTCAGGCTGCTGCCGGCGGGCGTGGGCGCGGCCAGCATGATCAGACCGCTGCCATTGGCCAGCACCGCCGCGCCGGCGCTGCTGCTGGCGGTGCTGCTGCTGCCGGCGGCGCTGCGCGGGTTGGACAGCACCACATTGGCGGCGGCCAGCAGGGTGCAGTTGTCTGCGCTGTTGAGGACCCAGCTGTTGCCGCTCCAGTACTCCGCCACTACCGGCACCTGCAACGCGGCGCTGGCGCTGCCGTAGGCGTTGCTCAACCGCAGCCGGCCGCTGCGCAGCGGCATGCTGCCCTCGGCGTAACCGGCCGAGCTGATCTGACTGCTGCCACTGGCGCCGTTGCTGGCCCGCACGGTCAGGGTCTGGGTGGCAGTGGTCTTGCTGGTGAAGGGGTAGCTGGGCGTGGCCGTGGCAATCCCGGCGGTAAAGGCGACGGGCAGCAGGTTGCCGCCGGTCACGGCCCCCAGGTTCAGCGGCAGGCCGTCACCCAGGCTCACGGCTTGCGCAAAATTGGGGCTGGTCTGGCTGCTGCCGTCGAAGTTGAGCGTGGTGCCGCCGGCCGCATTGCGTGCGGTTACCGTCGCGCCAAAAGGCTGGCCGGCGTAGCTGAAGGTCGCGCTGCAGGCCGGTGTCACGGTCACGTCGAAGTGGTGCGGGATAAAGGGCCCGACCGCACCGGCCGCGCCCGTGCTGCCGGTAGCGCTCAAGCCGCTGCCCAGGTAATTGGCGCTGGTCAGCGTGGCGCCCAGGTCGGCGCTGCCGACCTCGCTCCAGACCAGGTTGACGGTGCTGACGCTGCCGCTGGCAAATGCGCCCAGGCTGCCGGAGAACACCCCGTTGCGGGCGCCGCTGCCGGTGGGGCTGCGCTTTGCAAAACTCAAGGTCGCGCCCTCGGCTGCGGTCTCGCGGCCGAAGTTGGGCGTGATGGCGCCGGCGCTGTTGACGGCGCTGAGCGTGGCGCCAAACGCGTTGCCGGCGCGCAGGGGCGCTGCGCTGACTGCGGAAAAGGCAAAAGTGGCGGGTGCTGCGATGAAGCTGGCGCTGCCCGTCATCACCAGCCCGGTGTCGCTGGTGGCCGCACTGCCGGTATAGCGTGCCGCCACGGTGACCTGGCCGACATCGGCGTATTGCAGCGTGGGCGTGGCCACGCCAGACGCATTGAAGCTCAACGACACCGGCCGCCCGCCGGCATCGCAGGCCGCGCTGGCATTGGCGCCGGCATTGAGCGCGCTGCCCGCCACGCGCAGAGGCAGCGTGCCGCTGGCCGGGTTGCTGTAGCCGCAGCTCAGTGTCACGTTTTTGCTGGTGCTGGCAAACGCCGGCACGCAGGCCAGGCTGTTGTCGGCCTTCTTGACCGCCGACACCGACAGCGCCGACAGGCTCTCTGCCGCGTGGTCTGGCGCGCTGACGATGAACCCGGCGTCCACCGCCGACAGCGTGCAAGCGGGCGCGCCGAAGTTGCAGCTGTGCGTGCCGGTGGCATTGATCGACGTGCTGTTGACACCCACCAGTGCGCTGCCCACGGCCGTGACCTGCACACCCTTGCTGACCGAGCTGCTGCCCGACGGGATCACGAAGCTGCTGCCATTGCCGTTGCCGCTGTTGTCGAAGGCCGTGCTGGTGCTGCCGGTGGTTTTGAGCGTGCCGGCCAGGCCGCCGGTGTACAGCGTGCTGCAGGCAGGGTTCAGGCAGGCGCGCAGCGTCAGCACCGTGGGCGTGCAGGTGATGCCGGCGCCGCTGGCATGCTGCAGCTCCAGGTGGTCGAAGGCCAGCGCGGTGCAACTGCGGCTGGCCGAGACCAGGGTGCCGAGCTGGGCGGTGCTCATCACGTAGTTGTAAAACTGGGCCTCGTCCAGCTGGCCATTGGCCGAGTTGACCGTGCCTTTGGTGCCGACAAAGCCCGAGGGGTTGTCGCCCAGGTGCACCACGCTGACCGCCGTGGTGATCGTGCCGTTGCTGGTAAAGCTGGCGCTGGTGGGCGTGCCGCCGTTGACCCACAGGCTCAGGCTGTCCGAGTTGGCGGCGGACGCGCCATTGAAGTTCCAGGCCAGGGCCACATGCACCCAGGCGTTGGCGGCAAAGCCCTGCGCCGGGGTCTCGACCGAGCGGCTGACGCCGGTGCTGTCCATCACCTCGAAGTAGAGCGTGCCGCTGGCCGTCTTGGCGAGGTAGAACCACTGGCCGTTGACGGCGGTGGCGTCCAGCAACTGCGCGGCCACGCCGCTGTTCCAGGCGCTGTTGGACTTGAACCAGAACGCCACCGTGCCGGTGCCCAGCATGTTGAGCGCGCTGGCCGACAAATCGACCCCGGTCTTGACCGCGTCCACCGTGGCCGCGCTGGTGTTGGCAGGGATGTCCACCGCCCGGCAGACCTTGCCGCTGGCCATGGGCTGGGCATTGCCCAGCGACGAGCCGGGCCGGCCCTTGCCCGAGGCGTCCACGACCTGGCCGGCGGTGCCCGGCGCCCAGGCGCCCTCCTCGAACTGGTAGGCCGAGATCGGCGACGGGATGTAGAAGATGATCGCCGAGTTGGGCGGTGGCTCGGCCGAGGCACCAAAGGCCAGCACCTGGTAGTCGCTGGTGCTGAGCTGCCAGCCGATCTGCGCCGTGCCGGTGCCGCCGTGCACCACGTTGCCGTACTGGTAGATGAAGCTGCCGTCCTCGTTGAGCACGATCTGCAGGTCGAACGAGCCGCTGGTGTTGTTGGCCGCCACCCACTCGGGCACGTTTTTCCAGGTCACCACGAACTGCCGGCTGGGTGCGCTGCCCAGCGTGGCCACGCTGACGTAGCAGCTGGCCGCGCTGGCGCAGGGGGTCTTGCGGTTGGCCGCCGGGTAGTTGGGCACGTCCACCAGGTTGGTGTGGTCCAGGTCCACGCCGAAGATCTTCATCACGCCGTTCATGCCGGCGACGGGAAAGCCGTAGGGATAGGTCTGGGGCGGGCCGATGGCGTTGGTGCCTGAGCCGCAGGTGGTGTTGCCGAACTGCAGCCGGCCGTTGCTCATGATGTTGGCACTGGTGTAGCCGGTGCCGCCAAAGACAAAGGTGAAGCCTATCGGGATCGCATCACTCAGCGTGTCGTCCATGGTCGGCGGCGCGGTGCCGCAGCCTGAGGCCGCGTTGAACTTGTAAGGCGCTGTGCGGTAGCCGACCTTGCTGTGGCTGCTGGAGTCGATCAGGTTGTAGGGCGTGGAGGCACTGGTGTAGGTGGCGGCGTCGGCGGGTCCGCACAACAGCGCCAGGAAAAACCAGGCAGCGGCGAGGATGCGGATCATCGCCGCCGCCACGGTCCGTCAGACGCCGGCCGACACACCGGTGAAGGTGGCGGTGGCGCTGCCGTCGGTCTGGGTGATGGTGCAGGTGGCTTCAACGCCGTTGCTGCCGGCCAACCCGGTGCCCAATGCTGCGGCCGCCACGGTGTAGCCCGCTGGCAGGCCACCTTGCAGGATCGAGCCCAGGCTGCTGCAGTTGTTGACCTGGACGCACTTGCCGCTGGTGGCCACATGCGATTTGACGGCGCAGCCGGCGTAGTTGACGCTCATGGCGCTGGCGGCGGCACCGGCCACGCCCTTGAGCGCAGCGGCTTTGGCGTCGCTGTTCATGTCGATGAACTTGGGCAGCGCGGTGGCGGCCAGGATGCCCAGGATGACGATGACGACGATCAGCTCGATCATCGTGAAGCCAGCTTGGCTTTTGCGGGTGTGGCGAATCTTCATGTCA
>JBBRZR010000303.1:0-6393 GCA_038236495.1 Burkholderiales bacterium
GAGCAGCGCCCAGTCGTCGCTGCCGGGCGCGCCGATGAAATAGGCGTTGGTGCCCGGGCCGGTCATCACGCTGCCGTTGTCGGCGGTGACCCGCAGCACCCGCGGCGACAGCCAGACCGGCGCGCCGGGTGTCAGTTCGACACTGGACGTGCCCTGGCCCTCAGGGTCGATGCGACCGAGTTCGGCAAAGGCCCAGTCACCCGGGTTGATCGGCCGGCGCGCCTTGCCGGCCAGGCCGATGCGCGGCCGGATCAGCGGCACGACGTCTTGTGCCCGGGCCCAGGCCACCGCATCGGCGGCCAATGCAAAACTGCCCAGGTGTTTGAGCGTCAGCTCGGTGACATTGAGCAGTTTGAGCGCCCGCGCCTTGTCCAGCGCTTCTGCCGGCGTCAGCCAGAGCAGTTCGACGGTCTCTTTTTCGTCATGCACCGCCGTCTGGCCCAACGGCGCCTGGGTGATGAAAAAACGGGTGTCGAAGATCTTGGGCAGGCCGATCGGCGTGATCCAGTGGCTGTAGTAGGCCAGCCGGTCCATTGCCAGCCGCACGCCAAACCGCTCACAGACCTCGGCCATGCCGGTCTGGTTGGCATGCAGCGCATGGCGCATCGCCAGCACCTCGGCCGGCGGCAGCCCGTGCAGATCGACCAGCGCACCGGACGCATCGTTGGCAAACAGCAGCCCGGCCTCCTCAAAACACTCACGCACCGCAGCCACCCAGTAGTGCAGGCCGTCCTGAGGCAAGCCCATGCGGGCGCTGGCCGTGCTGTCGTCCATGCCTTGGCAGCGCTCGTAGTGGCCACGGTCGCTGGCGTCCAGCAGGCCGCCCGGGAATACGGCCGCGCCGCTGTTCTGGTCGCCCGGGCGTTCGGCGCGTTTGAGCATCAGCACCTCCAGCCCGCGCGGCGCGTCGCGCAGCACGATCAGCGAGGCGGCGGCGCGCGCCACCGGCGGCGGCGCGCCTGGCGGCACGCTGAGCAGCGGCGGGCGGTGCGGGTTGTCGGTGCGGGGGTTGTCGGTGGCCAACTCAGTCTCCTGCCGCAGCGCCGGCGGCGCGCAGCGCGTTGATCTCATCCGCACTGAACCCGGCCTCGGCCAGAACCCTGTCGGTGTGGGTGCCGGCCTTGACCGCCGGCGTGGGCTGACCGGGCTGGCTGCGCGAAAAGCGTGGCGCCGGTGCCGGCTGGGTCACGCCGCCCACCTCGATATGGCCGCCGCGCGCCACGGCGTGGTGGTGGGCGCTGGCCTCGGTCAAGGTCAGCACCGGGGCAAAGCAGACGTCCGTGCCTTCCAGCAGCGCGCTCCAGGCGTCGCGGGTCTTGGCGGCTATCAGCGCGGTGATGGCCTGGCGCATCTCGGGCCAGCAGCGGCGGTCGTATTGGCGCTTGAGGTATTTCTCGTCCAGGCCGATGCGCTGCACCAGTTCGGCAAAAAACTTCGGCTCCAGCGAGCCGATAGCCACCCATTTGGCGTCGGCCGTGGCGTAGGTGTCGTAGAACGGCGCGCCACCGTCCAGCAGGTTGGCGGCGCGTTGCTCGACGTTCCAGGCGCCGGACGCGGCCATGCCGAAGAAGATGCTCATCAGCGACGACGCGCCGTCCACCATCGCCGCGTCCACCACCTGGCCCTGGCCCGAGCGGCTGCGCTCGAAGAGGGCCGCCATGATGCCAAAGGCGAGGTAGAGCGCCCCACCGCCGTAGTCGCCCACCAGGTTGAGTGGCGGGATGGGCTTGTCGGTGCCTCCAATTGCGTGCAGCGCGCCGGTCAGCGCGATGTAGTTCAGGTCGTGCCCGGCGGCCTGGGCCAGCGGGCCGGTCTGGCCAAAACCGGTCATGCGGCCAAACACCAGGCCGGGGTTGCGCGCCTGGCAGGCCTCGGGCCCCAGGCCCAGGCGCTCGGCCACGCCCGGGCGCCAGCCTTCGATCAGCACGTCGGCCCGGTCGATCAGGCGCAGTGCGGCGTCGCGGCCGGCGGGCTGCTTGATGTCCAGCGCCACCGAGCGGCGGTTGCGACCGGAGACATCGAACTTGACATCCATCGCCACACCCAGGCCGCTGGGCTCGGTGCGGTCGATGCGCAGCACCTCGGCGCCCAGGTCGGCCAGCAGCATGGCGCACAGCGGGCCGGGGCCGATGCTGGCCAGTTCAACAACGCGCAATCCGGTCAAGGGTCCCATGTGGGGGTCTCCGTGGTGTGATTCGGGTCGGCGCGGCGAGGCGCCAAACGGCAAAGTGTGCACCGGCCGCAGCGCGCGCCGGTGTCATGCGGGGGACGCCGGCGGCAACGGCGGCAACGGCGGCGAGGGTGCGCCGATGTGGGCGGCTGCGCCAGCCGCCGGGCCGGCTGGCGCGCCGCCGGGCCCGCTGGGGGCGGCGCCGGGCGGCAGCGCCGGCGGCTTCATCTGCCAGGCCGCCAGCGCGGCTGCGCCAGTCAGCAGCGCCATCACGACAAACACCTCGTGAAAGGCCCGCAAGGTGCCGGCTGTACCCAGCGCGGCATGGGTTTGCAGCCGCGCACCCAGCAAGATGCCGACCATATTGACACCCACCGCGCCGCCGAGCTGGCGCAAAAAGTTCATGGTGCTGGCGCCGGCGGCAATCTGCGGCAGGTCCAGCACCCGCATCGCCGACAGGCTGAGCGACGGGATGACGCAGCCCAGGCCGATACGGCCCAGCACCGCAATCGCCGTCAGCCAGGCCACCGCCGTGGCGCTGCCAACTGCCGTCATCACCGCAAACGAGGCCGTCATCACCAGCAGGCCGATGGTCAGCGTGCGGTAGAGCGGCGCCCGGTCGGCCAGCCGACCCGCCAGCGGGATGGTGCAGGCCAGCGCCAGCCCCGCCGGCAGCAGCACCGCGCCCACGGTGGACGCCGGCATGCCGAGTGCCACCAGCATGAACACCGGCAGCAGGTAGGTGGAGCCGAACAGCCCGGCGCCATAGATCACCGCCACCAGCGCAGCACGGCGAAACACCGGGTTGCCGTACAGCGACATCTGCATCAGCGGCGTGGCCACCCGGCGCTGCCGCAGGATGAAGCCCGCCACCAGCGCAGCGGCCAGCGCCAGTTGCGCGCTGCCCGCCAGTGTCTGCCCACCTTGCAACGTGACCAGACCGTTGAGCAGTGCCGCCAGCAGCACCGTCAGCATCAGCAGGCTCCAGGCGTCGGGCGGCCGCGCCAGCGGGTTGACCGGCAGGCCGCCCGGCGCCACATGCGGCAGGCAGCGCCGCGCCAGCACCGCGGCCACCGCGCAGAACGGCAACACGAAGAAAAAGATCGCGCGCCAGCCGAACCAGTCCACCAGCAAGCCGCCCACGCTGGGGCCCAGCGCCGGTGCCAGCACCGTACCGAAGCCGAACACGCCCATCGCCCGGCCCTGCTCATGCTTGGCAAAGGCATGCATGATGATCACGCCGGGGATGGTTTGCAGCACCCCGCCGGCCAGGCCCTCGACCATGCGCATCGCCAGCACCAGGCCGAGGTTGGGCGCCAGCCCGCCGACCAGCCCGCCGGTGCCCAGCAGGCCCAGCATCACGACATAGCAGCGCCGGTAGCCAAAACGCTGCAGCAGCCAGGGCGTGGCCAGCATCGAGACCGTCATCGCGCCCATGAAGCTGGTGGCCAGCCACTGCGCGTCCTGCTGGCCCAGCTTGAACTGCCGGCTGATCGCCGGCACCGCGACGTTGATGGTGGTGGCCGCCATCAGCGCGGCCATGTTGCCGATCATCACCGTCAGCAGCACCCACCAGCGGTGGTTGGGGCCGTAGCGCATGCGCAGCGCGGCCAGCGAGTGGTGCGCATGGGCCGGTGCGGTGCCGGCCCCGCGGTCCTGAGCGGCTTGTGGGGCGGCTTGTGGGGCGGCTTGTGGGGCGGCTTGGGCGGCAGCTCGGGCGGCGTTTTCGGGATCGATCAGCATGCCCCGGGGATTGTGCGCGTTGGCTTGACCCAGCGCCTGGCGCGCACAAAGGCCAGATCGCTTTCGCTCAGGCGTCGTGTTGTCCTACGTGCGCTGGCGCACACAGCGGCTACCTTCGAATCTCCAGTTTTGGAACGGCCACCGCGAGAACAACCTTGACGACCGCCCTGCTTTCCCGACTCCCCATCGCCACTGCGCGCCCCCAGCCCCTGACCGCCGTGCTGCGTGCGCTGGCGCCAGACCCGCGCCGCAACCACCTGCTGGCAGCGCTGCCCGAGGCTGAACGGCAAGCGTGGCTGCCCCACCTGGAGCCTGTCACGCTGGAGCTGGGCCAGGTGCTGAACGAGCCGGGGCGTGCGCTCAGCCATGTGTACTTCCCGACCACCGCCATCGTCTCGCTGCTGTACGTGACCGAAAGCGGCGCCAGTGCCGAGGTGGCCGTGGTCGGCCGCGAGGGCATCGTCGGCATCTCGCTGTTCATGGGCAGCGATGTCACGCCCAGCCAGGCGGTGGTGCAAAGCGCGGGCCAGGGCTTCCGGCTCAAGGCGTCGGCGATCAAGGAGGCCTTCAACCGGTCCGTGCCGGTGATGCAACTGCTGCTGCGCTACACCCAGGCGCTGATCAGTCAGGTGGCGCAGACGGCGGTGTGCAACCGCCACCATTGCCTGGACCAGCAATTGAGCCGCCTGCTGCTGCTCAGCCTGGACCGGCTGCCCGGCACCGAGCTGGTGATGACCCAGGAGTTGATCGCCAACCGCCTGGGCGTGCGCCGCGAAGGCGTGACCGAAGCCGCGCTCAAGCTGCAGGCCGCCGGGGTGATCCGCTATGCCCGTGGCCACATCCATGTGCTGGACCGTACCGGGCTGGAGCGCCGCGCCTGCGAGTGCTACGGCGTGGTGCACCGCGAGTACCACCGGCTGTTGCCGGAGGAGCTGCTGCTGCAGGCCTGACTCAACGGGTCGCCGTGTCGGCGGCGCCGTCCATCACCAGCTTGCCACCGATACGGCCTTGTCGGGCGAGATGATCAGGTCGGCAACCGACCCGACCTTCTCGCCATTGCCGTTGAAGGCGGTCTTGCCCGGGCGGGTCTTCTTGACGCTCCAGGGGTTGCAGCCAAAATGGCTCAGCCCGCGATCCTGCTACCGTTTGTAGGAAGCAGGTGGGCGCGCGGTCTGTGCGCTGGCGAACCGCGCCGCAGCGCTGTTGTGCACCACACTGACCCGGCGCAACCGACTTTGCAATATCCGGCAACACGACGCCGCCCCCGCCCCGCCACGCACCGAAACGTCCATGAGCAGTATCAACATCGCCGCGATCGACGGCAGCCTCCACCGTGAGTCTGTCACCCGCCAGCCGGCCACCACCACCGCTGCGCTGGCGCCGGTGGATTTCAGCGTCAAGCCGCTGGAGATCGCCGACCTGCCACTCTGCAACCAGGACAACGGCGCCCCGCCATCCGCCGGGTTGGTGCGACTCCAGGCCGACACCGCCGCATCGCTGGGCCTGCTGCTGGTCACATCTGCAAGCAAGCGCTCGATCCCGGGCGTGCTGCAAAACGCGCAGGGCCTGGCCTGCCGCCCCTGCGGCCACAGCGCCTGATGAGCCCTGCCGCCCTGTCCCGGCCCGCCCCGCAGCAACTGACGCTGTCGGGCAGCTGGACTGCACGCGGGCTGGGCCAGGGCGGTGACTTGTTCGACACGCTGGCAACCGACGTACAACCGGCGGGCACCCGGCCCGGCGCTGTAGCGGCCAACGCAACGCTTGCGGCCGACGCCAGCCAGATCGATGCGCTGGACACCGCCGGCGCCTGGGTGCTGCACCGGGGGCTGCAGCGGCTGAAAGCGCAGGGTATGGCGGTGACGCTGCAAGGCTTGCGTCCCGAATTTGCCCGGTTGCTGGCGCTGGTGGACAAGCCCGCGGCCGATGCCACGCCGTCAAATTCGCCCAATACGGCAAATCCCGCTGACAAACCAGCGCCGCCACGGCCCGGACGGCTCGACCGCCTGGGCCGCAGCAGCACCGAGGCACTGAAAGGCGCCGCCGCGCTGCTGGGCTTTGTCGGTGAAGCCGCGATGGCGCTGGCCGGCTGCTTTGCCCACCCGTCCCGCTGGCGTTGGCGCGCCATTGGCCACAACATCCGCACGGCCGGTGTCGATGCGCTGCCGATCGTGGGCCTGCTGTCATTTTTACTGGGCGTGGTGGTGGCCTACCAGGCGGCCGATCAGCTGCGGCGCTACGGCGCCAACATCTTTGTCGCCGATCTGGTGGGGCTGTCGATGCTGCGCGAGTTTGCGCCGCTGATCACCGCCATCATCATCGCCGGGCGCTCGGGCTCAGCCTACGCGGCGCAGATCGGCACCATGGCCGTGACCGAGGAGATCGACGCACTGCGCACACTGGGCGTATCGCCGCAAGAGTTGCTGGTCTTGCCCAAGATCATCGCGCTGGTGATCACGCTGCCGCTGCTGACCGTGTTTGCC
>JBBRZR010000304.1:0-6384 GCA_038236495.1 Burkholderiales bacterium
GGCCGAGATCCAGCTGGAAAAAATCCAGGCCGTGCTGGCGGCCGAGCAGCCGGCGTTTTGCGTGATCGACTCGATCCAGACGCTCTACTCCGACCAACTCACCAGCGCGCCCGGGTCGGTGGCCCAGGTGCGGGAATGTGCTGCCCAGCTGACCCGCACCGCCAAGGCCAGTGGTTGCGCCATCGTGCTGGTCGGCCATGTCACCAAAGAAGGCGCGCTGGCCGGGCCGCGGGTGCTGGAGCACATCGTCGATACCGTGCTGTACTTCGAGGGCGACACGCACAGCAGCTTTCGCCTGGTGCGGGCGATCAAGAACCGCTTTGGCGCCGTCAACGAGATCGGTGTGTTCGCGATGACCGAGCGCGGGCTCAAAGGTGTCAGCAACCCCAGCGCGATCTTCTTGTCCACCCATGGCGCGCCGGTGCCTGGCACCTGCGTGCTGGTGACGCTGGAGGGCACCCGCCCGCTTTTGGTTGAAATTCAGGCGCTGGTCGATACCGGCGGACCGTCGCCGCGCCGGCTCAGTGTGGGCCTGGACCGCGACCGGCTGGCGATGTTGCTGGCCGTGCTGCACCGCCATGCCGGCGTGGACAGCGCCGACCAGGATGTGTTCGTCAACGCGGTGGGCGGCGTGCGTATCTCCGAGCCGGCGGCCGACCTGGCGGTGCTGCTGGCGATCCAGAGCAGCCTGCGCGGCAAGCCGCTGCCCAGCGGGTTTTTTGCCTTTGGCGAAGTCGGCCTGGCGGGAGAAGTGCGGCCCGCGCCGCGTGGCCAGGAGCGCCTGAAGGAGGCTGCCAAGCTGGGTTTTTCAGTCGCGCTGGTGCCCAAGGCCAACGCACCCAAGAAACCGATCGAAGGCCTGACGGTGCATGCGGTCGAGCGCATCGAGCAGGCCATCGACGTGGTGCGCGGGCTGTGAACCGTTCAACGTCCGCGCGAGCCGTCAGGGACAAGCAGATAGCACGCCGATGAACGCCAAACTGGGATGGGGTCTGGCCGTGCTGGCGGTGGCCATGGGGTATTGGTTTTTTGGCTGGCGCGGGGTGGCGCTGGCGGGCTCGGGCATGGTGTTCTGGCTGCTGCTGCAGTTCAGCCGATCGATGCGGGTGATGCGCACCGCCGCCAGCTCGCCGATCGGCAGTGTGCCCAGCGCGGTGATGTTGCACGCCCGGCTGCAGCTTGGCATGCCGCTGATGAAGATCCTGCTGCTGACCCGCAGCCTGGGCGAAAAGCGCGCCGACGATCCCGAGACCTTCCGCTGGACCGATGGCGCTGGCGACAGCGTGACGGTGGTGCTGCACGACGGCCGCTGCACCGCATGGACGTTGAGCCGCGCTGCGGACGCCGCCGCGCCCCAGACCGGCGCCTAAAATCCAACGGTTGACGCGCTGCGACATCGCTGCGGCCACCCCGGTATCCAGCATCCCACACCCAACACCCCCGAAGGAGACTCCCGCATGTCCATGTCCGACCGCGACGGCAAGATCTGGATGGACGGCCAGATGGTCGACTGGCGCGATGCCAAGATCCATGTGCTGTCCCACACGCTGCACTACGGCTGCGGCGCCTTCGAGGGCGTGCGGGCCTACAACACGACAGGCGGTACAGCCATCTTCCGGCTGCAGGAGCACACCGAGCGCCTGTTCAACAGCGCCAAGATCCTGCGCATGAAGATCCCGTTCACGCCCGAGCAGGTGATGGACGCGCAAAAAGCCGTGGTGCGCGAGAACAGATTGGAGAGCTGCTACCTGCGTCCGCTGGTCTGGATCGGCGACGAGAAGCTGGGCGTCTCGCCCAAGGGCAACACCATCCACCTGATGGTCGCGGCCTGGCCCTGGGGCGCCTACCTGGGTGAAGAAGGCCTGGCGCGCGGTATCCGCGTCAAGACCAGCAGCTTCACCCGGCACCACGTCAACATCACCATGACCCAGGCCAAGGCGGTGAGCAACTACACCAATTCGATCCTGGCCAACATGGAAGTGACCGACGAGGGCTATGACGAAGCGCTGCTGCTCGACCCGTCGGGTTTTGTGTCCGAGGGCGCGGGCGAGAACATCTTCATCATCAAGAAGGGCGTGGTCTACACCCCCGACCTGTCGGCCGGCGCGCTCAACGGCATCACCCGCGACACCATCCTGGCGATCTGTGGCGACCTGGGGCTCAAGCTGGTGGAAAAACGCATCACCCGCGACGAGGTCTACATCGCCGACGAGGCGTTTTTCACCGGCACCGCCGCTGAAGTGACGCCGATCCGCGAGCTGGACCGGATCGAGCTGGGCGCCGGCTCGCGCGGGCCGATCACCGAGAAGATCCAGACCGCGTTCTTCGACATCGTCAACGGCCGCAACCCCAAGTACGCGGGCTGGCTGAGCAAGGTGGCGGCATGAGCCGGCCAGAGACCGTGATCGAAGTCACCGCCCAGGATGTACAAGGCCCGGGCGTGGTGACCTGCCCCAACCCGAAGATGAGCTTGTGGAGCGAGCACCCCCGGGTGTTCATCGACGTGGCCACCACCGGCGAGGGCAAATGCCCGTACTGCGGCACGGTCTACCGGCTCAAGGCCGGCGAGAAGCTGCACGGCCACTGACGCTGGCGGCTGGGCGCGGCCACAGGGGCCGACTGCCGTTAGGCAGTGCCCTTGGCGGTGATCAGAGTTGCAATTTGCCGGCAAACAACACCGGCCCGGTGGGCACGCCGGTGGGTGATCCACCCGGCGGTTCGACGCTGACCGCCAGCGCGGCGGTGTTGCGGTTGTCGAGCAGCGCTTGCGGCAGCTTGTCGCGCCGGATCACCGTGACCCCGGCGGCCGAGACCAGGCCGAGCGAGCGTGGATTGCCTTGCGGCGGCACGGCCCAGAGCTCCAGCACCCGGTCGGCCGCCAGCGCCACCGGCATCACCGGCCGCGCCACCAGCGCCCGGCCGTCGGCGCTGACGCTGGCCACAAACGTGGTGCTGGCCGGGCCGCCGGCCTCGGTGCCTTGCAGCACCACCACCACCGGCGGGGCTTGCGGTGGTGGGTTGGCCAGCAGCACGCCCAGCCCCACGGCCGCCACCGTGGCCAGGCCGGAGGCGGCGCGCCAGAAGCCCAGGCCGCGCCACCAGGGGGCCGCCGTGGCGGTGTGGGTCTCGGTCGCGGCCGGCCACAAGCGCGCCTCGATCGCCGCCCAGGTACCGGCGGGCGGCGGCTCGGCCAGCACCACGGCGGTCAAGGGCATCAGCCGGGCCTGCCAGTCGGCCACCGCGGCGCGCAACGCCGGGTGGCCGGGCAGCAGGGTCTCGAAGCGGCGGCGGGCGGCACCACGCAAGGTGCCGGTCACGTACTGGGCGGCCAGCGCGTCGGCAAGGGTTTGTCGGGCGTAGTCCATGTCAGTACGGCCCGGCCGTCTCGGAGGTACTGAGCGCCCCCTCGGGGGGGAGCGAACGAAGTGAGCGTGAGGGTTTCATCTCAAGCCCCCATGGCGTTGTCACCCTGGGCCGCGCGGTCCAGGCAGCTCTTGAGGGTCATCAGTGCACGCCGTACCCAGCTCTTGACGGTGCCCAGCGGCTGGCGCAGCTGCACGGCCACCTCGGCATGCGACAAGCCGTCGAAAAACGCCAACGCCACGCTTTGCCGCTGCTGCGCCGACAGGCCCTCCATGCAGTGGCCCAGCTGGCGGGCGTCGCTGGCGCGCTCCAGCAGCGCGGCCGGGCCGGGGGTTTCGTCCACCAGCCGCTGGCTGGCGTCGGGCCGGTCGTCGTCGTCATCCACCGGGTGAATGCTCTCCATACGCGGCTGGGTCTGGGCCCGGCGCAGGCTGTCGATGGCCTTGTTGCGGGCGATGTGGGTCAGCCAGGTCAGTGGCTGGGCGCGCTGGGCGTCAAAGCTGCCCGCCGCCTTCCAGGCGCTGACGTAGACCTCCTGCAGCAGGTCTTCGGCCAGGTTGCGGTCGCGCTGGATGCGCAGGATCACCGCAAACAGGTGGCCGCTGCTCAAGGTGTAGAGCCGTTTGAAGGCGGCGCGGTCACCCAGCGCGCTGCGCGACAACGCCTCGGCCAGATCGCGGCTGCGCTGGGTCCAGTCCTCGGGGGCAGTGGTCATCAGGCAAGCTCCGGGCTTTGCATGGCGGTATTCCAGCCCGTCGGGCGGGTGGGTGGACTGCTGGGCAGGCTGCTGGGCGGGCTCATCGGCATGTCGTTCATCAAGGCTTGTCGTCCTGCAAGTGTGCACCGGCCAGGCACAGGCCGCTGCCTACAATCTGCGGCCATGCCGCGCTCTCACGAATTCATCCTCACGCTCGCCTGCCGCGACACCACCGGCATCGTCTACGCCGTGTCCGGCCTGTTGTTCCAGGCCGGCTGCAACATCATCGATTCACAGCAGTTCGGCGATGTGCAGGGTGACGACGCCACTGGGCTTTTTTTCATGCGGGTGCACTTTGCCGCGCCCCCGCACCTGACCGGCGCGGGCGTGTTGGAGAACCTGTTCTCCCATGTACGCACACAGTACGGCATGGATGCACGGTTTCATGCCGTGTCTCGGCGACCGCGCCTGCTGTTGATGGTCAGCCAGCACGGCCACTGCCTGAACGACCTGCTGTACCGCTGGCAAAGCGGCCAGCTGGACGTGGACATCCCGGCCATCGTGTCCAACCATGCCACCTACCGGGCGCTGGCCGACAGCTACGGCATTGCCTTCCACCACCTGCCGCTGCCGATTGGCGCGGACGCCGCCACCAAACGGGCGCAGGAGCAGCAGGTTGAAGCCCTGCTGGGCTCCGAGCAGATCGACCTGGTGGTGCTGGCGCGCTACATGCAGATCCTGAGCCCCGAGTTCTGTGCCACGCTCAAAGGCCGGGCCATCAACATCCACCACAGCTTCTTGCCCAGTTTCAAGGGCGCCAAGCCCTACTTCCAGGCCCATGCCCGCGGCGTCAAGCTGATCGGCGCCACCGCGCACTACGTCACCGCCGACCTCGACGAGGGCCCGATCATCGAGCAGGACGTGGCGCGGGTGGACCATGCGATGTCGGCCGAGCAGATCACCGCGGTGGGCCGCGACGTCGAGTGCGTGGTGCTGGCACGCGCCGTGCGCTGGCATGTCGAGCGCCGGGTGCTGATGAACGGGCACAAGTCGGTGATCTTCCGGTGACATTTTTGGTGATCCTCCAAGAAGGGTGCCCCATGCAGCGCAGCAAACCCCAGACCGCCCACCTGATGGCCTCGCCCGACGATGTCGAGACCCAGTTCTACGAGGCGCTGCGCGAGGCTGACCTTGAAAAACTGATGGCGGTGTGGGCCGATGACGACGAGGTGATCTGCGTGCACCCGGGCGGGCCGCGGGTGGTGGGGCCACGGGCGATCCGGGCCGCGTTCGAGGCGATGTTTGCCAATGGCCGCATCCATGCCCACCCCGAAAGGGTGCGGCGTGTGCACTCGCTGGAGGCTGCCGTGCACAACCTGGTCGAGCGCATCGAGCTGGCCACCACCGAGGGCCAGCGCACCGGCTATGTGCTGGCCACCAACGTCTACCTCAAGACCGCGCAAGGCTGGCGCATGGTGGCGCACCACGCCAGCCCGGGCACCCCCAACGAGACGCCCGAGGTGGTCGAGGCGCCGGCGGTGCTGCATTGATCGGCTGGGCGCGTTGCCGGCCGGCCCGGCCGCAACACTGATGCAGTCCTTCTCTGCACCTTGGTGGTTGCCGGGCGGCCACGCGCAGACAATCTGGCCGGCCCGGCTGTCGCGTCTGCACACCGGCCCGGCCGCACCGCCGCCACGCTACCGGCGCGAGCGCTGGACGGCGCCGGACGGCGATTTCATCGATGTCGATTTTCTCGACGAGGGCGCAGCCGCCGGCGCACCGATGCTGGTGCTGTTTCACGGCCTGGAGGGCTCGTCGCAGGGCACCTACGCGCTGGCCTTTGCCCATTGGGCGCGGCAAAACGGCTGGCACTTTGTGGTGCCGCACTTCCGCGGCTGCTCGGGCGAGCTGAACCTGGGGCCACGCGCCTACCACTCGGGTGATTTTGAAGAGATTGGCTGGGTGCTGGGCCGGCTGCGCCTGCAGCACGGTGCGCCGCTGCGGGCGGTGGGCATCTCGCTGGGCGGCAACGCGCTGCTGCGCTGGGCCGAGGAGGCCGGTTGCAGCGCCGCCGCGGTGGCCAGCGCGGTGGCGGCGGTCTGCTCGCCGGTGGATTTGGCCGCCAGCGGCCATGCCATAGGCCGCGGCTTCAACCGGCAGGTCTACACCCGCATGTTCTTGCACACCATGGTGCCCAAGGCATTGGCCAAGCTGGCGCAGCACCCGGGGTTGTTCAAGCGCGAGGCCATGCTGGCCGTGCGCGACCTGTACCAGTTCGACAACCTGTTCACCGCGCCGCTGCACGGCTTTCGCAACACCGAGGA
>JBBRZR010000305.1:0-6339 GCA_038236495.1 Burkholderiales bacterium
CATCAGCCCCGACTACATGTGCATGGACTCGACCATCCCCAGAAAACGCCTGGCCGACATCCTGATCGCGATCGCCGCGATGGAAAAGAAGTACCAGCTGCGCTGCTGCAACGTCTTCCATGCCGGCGACGGCAACCTGCACCCGCTGATCCTGTTCGATGCCGCCGACCCCGACCAGCTGCACCGCTGCGAGCTGTTTGGCGCCGACATCCTGGAGACCAGCGTGGCGCTGGGCGGCACCGTCACCGGCGAGCACGGCGTGGGCGTGGAAAAGCTCAGCTCGATGTGTGTGCAGTTTTCGCCCGAGGAGCGTGAGCAGATGTTTGCCGTCAAGCGGGCGTTCGACCCGGCCGGCGGGCTCAATCCCGGCAAGGTGATCCCCACGCTGCACCGCTGTGCCGAGTACGGCCGCATGCATGTCAAGAAGGGCCTGCTGCCGTTTCCCGAGCTGGAGCGGTTCTGACAGTGGCCGATACCGCACTCGACAAGCTGATCGACCAGGTTCGCGCCGCCCGCGCCGACAAGGCGCCGCTGAACATCCTGGGCGGCAGCACCAAGGCTTTTTACGGTGAGCCGCCGCCCGCCGGCCCCGCGCTGGCCACGCTCGACACCCGGCCGCTGGCCGGCATCAGCAGCTATGAGCCCAGCGAGCTGGTGGTCACCGTGCGGGCCGGCACCCCGCTGGCCGAGCTGGAGGCGGCGCTGGCCGAGCAGCGCCAGTGCCTGCCGTTCGAGCCACCGCGTTTCGGTGCCGCAAACGCGGCGACCCACTCGGCGGGCGGCACCGTCGGCGGCATGGTGGCCGCCGGGCTGGCCGGCCCAGCCCGCGCGACAGTAGGCGGGCTGCGGGACTACCTGCTGGGCGCCACGCTGCTGACCGGCCGGGCCGAACTGCTGAGCTTCGGCGGCCAGGTGATCAAAAACGTTGCCGGCTACGACGTGTCGCGCCTGCTGGCCGGATCGATGGGCCTGCTGGGCGTGGTTTGCGAGGTCTCGCTCAAGGTGCTGCCAGTGGCCGTGGCCACGGCCACGTTGCGCTTCGAGCAGGACGAAGCCGCCGCGTTGAAGCAACTCAACACCTGGGGCGGCCAGCCGCTGCCGGTCAATGCCAGCGCCTGGTGGGACGGCATGCTGGTGCTGCGCCTGTCGGGTGCGGCAGCAGCCGTGCAGTCGGCCGTGCAAAAACTGGGCGGCGAGGTGGTGGACCCGGCGCTGGCGGCTGTCTTCTGGACCGGCTTGCGCGACCAGACCGATGAGTTTTTCACCAAGGCCCAGGTCGCGGTTGACACTGGCGCCACGCTGTGGCGGCTGGCCATGCCGCAGACTGCCGCGCCGATGGCGCTGGCCGGCGAGCACCTGGTGGAATGGGGCGGCGCCCAGCGCTGGGTCGTCACCACCACGCCAGCGGCTTTGGTGCGTGAGGCGGCGGCGCGGGGCGGCGGCCATGCCACGGTGTTCCGCAGCGGCAGTGCCGCTGGCGCCAACACAGGTGCCGGGTTGGCCGGGCCGCGCTTTGCGCCGCTGTCAGCCCCGCTGATGCGCATCCACCGCGAGTTGAAGACCGCCTTCGACCCGGACCACCTCTTCAACCCGGGCCGGCTCTACGCCGGTCTCTGAGCCGCCTGCCGATGCCCGAAGCCACCGCCCAACCCGGGCCGGACACCCAAGCCACGGCTGCCAGCATGGCCACCTACTACGCTCGCCGCGCCGCGAGCTACGAGCAGGTCTACGCCAAGCCTGAGCGGCAGGCCGACCTGCGTGCGATGGAGGCCTGGTTGGCCGGCCAGTTCATGGGCCGGCGGGTGCTGGAGATCGCCTGCGGCACCGGCTGGTGGACAGCGCACGGCGCCGCCGGTGCCGCCCACTGGCGCGCCACCGACCTGAATCCCGCGACGATGGACGTGGCCCGGCACAAGGCCCTGCCGGCTGGCATCGTGCAGTTCCAGACGGTGGACGCCTACACGCTGGACGGCCTGCAAGATGCGCACTTCGACGCCGCCTTTGCCGGCTTCTGGTGGAGCCATGTGCCGCTGGCACGCCTGCCCGGCTGGCTGGCCACGCTGCACAGCCACCTGGCGCCCGGCGCCCGCGTCGTGATGCTGGACAACCGCTGGGTGGCCGGCAGCAGCACACCCGTCAGCCGAAGCGATGCCGACGGCAATACCTACCAACTGCGCCCGCTGCCCGACGGCAGCCGCCATGAGGTGCTGAAGAACTTTCCGGCCGCGGCCCAGGCCATCGCCGCACTCGGGCCGCGCGCCCGCGATGCCCGGTGGGTCGAGTTCGAGCACTACTGGCTGCTGCACTACCGGTTGGCCAAAGAATGACGGTGCTGCAGGGCCTGGCCTGGTTGCTGTTGTGCCAATCCGCCGGCGAGGCCCTGACCCGCCTGGGCCACCTGCCGCTGCCGGGGCCGGTGCTGGGCATGCTGCTGATGATCGCGCTGCTGCAGTGGCCGCCCGTGCGCCATGCCATCGGCGCGGCGTCCGATGCGCTGCTGGCGCACTTGTCGCTGCTGTTCGTGCCGGTGGGCGTGGGCGTGATGACGCACCTGGGCTTGTTGTCCACCTACGGCCTGCGGCTGCTGGTCGCCATCACGCTGTCGACCTGGATCGGCCTGGCGGTCACCGCCGGCGTGCTGCGGCTGCTGCTGCGGCCGTCCGATGCGCCTGACGCGCCTGACGCGCCCGATGCGCCCGATGCGCCCGATGCGCCCGATGTGCCCGATGCGCCCATCCGGCCGGCGCCATGACCACGCTGCAGACGCCGGCCATGGCCGACTTCGTGCAACTCTGGGTCTACCTGTCGGCCACGCCGCTGTTCGGCCTGACCGCCACGCTGGTGGTCTACCTGCTGGCACAGGCCTTCTACCAGCGCGTGCAGCATGCGCCCTGGGCCAATCCGGTGGCCTGGACGGTGGCGGTGCTGGCGCTGTTGCTGACCGTCAGCGGCATCCCCTACCCGACCTACTTCTCGGGTGCGCAGTTCATCCACTTCCTGCTCGGGCCGGCGGTGGTGGCGCTGGGCTGGCCGCTGTGGCAGCGCCGGGCCCAGCTGCGCCGGCGTGGCCCGGCCCTGTTGACGGCGGCATTGGTCGGTGGCGGGGCTGCTGCGGCCAGCGCGGTGGCCATAGGCTGGGCGCTGGGCTTGCCGGGCGACCTGCTGCGCACCTTGGTGCCCAAGTCGGTGACCGCGCCGGTGGCGATGGGCATTGCCGAGCAGATCGGCGGTATCCCGGCGCTGGCGGCGATGTTTGCGCTGCTTACCGGCCTGGTGGGCGCGCTGACCGCCAAGTACCTGTTCGATGCGCTGGGCGTCCGGTCGCCCGAGGTGCGCGGCTTTGCGCTGGGCACCACCTCCCACGGTATCGGTGCGGCCCGCGCGATGCAGGTCAACCCCGACGCCGGCGCGTATGCCGGCATGGCCCTGGGTCTGCAGGCGCTGCTGGCTGCGCTGCTGATGCCCGTGATCGTCTCGCTGCTGCTGCCCCTGCTGCAGCGCTTTTTCTAGCCCTTGTTTCTTCATCCCAGCTGCCATGCAAACCGCTCTTGCTTCTCAGTACCAAGACACGCCCGACGGCGAGGCGGCCCAGGCCATCCTGGGCAAGTGTGTGCACTGCGGTTTTTGCAACGCCACCTGCCCCACCTACCAGCTGCTGGGTGACGAGCTGGACGGTCCGCGCGGCCGCATCTACCTGATGAAGCAGGTGCTGGAGGGCGCCACGCCCACCCGGGCCACGCAACTGCACCTGGACCGCTGCCTGACCTGCCGCAACTGCGAAACCACTTGCCCCAGCGGCGTGCAGTACGGCGCCCTGGTCGAGATCGGCCGCAAGGTCGTCGATGCGCAGGTAGCGCGGCCGGCCGCCGAGCGCGCAGTGCGCTGGTTGCTCAAGGAAGGCATGACCTCGCCGTTGTTCAAACCGGCGATGGCGCTGGGCCAACTGGTGCGCCCGCTGCTGCCTGGCGCGCTGCGCGACAAGGTGCCCGCCGCGGCCCACCCGCGCGCCAAGGTCTGGCCGCAGCGTGTGCATGCCCGCAAGGTGCTGATGCTGGCCGGCTGCGTGCAGCCCGCGATGATGCCCAACATCAACAGCGCCACCGCCCGGGTGCTGGACGCCGCCGGCATCCAGACCGTGATGGCCGGCAAGGCCGGCTGCTGCGGCGCGCTGCGCACCCATTTGAACGACATCGACGGTGGCCTGGCCGACATGCGCCGCAACATCGACGCCTGGTGGCCGCTGGTCAGCGCCGGTGCAGTCGAGGCGATCGTGATGAACGCCTCGGGCTGCGGTGTACAGGTCAAGGACTACGGCCACGCGTTGGCGCTGGATCCGGCCTACGCCGACAAGGCACGTTGCATTGGCGAGTTGACCCGCGACCTGAGCGAGCTGCTGCCCGACATCGTGGCCGCGATCAAGCCGCTGCTGGCGGCGGCGGCAACCCCCACCGCAGCCCCCGGCGCCGTCGGCCGCCTGGCCTTCCACCCGCCCTGCACCCTGCAGCACGGCCAGCAACTGCGTGGTGGCGTCGAGGCCGGTCTGCGTGAGCTGGGCTTCGATGTGGCCGTGGCGATGAACGAGTCCCACCTGTGCTGCGGGTCGGCGGGCACCTACAGCGTGCTGCAGCCCGAGCTGTCGCACCAGCTGCGCGACCGCAAGCTGATGAACCTGGCCGAGCTGCAGCCGGCGGCCATCGTGTCCGCCAACATCGGCTGCATCGGCCATTTGCAGAGTGGCACCGCGCTGCCGGTCAAGCACTGGGTCGAGGCGCTGGACGACGCGCTGCACGCCGCGCAGGTCGCTGCCAAGACGTTGTGAGGCCAACGCCAGACCGGCGCCGGGGCCACGGCCGCCGGCCACCTCAACCGGTTTTGGGCTCTAGGCGCCGTCCACCCGCTAACCTAGCGGCATGAGTGTTTTCCTGTTCAAGCGCCTGCTGACCTTTCTGGCCACGCTGGCGGTGGCGTCGGTGCTGGTGTTTTCGGTGTTGGAGCTGCTGCCCGGCAACGTCGCCCAGGTGATGCTGGGCGAGACCGCCACGCCCGAGGCCACCGCCGCGCTGGAGAAAAAACTCGGCCTGGACCGCCCCGCGCCGCAGCGCTACGCCCGTTGGATCACCGGCCTGCTGCAAGGCCGCACCGCCAACAGCTTCTCCTACGACACGCCCACCGCCGAGCTGATCGCCGAGCGGCTGCAGGTCACCCTGCCACTGGCCGCGCTGGCGATGGGCCTGACCACCGTGCTGGCGCTGGCACTGGGCATCTTTGCCGCGTCGCGCCACAACCAGATCGGCGATGTCGGCGTGATGGCGGCCAGCCAGCTCGGCATCGCCATCCCCAGCTTCTGGTTCGCGATCCTGCTGATCCTGCTGTTTGCGGTCAAATTGCAGTGGGTCAGCGCGGGCGGGTTTCCGGGCTGGACGGAGGATGCCGGCGGCGGCACGGGTGGCGTTTGGGATGGCCTCAAAGCCCTGCTGCTGCCGGCCGTCGCGCTGGCGCTGGTGCAGGCGGCGATCCTGGCGCGGGTCACCCGGTCGGCGGTGCTGGAGGTAATGCGCGAGGATTTTGTGCGCACCGCCCGCGCCAAAGGCCTGAGCCGGCGCGCCACCTTGTGGAAACACGTGCTGCGCAACGCGATGATCCCGGTGCTGACCATCATGGGCCTGCAATTTGCCAACCTGATCACCGGCACCATCGTGGTCGAAAACGTCTTTGTGCTGCCGGGCATCGGCCGGCTGGTCTTTCAGGCGATTGCCAACCGGGATCTGGTGGTGGTGCGTGACGTGGTGATGCTGCTGGTGGCGATGGTGGTGGTGGTCAATTTCTGCGTCGATGTGCTGTATGCGGGGGTCGATCCGCGGCTCAAGGCGAGTGATGCGTAGATGGCCAAACCCGCGGCCCAACCCGTGCACCAACCCGTGGGCCGTCCCGTGATCCAGCCCAGCCACCCGCGGCCCGCACCGCCCTGTTTCTGGCAGCGTGCGCTGCGCCACCCCAGCTTTGCCGTCGGCGCGCTGCTGTCGGCGCTGTTGGTGCTCTCGGCCTTGCTATCACTGGTCTGGTCGCCCTACCCGCCGGCCGAGATCGACATCCCGACCAAGCTGCAGTTGCCCAGCGCCCAGCACTGGCTGGGCACCGACAGCCTGGGGCGCGACATTGCCTCGCAACTGCTGGTGGGCGCGCAAAACTCCATCGTGGTCGGGCTGGTGGCGGTGGGCATCGGCCTGGGGCTGGGCGTGGTTCTGGGCTGCCTGGCCGCCGCCCGGCGCGGCTGGGTCGAGGAGTTGGTGATGCGGGCGTCCGACTTCACCTTCGCCTTCCCGGCGCTGCTCTCAGCCA
>JBBRZR010000306.1:0-6312 GCA_038236495.1 Burkholderiales bacterium
ACAGCCGCCGACTGAGCGCATTCCGTAGGGATGTTGCTCGAGCTTGGCTGCATGCTTTGCGCCGTCGTGGTCAGCATGGACGGATGACTTGGGCCCGGCTCCGACAATACGTCGCGCGCTACCTTCCACTCGTTCGGGTGCCTCACCCGTACCCGAACGAGCGCTTCGCGTCATGACTCAAGGCAGGAGCCGTATGCGGTAGTTCCGCACGTACGGATCTGTGCGGGGGGCGAGGAGCAATCCTCGTCCCTACCGCGACCGTTGATCGAGGCAATCCGCCTCATTCATCGACTGGAGCCAACCATGGAGACCATCACTCGCCCAGGTACACCGCTGCGCCATCGCATGCTCGATGACATGCGTATGCGTAAGTTTACCGAGCTGCCGGGCACACGCACGGAGGCCCGACGACTCCGAGATAATGCTTATCATCTCCGCTGCAGGCTATCTGCCGATGACATCACCTCTGCCGCTGCCCGATCCGGGCGCCACGATCGAGTCGATGACGATGCTGCTGAAGGCCTGGCAGCGCGGCAACACTGACGCCTTCGGTCGAGTGGTCGGTGCGATGCAGGGCGAATTCATGCGCATGGCGGCGTCTCGCCTGCGCGGGCATGAAGCAGCGTCGCTGAGCCGGGGCGACGTGGTCAACGAGGCGCTGCTGCGGCTGATGCAGTCGCCGGTGGACTGGCAGAACCGGGCGCATTTCTTCGCAACTGTTTCTCTCACGATGCGCAGCGTACTGCGCGAGCACGCACGCGCCCGGATGGCCGACAAGCGCGGCGGTGACCGCTTGCAACTGACGCTGACCTCGGCCGGGCTTGGCGAGGAGTCAATGGCCGCCGACCTGCTGACGCTGGATGCGCTGCTGACCCGCCTGACGCGCAACGACCCGCGTGCGGCGCAGGTGCTGGAGCTGACCTATTTCGCCGGTTTGCAGCGTACAGACATCGCCGAAGTGATGGCGCTGTCGGTGCCCACGGTGGACCGCGAACTGCGCTTTGCCCGGGCTTGGCTGGTTGAGCAACTGGGCCGCAACCTCGAGGTTTGAGGCGCACCGTCGGCAGATGATCCCGCCTGAAGCCGAGCCAGCGCTCAATGGTGGCACCGAGCCGCCGCTTGACCCCGACTATGCCCGGGTCAAGGCCTTGTTCAACGAACTCAGCGAACTGCCCGACGCGGCGGCACGGCGAGCCCGCCTGACCGAACTCAAGGTCCTCCCGGCGCTGGCTGAGCGAGTGCTCGCGCTGCTGGGCCACAGCCAGATCGCGGCGACGCACTTTTCTGTACCAGTTGCGGCCATGCTGGCGGGCGCCGCCGCGGGTGAGTTGGCACCCGGTGACCGGCTAGGCGCCTGGACCTTGCTGGGTGAACTCGGCCGTGGCGGCATGGGCCGGGTCTATCTGGCCGAGCGCAGCGACGGCCACTACCAGCAGCGCGCCGCCATCAAGCTGCTGCTGGGTTGGTCCAGCGAGGCCGCGCTGGCGCAACTGGCGGCTGAGCGTCAGATTCTGGCCAGGCTGAGCCACCCCCATATCGCGCGCCTGATCGACGGTGGCGCCACACCCTTGGGGCGTCCCTATCTGGTGATGGACTATGTTGAAGGCCAGCGCATCGACCAGTACTGCCGCGAACAGACGCCGAACCCGGCGGTGGTGTTGGGGCTCTTCTCGCAGGTCTGCGAGGCCGTGGCCTACGCGCACCGGCAGCTCGTCGTGCACTGCGACATCAAGCCTGCCAATGTGCTGGTCGGGAGCGATGGCCGTGCCCTGCTGCTCGATTTTGGCATCGCCCAACTCCAAGGCAAACAGGGCAGCGAGGCGCTGGCGCTCACGCCGCAATACGCCAGCCCCGCGCAGATGGCCGGCATGCCGGCGACTGCGGCCGATGACATCTTCAGCCTGGGCCGGATGCTGGGCGAGCTGTTGGCGGGCATGCCGCTGCTGGTCTCGCGTGAGGATGAATGGCGCGCCATCGTCGCCCGCGCCACCGCTGCCGACCCAGAGCAGCGTTACCTCGCCGTACCGGCCCTGCAATACGAACTGCGACGCTTTGGTGAGCAGCGTCCCTTGGCCGCCCTGCCGCACACCGGCACTTATGTGGCGCGCAAATTCGTTCGGCGTCGCTGGCCGTGGATGCTGGCTGCAGGGAGTGTGGCGCTGCTCAGCGCGGTGTTTGTACTGCGCCTGGCGGTCGAACGCGACCGTGCCCTGCGGGCCGAAGACCTGGCCAAACAGGAGTCTGCGACGGCGCGCCAGGTGAGCGACTTTCTGGTCGGATTGTTCGAAGGCGCGGATCCCAATGTTTCGGGCCGCACCGACCTCAGCGCGGCCAGTCTGGTGGACAAGGGACGCGCGCGCATCGACGCCGACTTGCAGGGCCAGGGCGCGGTGCAAGCGGCGCTGAAAGATGTGCTGGGCAAGGTCTACGAGAACATCGGTCGCCCAAGCACCGCCTTGACGCTGTACGAGCAAGCCTTGCAGCTCGAGCGTGCACAGCCCGTGCGCCGCCCGCTGGTAGAAGCTGAGATTCTCAGCCGCCTGGCCAACCTGCTGGCCCACGAGCGCCAAGCCGCGCGGGCCCTGGCCCCGGCGCGCGAATCGGTGGCCTTGCGCGAGACGCGCCTGCCAGCGGACTCGCCTGAACTGGCGGATTCTCTCGACACCCTGGGCTGGGCACTGACCGTCAACGGGGCCTTCGACGAGAGTGCGACCTTGCTTGGCCGGGCGCTGAAGATCCGTGAGCAGCACGGGGCCGATGCACCGCTGGCGTTGGCGAACACATTGCACAACCTGGCCTCGATGCACAAGGATGCCGGCCGCCCGCAGCAGGCAGAGGCGTTGAACCGCCGGGCACTGGCCTTGAAGTTGAAAGTGCTGAAAGAAGATCACCCTTCGGTGCTGAGCACACTCAACCAGCTGGCAATTTCACTGGCGGACCAATACCGGAACGATGAAGCCCAGGTGCTGCAACTGAAGGTGGTGGCCGGGCTGCGCGCGCTGCACGGGCCAAACAACAAAATAGTCGCCGACGCCCTGGACGAACTGGCGAGCGAATTGCAGGATGCCGGCCACATCTCCCGAGCCATCGCCACCTACCGCGAGGTTCTGGCGGTGGACGAAGCTGTGTCGGGCCATCAGTCCATGGATGTGGCGGTCCACCTCAACAACCTCGCCACGGCCTTGGAAGCCGCTGGCGACCCGGCCGCCGAAGCCAGCTACCGCGAGTCGCTCGCGATACGGCAATTGCTGTTGCCAGCGGGTGATCTTACCGTGGCCCGCGCCGGTGACAACCTGGGGCGCTGGCTTGTTCGTGCGGGTCGATGGACGGAGGCGCGCGCCTTGCTGCAACAGGCCGCTGCCACCCGATTCGCCAAGCTGCCACCTGGGCACCCGGACCGCATCGCAAGCGGCATTGCCTTGGCCGAGTGGTCTTTGGCGGCCGGCGACGTGAACGCAGCCGACCGGGCCCTGACCGAAGCGGAGGACCACCAAGCTACGCTGGCCCCGATGCAGCAAGTTGCACTGTGGCGCACCCAGGCCCAGCTGGCGCAGGCACGCGCTCAGCCGAAGGTTGTGCTGCAGCTGAACCGTGAGGCGCTGGCACTGGCCTTGCGCACGGTTGGCAGCCTGCACCCGGTCATGCTCCGCCTGCGGCTCGACCTGGCCTATGCCGAGGCCGCGGTGGGTGATCTCGGCTCCGCCCGCGCCACGCTGGCAACCGTGCAAGCGGTGCTGGCTCAGCAACCGATCCGCGCACCGCTGCGCCTGCGCAGTGAACGGCTGGCCCGGCAACTGGGAACCACGCCAGGCCTGAAACTTTAGCCCTGGGCGGCCGGCAGGAACTCGCTGGCACGCTGCAGCAGGCGTGCAGCAATGCGCCGGCGCTTGGGCGGCACCCACATGGCAACGCGTTTGGCGCCGGCCGGCATCTACCGGCCGCGGGATCTTTACAAATTCGTTGATAGGTCGGCGGTCCGTTTGGCCATTGACAAGGTGTGGGGCCGTTTGGTCCTGCACGGCTCCAGATCCCCAACCATGGAAGACTGCCATGAAAACCCACCGTCACGCCGCCCGTTCAGCCTGCCCGCTTGCCGGGAGGATCAAAGGCCTTCGCAAATCGTCCTGCCTGAGGGCCAGCCTGCTCACCGCGGCGATGGTCGCCGCCGGTCCGGGCGTCGCCGGGGCCACCACCCTCGACTGCTACTGGGTGGGGCAGACCCATCAGACCCCGGTTATCAATGGACAGGGTGGCGGCGCCACGTTCTACACCTGGGGCGATGCTGCAGGATGGTCCATGTTCTCGACCGGCGCGGGTGGCAGCTGCCCCGGCGGCACGCCGCAAAACGGCACGTTCTCGTACAACCTGGTGGTCGACAACGCCAATGCCCCTGGCGCGATGGGCAACCTGGGCCAGCGTTCGCTGCTCTTTGTCGTGGCGACAGGGCAGCCCATCAGCCCGACAGTCTCCATGCTCACCCTGAGCCACTCAACGCTAGATTTTGACACCGGCACGCTCACGACCGGCAGTCTGATGGCCGATTCGTCGAGCGTGGGTGGCGGAACGGTGGTGGTCGGGGGCTTCGGCGGCGTCAACACCCTGTCCAACATGACGTTCGAGAGCACAGCACTGCGCTTATCCGGCACGGGCTCGACGACGATCATTTCCGGCTCGCTGGCGCTGGCCAGAATCAAGGGCGGCTCAGGCAGAAGCCCGGGCAGCGTCAATTGGGGCATCGCGCCGACGCTGACGATTGGCTCCGGCTCCAGCCTCATCTTCAGCAACGTGACGCTCTACGGCCAGTCTTCGACAGTGAGGTCGCTGGGGACCATCCTGGCGGCCAGCGGATCGAAGGTGAGTTTCCTCGGTAACAATACAGTCCTGGGCAGCAGTCTGCAAGGCGAGTTCGACGTCCTGGGCGGTTCGAGCGCGACCTTCACCCAGGCCATCAACCAGGGCTTGCTCGCGTCGGGTGCGAATGCAAATCTGAGCTTCAAGAACGGCACCATGAGCCAGGCCTCTGGCCAGGCAGCCCCAGGGTTTTCGCAGACCGGCAACGGCCTGCTGGGCATTACCGACCTGAGCGCCACGGCCGGAAGCTTCGGCGGCCTCATCCACCTGCATGGCGACGGCCTCGGCGGCGGCGCCTACGACAACACCTTGAGCGGTGTCAACGTGAAAGTCGGCGCGACGCTGTCGCTGGAATCGGGGTCGACCTCGTTCAACGGCGTGAACGAGGGCACGCTCATCGCGAGCGGCGCATCCCTCACTCTGTCGGGTTCGGTGACCAATGACGGCGTCCTGCGCAACCAAGCCGGCGCGACGACCACGGTCACCGGGGCCCTCGCCAATCGAATCCGGGGCAGCGTGAACAACGTCAGCACGCTGAGCATCGCTGCGGGGGCCACGCTTAACAACAGCGGTAGCGTCAACAACAACTCGCACGGCGTCGTCACCAACAGTGGCTCATTGGCCAACTTCGGGACGCTGAACAACAACGCCGGCGCCGTGCTTATCAACAACGCCGGCTTCAGAAACGGCGGCAGCTTCATCGACACCGGCATCGTCAAGGGCACCGGAACCTATACGCAGACAGCGGGGTCAGCGCAAATCGATGGCAGCCTGGCACAAGCGGCCATCGACATCGAAAGCGCCAATTTCTTCGGCAAGGGTACGGTCACCGGACCGCTGAGCAACCTGGGCGGCACAGTGCAGGGCGGCTCCGGCGCCACACCCGGCGTGCTCTCGGTCAAGGGGGACTTCACACAGGGTGCGTACGGCACCTTGCAGGAACTGATCACCGGCAACCAGCCGGGACAGGCCAGCCTGCTGGCCATCAGCGGCAGCGCCACGCTGGACGGCACGCTCAAGATCGTGACCGGTACTGGGTTCTCTTTCGCAGCCGGGCAAGTCTTCACGATTGCAAGCTTCGACTCAGGCGGTCTGACGGGCAGCTTTGCCAGGATCGAGGACGGTAGTTTCCATTCGGCGCAAGGCAACCGTCTGGCGATCAACAACAACCTGATGCTCGAGTTCAGCTACAACCCCCGCGGCATCCAGTTCCAGGTAGCGGCAGTGCCGGAACCCGCCGAATCCTCCCTGATGCTTTTCGGCCTGGCACTGACCGGTCTTTGGCGCTGGCGCAGGCAGTTGGCGGTCCGGGCTCGGGCCTGTTAGCGGCTGCGCGAACACGCTGAAAAATGGCTGTCAGAAACCGCCTAGAGACCATGCGCAGCACACGGGTTATCCACCGCGGCGACCGACCTTGCCTGTGTGGGGCATCGGTCGCCGCCGTGGATAACCCTGCATTGG
>JBBRZR010000307.1:0-6308 GCA_038236495.1 Burkholderiales bacterium
GGGTCGGTGGCCCGGGCGGTGACGGCCTTGGCCAGCCGGCTTTCGTAGTCCAGGGTCTTGGCGGGTGACAGCAGAAAGAGCATGCGCAGCAGTGTAAGCAGCGGGCGTGACAGCGCCCGGGTGACCCCGCGGAAGCCGACAAATGGCAGGGCTTGGCAGCTTGTGGGTCAACTCCGGCAGGGCGCCGCACCGGCCGGGTCGCCCGCGGCGGCGCAGGTCAGTCGTCCTCGTCCGCGCTTGGGGTGCGCGCCGCCAACTCGGGCACCGCGCCCAGTGCGGCAGCCCAGGTGCGCTGCGGGATGTGGCTGCGCAGGCGCTCGATGGCACGGTCGGCCAGGGCCATCGGCAGCTCGTGGCCAACGCCGTTGGCGATGTCGATGGTGGCGTCGCCGCGCAGCAGCGCCAGCCGCTCTATCGCCAGCCGGGCCTGGGCGGCCGGGATCACGGTGTCGGTGGCGCCGTGAAAAAAGTGCAGCGTGCTCAGCCGCGGCGCCTGCTCGGGCAGGCTGGCATAGCGCCCGGCAAAGGCCAGCACCCGGCCGGCGATGCCGTCGTGGCGCTGGACCAGCTCCAGCGACACGATGGCGCCTTGGGAGAACCCCACCAGTGCGGTGGCGGCATCGCTGACGCCGGTGGCGGCCTGCGCGGCGCGTACCCAGTCGGCCAACGCCGGGAGCGCGGCGGCTACCCGGGCCGGGCGGTTGGCCTCGGTGACCGGGCCATCGGCACCGGCCACGCCAAACCACTGCCGGCCGTTGCCGCTGCCAGCCGCCTCGAAGCCCTCGGGCGCCAGCAGCACCGCCTGCGGAAAGGCCTGGCGCAGGCGCTGGGCCAGCGCGGCCATGTCGGCCGCCCGCCCACCCCAGCCGTGCAGCAGGATCATCAGCTGCGCGCTGGGACCGGCGGCAGGCAGCCACTGCAGGGTCTGGGGCATCAGCGGCGCGGCGGTGGTGGCGGGGGTGTCGGTTGCGGTGGACGCGGCGGCAGTGGCAGTGGCAGGCGGGACTTCGGGGGAGGCATCGGCGGTCATGGTCGTATTTTCGGCCCTACGGCAGCAATATTGGCGGCGGCGGGCAAGAGGGTGGCGGGGCCGGGCGGCGGGGGCTCGGCAGCATGGCGGCTTGGCGGCTTGGCGGCTTGGCGGCAGGCCCAGCCGGTCAGTGGAAATTGCGGCTCTTGCTGACCAGGCCTTGCAGCAGCGCCGAGTGGTCGACCAGACGGTGCGCAATCAGGTGGCGCACCTCGCCCTCGCGCTGCCACACGCCGTAGACGGTGAGCAGGGTGGCCGCCAGCAGCGGCACGCGCTGGGCCTGCGCCACCGTGGGCCAGACGATCACGTTGACGGCGCCGGTCTCGTCCTCCAGGGTGACAAACACCACGCCCTTGGCGGTCTCGGGCCGCTGGCGGTGGGTGACCAGACCCGAGGCACGCGCCAGCTGGCCGCTGCGGCACAAGGCCAGCACCGCCGCCGGCTGCACCTTGAACGCCGCCAGCTGCGTGCGCAGCAGGGCCAGCGGGTGGCTGCTGAGCGACAGGCCGGTGCTGCGGTAGTCGGCCAGCAGCGCCGGGCCGGCGGCCGGTGCGTCCAGCAATGCCGTGCCCTCGGACGTGCGGGTGGCCTGCAGCATCGGCGTGGCCCGGGTGTCGATGCCGCGCACCGCCCAAGCCGCCTGGTGGCGGTGGCCGACCAGCGGCGCCAGCGCATCGGCTTGGGCCAGCAGCTGCAGTGCGTGGGCGTCCAGGCCGGCGCGGCGGGCCAGGTCCTCAACGCTGGCAAACGGGGGTGGCGGGGTGGGCCCGCCCTCACCGGTCTCACCGTAGCCAACGGCCAGCGCGGTGTCACGGGCCGCCACCAGGCGGCGTGCATCCGCCTCGCTGAACCCGATCAGGCGGTTGAAACCCAGGCGCACCGGGCGCAAGCCCGAGCTGCCGGCACTGCCTGAGGACGCCGCCTGGGCAGACGCCGGCTCCAGCGTGGTTTCCCACTGGCTTTGCAACACATCCACCGGCAGCACGGTCACCCCATGTTCGCGGGCGTCCCGCACCAGCTGGGCCGGGGCGTAAAAACCCATAGGCTGGCTGTTCAGCAGGCCGGCCAGAAAGGCATCCGGGTGGTGGTGCTTGAGCCAGGCGCTGATATAGACCAGCAGCGCAAAGCTGGCGGCATGGCTCTCGGGGAAGCCGTACTCGCCAAAGCCCTCGATCTGTTTGAAGATGCGCTCGGCGTACTCGGGCGCGTAACCCTTGGCCACCATGCGGCCGACCAGCCGTTCATGAAACGGGCCGAGGCCACCCTTGCGCTTCCAGGCCGCCATCGCGCGGCGCAGCTGGTCGGCCTCGCCCGGGGTGAAGTCGGCCGCCAGGATGGCCAGCTGCATCACCTGCTCTTGAAATATCGGCACGCCCAGCGTGCGGCCCAGCGCCTGCTCGACCTCGGGGCTGGGGTAGTCCACCGCCTCCTCGCCCGAGCGGCGCCGCAGGTAGGGGTGCACCATGCCGCCCTGGATCGGCCCGGGCCGCACGATCGCCACCTCGATCACCAGGTCGTAGTAGCAGCGCGGCTTGAGCCGCGGCAGCATGCTCATCTGGGCCCGGCTCTCGACCTGGAAGGTGCCCACGCTGTCGCCCCGGCACAGCATCTCGTAGACCGGCGCATCACCGCGCGGCACCTGCTGCATGCCAAAGCCGGCCACCCCCAGCTTGTCACCCACCATCGCCAGCGCGCGACGGATGGCACTCAGCATGCCCAGCGCCAGGATGTCGACCTTGATCAGGCCCAGCGCGTCCAGGTCGTCCTTGTCCCACTGGATCACGGTGCGGCCGGCCATGGCGGCGTTTTCGACCGGCACCAGGCGCGAGATGTCGTCGCGCGCGATCACGAAGCCGCCCGGGTGCTGGCTCAAGTGGCGCGGAAAGCCGATCAGCTGCTGCGTCAGCGCAATCCACTGGCGGCAGACCAGTGAGTCCGGGTCCAGGCCTTGCTCGCGCAGCCGGTCGGGTGCGATGGTGCGGCCGTCAAACCAATGCTGGCCTTTGGACACCGCCGCGATACGGTCCAGATCCAGCCCCAGCGCCCGGCCCACGTCGCGCAGCGCCGAGCGCGGCCGGTAGCTGATCACCACCCCGGTCAGCGCGGCGCGGTGGCGGCCGTACTTGCGGTAGATGTACTGGATCACCTCCTCGCGGCGCTGGTGCTCGAAGTCGATGTCGATGTCGGGCGGCTCGTTGCGCTCGGCGCTGATGAAGCGCTCGAACAGCAGGCTGGTCTCGGCCGGATCAACCTCGGTGATGCCCAGGCAATAACACACCACCGAGTTGGCTGCGCTGCCCCGGCCCTGGCACAGGATGCCGCGCTCTTGGCGCGCCCACTGCACGATGTCGGCCACCGTCAGGAAGTAGGGCTCGAAGGCCAGCTGGTGGATCAGCGCCAGTTCGTGCTCGATGGTGGCCCGCACCGCCGGCAGCACCCCCGCCGGAAAGCGCCGCAACACGCCCTGCTCGGTCAGCGTGCGCAGCCAGGACGCAGGTGTCTGGCCGACGGGCACGATCTCCTCGGGGTATTCATAGCGCAGCTCGGACAGCGAAAACGCGCAGCTGGCGGCGATCGCCAGCGTGGCGTCCAGCCAGGCGGGCGCGTACAGCTGGGCCAGCCGCTGGCGCGAGCGCAGATGGGCCTCGGCGTTGGGCTCGAGAGCCAGGCCGCAATCGGCCACCGGCAGGCCCAGCCGGGTGGCGGCCAGCACATCCTGCAGCGGTTTGCGCGCGCGCGAATGCATCAGCACATCGCCGCAGGCCACCAGCGGCAGCCCGGTGAGCGCGGCCAGGCGCGGCAGCACATCCAGCCGCAGCGCGTCGTGCGGCCGGTGCAGCAGCTCGATGGCGATGGCGCAGCGGTCGGTGCCGAACCAGGTCTTGAGCCACATCGCGTGGGCAAACACCGTCTCGAACGACTGGCTGGCGCCCGGCAGCAGGATGGCAAAACAATCCGGCAGGCCGGCCAGGTAAGGCGCGTTGGGCACCCGGCCCTCCAGGTCGGACGGGTGCGCCAGGTACTGGCCTTTGGCCGCCCGGCGCCTGGCCACGCTGATCCACTGCGACAGGTTGCCGTAACCGCGCCGGGTCTGCGCCAGCAGCACCAGGCGCGGGCCGGTGGCGGCTGGCGGGACGTGCTGGCGTGCGACTGGCGCCACCGGCGCTGTCGTTGGCGTTGTCGTTGGCGTTGTCGTTGGCGTTGTTGTCGTCGTTGTTGTCGTCGGCAGCAAGGCCACCAGGCCTGACGCCGGCACGGGCAACGCCCCGGGTGACTGACCGGGCGGCAATGCGGACGGCGCGACCAACTGCATCTCGGCCCCCACCACCACCCGAAAGCCCAGGCGTTGCGCGGCGCCCAGCGCACGCACCGCACCCGACATCGAGCATTCGTCCGTGATCGCCAGCGCGGCATAACCGCGCGCCTGCGCCGCGGCCACCAGCTCCTCGGGCTGCGACGCGCCGGTCAGAAAGCTGAAGTTGCTGCGGCAGTGCAGTTCAGCGTAAGCGGGCAGCATGGCGGGTGAACGGTATAAAACGCAGCGGGTTCGCGCGCAGCCGGCGGTGCCTTGCGCCGCGGCGGCAACACCGCGGCAGGCGGACGGCCAGCCGGCACGGGCGCAGCACCCAAAGGTGCGGCCGGATCAGTCGGCAGACCCATCAAGCTGTCCATCGGGCTGCGCACCGCGCCGCCGCCCAGCCTGAGCACTTGCGTGTAGATCATCGTGGTGCTGACATCGGCATGGCCGAGCAACTCTTGCACAGTGCGGATGTCATAGCCCGCCAACAACAAATGCGTGGCAAACGAATGGCGCAGCGTGTGCGGCGTTGCCGGCTTGTGCAGCCCGCAAGCCCCCACCGCACGCCTGAAGGCCCGCTGAAACGTCTGGTCAAGCTGGTGGTGGCGGCGCACGCCCTCACCGCGCGGGTCAGTGGACAAGCTGGCCTGCGGAAACACCCAGAACCAGGCCCATGACAACGGCGCACGCGGATATTTGCGGGCCAGGGCATGCGGCAATTGCACCCCCGCAACGCTGGCGGCCCGATCAGCCGCCCACAACAGGTGGGCCGCAGCCAATTGCCGGCGCAGCGGCTGCTGGAGCGATGCCGGCAACATCACCACCCGGTCTTTGCTGCCCTTGCCCTCGCGCACGATGATGGCGCGACGCTCGAAGTCGATGTCCTTGACGCGCAGGCGAAGGCCTTCCAACAAGCGCAGACCGGTGCCATAGAGCAACTGGCCAAACAAGCGGTGGTCAGCGTCCAACGCCGCCAGCACGCGCGCCACCTCATCGTGCGCCAGCACCACCGGCAGCCTTGCGTCGCTGCGCGGGCGGCTGATCTCGTCCATCCAGGGCAATTGCTGCCCCAACACCCGCTGGTAGAGGAACAAAAGCGCCGAAAGCGCCTGCTTGTGGGTAGACGCCGAGACCTGCCGCTCGGTTGCCAGCCAGGCCAAAAAACGCTCAACGTCACTGCCGCCCAACTCAAGCGGATGGCGAAGGCCGTGGAAGCGGACAAAGGACTGCACCCAATGGACGTAAGCCTGCTCGGTACGTATGCTGTAGTGAAGATACCGGATCTGGCCACGAAGCCGATCCAACAGCCGTTCAGGAGGCGGCTCAACAGTCATGGGCATGGTCATACGCCAGTGGAAGTGGTACTGTACGAATACACAGTATCCACCCAATCCTGCAGCGCTGCAAGCCCGACCCGATGCAAGGCGGGAAAACGCGCAACCGTCAAGGCGCGCGACCATGCCCACCATCCCCCTGCACCAGGTCCGGATCACCAAAAAGCTGGGTCCAGACCAAGCCGGCGCCAAGAAGCTGGCGCAGCGCTACGGTGAAAACCTGGTGTGCGTGCGCTACCGCCAGGACGCACCCTCGGGCCAGCGGTACACCACCGTCGAAATCGTGGTCGACGAGGGCCCCATCGCCGTTGACAACCGCTTGCCCGACACGGTGCACCTGCGCATTGCCATTGGCGAGATCGACCTACAACGCCAGATCAAACAACTGGGCGGCGAATGGGACCGCCAACACCGTGCTTGGCGGATCCCCAAGGCCGCTGTCATGCAACTGAAATTACACCACCGCGTGGTCAGGATATAACCATCCATGGACATCAAAAATGGAAAGGTATGGCCACGTAGGGACAGTTATAGCCAGCGATGGATAGATGCTGGTAGGTCGAAAACACGTTAGGCCGCAGACAAACGTCACGCCGCCGCGAAGCGCGTCAAGGTCAACGTTGTTCCGCGCAACGCCTGAGAACAC
>JBBRZR010000308.1:0-6255 GCA_038236495.1 Burkholderiales bacterium
GCCGCCCTCTTCGAACTGGCGGCCGACCATGAAGCCTGTGGTGTTGTTGAGGTAGAGGATGGGCGTGCGGCTCTGGCAGCAGGCCTGAATAAAGTGCGTGGCCTTGGCAGCACCGGCGTTGTCGATCGGGCCGTTGTTGGTGACGATGCCCACCGCATGGCCCTCGATGCGGGCATGGCCGCAGACGGTGGCCGCGCCGTAGTTCTCGCCAAAGGGCAAAAACTCGCTGTCATCGACAAACCGGGCAATCACCTGGCGCATGTCCACCGGCCGCTTGTGGTCCATCGGCATGATGCCCAGCAGCTCCTCGGCATCGAAACGCGGCGGCTTGAAGGCCCGCACGGTGGATTGGGGGGGTTCGGCCCGGGGCCAGTCGATCTGGCCCAGCACCTCGCGCGCCAGGCGCAGCGCGTCGCGGTCGTCCTCGGCCAGGTAGTCGCCCAGGCCCGACACATGGGTGTGCATCTGTGCGCCGCCCAGGTCTTCTTCGGTCGCCACCTCGCCGGTGGCGGCCATCAACAGTGGCGGGCCGGCCAGAAAGGCCCGGGTGCGGCCGCGCACCATGATGATGTAGTCCGACAAGCCGGTCTGGTAGGCGCCGCCCGCGGTGGACGAGCCGTGCGTGACGGTGACCACCGGCAGCCCGCGCGCCGACATACGCGCCAGGTTGCGGAACAGCCCGCCGCCCTTGATGAAGCCCTCGACCCGGTACTTCAGCAGGTTGGCGCCGGCGCTCTCGACCAGCTGCACATACGGCAGCTTGTTCTCCAGCGCCAGCTCCTGGATGCGCAGCGCCTTGTCCAGGCCCATCGCCTGCATCGCCCCGGCGTCAATGCCCGAGTCACTGGCCGTGACCATGCAGCGGATGCCGGCGACCCAGCCGATGCCGCCAATCACACCGCCGCCGGGCACGGTGTGATCGGGGTCGGGGTTGTCCAGGCCGTAGCCGGCGAGGGTGCACAGCTCCAGCCAGGGCGCGCCCGGGTCCAGAAACAGGGCCAGGCGCTCACGCGGCAGTAACTGGCCGCGCGACTCGAAGCGGTGGTGCGACTTGTTGCTGGCGGCAATCGCCCGCGCCTCGGCGCTGCGCACCCGGTGCAGCAGCGCCAACATGCCGTTGCGATTGGCCTGGAAGGACTCACTGCCCGGAGAAATGGTGGATTCAATGGTGGCCATGCGCTGCTGGTGTGGTGTTGTCTGTCTGATGCGGCCAGGTCGCTGCAGAGGCTCAGATTCCCAGCTGCCGGGCAGCCAGGTCTTTCATGATCTCTTCAGAGCCCCCGCCGATCATCATCACCTTGACCTCGCGGTAGATGCGCTCGCTGCGGGTGCCGCGCATGAAGCCCATGCCGCCCAGGATCTGCACGGCCGTATCGGCGCAGAACTGCATGCACTGGGTGGCCTGCACCTTGGCCATTGCGGTTCGCGCCACCAGTTGCTGGGCGTCGCCGCTGCGCTGTTGCACTCGCCAAGCCAGGTCGTAGATGTGGCAGCGCGCCACGTCGATGCTGCGCAGCATGTCCATCAGCTTGTGGCGGATCACTTGACGCTCGGACAGCGCCGCGCCAAAGGTCTGGCGCTGTCGGGCCCAGTCCAATGCCTCGTCGAAACAGCATTCGGCATAGCCCACCGCCTGCGCCGCCATGCCCAGACGCTCGCCGTTGAAGTTGCTCATGAAGGTCTTGAAGCCCTTGCCCTCTTCGCCGATCAGGTTGGCCACCGGTACGCGGCAGTTGTCAAAGCGCAAGTGGGCGGTGTCGCTCGCCCACCAGCCCATCTTGTCGAGCTTGGTGCGGCTCAAACCGGGGGTGTCGCCGTCGATCAGCAGCGCCGAGATGCCACCCGGGCCTTTATTGGCCGGGTCGGTGCGCACCGCCACGGTGATGAAGTCAGCCCGCATGCCCGAGGTGATGAAGACTTTTTCGCCGTTGACGAGGTAGTGCTCACCCTGGGCGTCGGCACCCCGGATGGCCGTGGTTTTGAGCGCCGCCACGTCCGACCCGCCCGAGGGCTCGGTGACGGCCAGCGCGGCGATCTTGTCACCCGCCAGCACCGGCGGGATCACCCGCGCCTGCAGCGCAGCGCTGCCAAAGTTCCTGACCGGCGGCAGGCCGATGCTGTGCGACATCAGCGATGCCGCCACGCCGCCGCAGCCGGGCCGGGCCAGTTCCTCGGACAGGATCAGGTGGTAGAACAGATCGGCCGGGGTGCCGCCGAATGGCTCGGGGTAATCCAGCCCCAGCAAGCCCATTGCCGAGGCTTTTTTGTACAACTCGCGGGGGAATCCCTGCGCTTCGTCCCAGGTATTGACATGCGGCGTGATTTCGCGCGCCACCCAATCGCGCAGCGAAGCACGGAACTGCACATGCTCGGGCGTGAAGTAGTGCGGTGCGGCAGGGGCATCGAGCAGGCTCATGGCGGGCGGTCCACGAAAGTGACAATCTGCACTTTGGCCGTGCCGGCCGGGGGCGTCTTGTGCGTATTGGCTGACTGCTTTGCGTGCGACGGCACCTCCGGTCGTCCTGCCACCCAGGCAGCCAGCTTGCACAAGACGGCTGCCCCGGCCATGGCCTAGGCTGAACGTCCAAATCGACGGTGGTCGGCCGTGGGCCCGACCGTCACACTGCCCGTCCCGGCAGTCCAGCCTGTCCACCTCTCGCAGAGAACCCAAGCCATGACATCGAGTCCGTATCTTCCCCGGCTGGTCACCCTGGCGGCAACCTTGCTTGCGCTGGCCGGTGGCGCAGCCGCCCAAGGCGCCAGCGCCACCCAGGGCATCACCAAGACCGAGATCTTGCTCGCCACCATCCAGGACCTGTCCGGCCCGGTGGCGGCCTACGGCAAGGCGGCACGCAACGGCATGCAGTTGCGGGTCGACGAGATCAACGAGCAAGGCGGCATCCACGGCCGCAAGATTCGGCTGCTGGTCGAGGACAACGGCTACGACCCCAAAAAGGCGGTGCTGGCGGCGCAGAAGCTGGTCAACCAGGACAAGGTGTTCATGATCGTTGCGCACATCGGCACGCCGATGAACAACGCAGCGATGCCGGTGATGTTCGAAAAAGGCGTGATCAACTTCATGCCGCTCTCGGCCGGGCGCGAGATGTACGAGCCGCCGCACAAGCTCAAGTTTGCCGGCGTGGCCTCGTACTACGACACGATGCGCATGAACGTGGCCAAGCTGTACAAGGAAAAGTCCGCCAAGCAGGCCTGCGCGCTGTACCAGGACGACGACTACGGCCTGGAGGTGGTGCGCGGCGCCGAGCAAGGGCTCAAGGACATTGGCGCGACCCTGGGCGAAAAGACCACCTACAAGCGCGGCGCCACCGATTTTTCGTCCCAGGTGGCCCGGCTCAAGGCCAGCAACTGCGATTTCCTGGTGCTGGGCACGATCATCCGCGAGACCATCGGTGCGATTGCCGAGGCCCGCAAGAGCGGCTGGAACCCGACCCTCATCGGCTCGCAGGCCAGCTACACCGACCTGATCCACAAGCTGGGCGGCAAGGGCATGGACGGCTACTACGCCGTCTCCACCGCCTTTTTTCCCTACCTGGACGTCGAGCAGCCTGCGCTGCGCTTCTGGGCCAACAAGTACAAGACCAAGTTCGGTGACGACCCCAGCACCTATGCCACCGGCACCTACGCCGACATCGAGATCTTCATCCGCGCAGCGCAAAAGGCCGGCCCCAACCTGAGCACCGACAGCTTTGTCAAGGCGATGGAGACCATGGGCGAGATCCCGGCCGACATGTTCGGCACGCCACCACTGAGCTTCACCGCCACCAAGCGGCTGGGCTCGGCGCTATCCAGGCTGAGCCAGATCCAGGACGGCCGCTGGAAGGTCGTGTCGGACCTGCGCTGAGCACCGTCCCCATCCCTTTGCAGAGCCCACCGCGCCCATGACTGCCACAAACCCGCCCGCCGCCAAGACCGTCACCGAAGCCCTGAACAGCCGATTGTCGGTACGCGACTTTTTGCCCACGCCGGTCTCAGCCGAGCAGATCCAGCGCGTGCTCGCCACAGCCTCACGCGCGCCGTCGGGCGGCAATGTGCAGCCCTGGCAGATCGACGTGGTGGCGGGTGACAAGCTGGCCGAGCTCAAGGCCATCATGCAGCGCCGCATGGCCGAGGTGGCCGCGGGCGACAAGAGCGAATCGCCCGAGTACGACATCTACCCGAAAGAGCTGGTGTCGCCGCACCGCGACTACCGCTTCAAGATCGGCGAGGACATGTACGCCCGCCTGGGCATCCCCAGGGAGGACAAGCCGGCGCGGCTGCGCTGGTTTGCCCGCAACTACCAGTTTTTTGGCGCGCCGATGGCGCTGTTTTGCAGCGTGGACCGGCGCATGGGCCCACCGCAATGGAGCGACCTGGGCATGTTCTTGCAATCCGTCATGCTGCTGCTGCGGGAAGAAGGCCTGGACAGCTGTGCCCAGGAGTGCTGGGCGGTCTACCCCAAGACCATCGGCGATTTCATCGGCATCCCGCCCGAGCGCATGCTGTTCACCGGCATGGCGATCGGCCACCGCAACGCCGAGCACGCGATCAACCAGCTGCAATCCGAGCGGGCGGCGGTGGATGCGTTTACCCGCTTCCACGGGCTGTGATCCCAGCGCCAGGCAGCGTCAGCCCACCCGCGCCTTGTTGAGCATGACCTCGAACTTGGTCGCGTAAGCGGCGATGTCCTCGGCCCGGTCCTTGCCGTTGATGATGTAGCGCGCACCGACGTAATCGCAATCGGTGTCGTTGATGTACTTGCTGAGCGAGCGCCCGGTGAACAGGCCCTTGCGCATGCCGATCGACATGATGCGGTAGGCGTTGGCCGGCTCCAGCACCAGCGCCGGCTGCTTGAGGAACAGGTCCGCCACGCCCAGCGCCTTGCCCAGCTTGTCGTAGTTGGCGCGGCCGGTGATCTGCACATAACCACGGCCCTTGAACTTGACGCCGTCGCCCACCTGGGTATTGCCCAGCCGGGTGCCGATCGGGGTGCCCGCGTTGTACTTGGCCAGGTAGGAGTCACTGCCGATTTCGGTGATCGGCATGAAGGTATTGGCGCACTCGTGCTTGACGGTGGCCAACATATAGGCCACCCAGCGGTCATCCTCGATGTCCGGGTCCAGCTGCACAAAGCCCAGGATCTGGTCCAGGCCCTGGTACTGCGAGGCATTGAGCTTGGTGAAGACCTTCTCGTACTCGGTGGCGAAGACCTGGTGGTTGTAAAACATGGCGGCTCCTTGGGGCGGTGTTGTCAGCGGCTGAACGTTTTGAGGATCGGCCAGTCCGGCGGGCCGATCGGCACGCTGGCCGGAGTGTCAGGGCAAGCCCACACCGCCGCAAGCACCATGAATCGAACCCGCCCCTGCTTGACCTCGTAGGCGCTGCGGGTGCCGCAATCGCCCAAGCCTCGAAACCGGTTGACCACCTCGACAGCACCATCAGGCAGCATCGCCACCTCGCCCGACAGCACCAGTTCCTGGGTCAGGATGAACGGCAAGCCGCTGGTCGCGGTCGCGGCTTGGGCAACAGGCCAGGCCAGCACCGCACCGCGCCACTGCCCCGCCTGACGCCAAACCTGGGCGGCCCAGAAGCTGCCCTGGTAGGCGCCGGCGCCACAGTCCAGCCGCAGCAACCAGCTGCCGTCGGGCAGGCGCTGGCGCGCCAGGCCGGGTGCAGCGCCACTGTGCTGGTTGTCCTGCTCGCACTCGTCGTCCCAGGCCTTGCCTGCAGCAGCCCCCAACATGGCGTTGCGCCAGCGGCGGCGCAGGGCGGCGTCGGCCTCAGGGCTTTTGGCCGAGGTCAAGGCCCGCACCAGGTCGGTTGGCAGCACGACGGCGGGCGGCACCATGGGCGGCGGTCCGGCGTTGGCAACTGGCGACAGGGCCGACGCCACACCAGCAAGCACAAACATCCAGAAGTGTTGCAAACCCGGCCCCGATCCTGTGGTGGGCCGCCCATCGCAACCGTCAGGAATTCTAGGTCGTACGCTGACCTGCACGGCCCGCGTCAGCCCGCCAACTGCGCGCTGCGCCGCAGCCGCCGGTGCATACGGCGGGCCGCCGACAGCCAGCCGTGTCCCGCCCGGCGCCGCCCGCCGTGGGCATCGCCCAGCCGGGCCGCCAGCACGGTGCCCACCGGGCCCATGCCCAGGCCCAGCAGCATCTTGGCAAACAGCGGCGCAGCCCGGGGCAGCAAGCGCGGCGCTGTTGGCGGGCCCTGCGGCCCGGGTTGGCCCTGTCTGTGTGAGCTTGGCGGGCC
>JBBRZR010000309.1:0-6241 GCA_038236495.1 Burkholderiales bacterium
ACCCAGCCCTGGCCTTTGCAGCCATTCATGCCCTTGCAGTCGTTCTTGGCGGTCTTGCACTCGCTGGTGCCTTTGCAGCTGTTGGTGCCCACGCACTTGACGCCGCCGTCGGCGGCTTGAACGGTGGGGCTCAGCAGCAGGCCGGCCGAGAACAGGGCGGCAGCGGCGGTGGCGATGGCAACGCCGGATTTGATGGATTTCATGGTCGGTCCTTGGAGGGGGTTTGCGGTTTCAACCGCGGTGGTGGGGATGCAACCGGCCCGGTCAGGCCGGGTTCAACATCGGGTGCAGCGGTCTGTCGGTGGCACACGGGCCGGCTTACACCAGTTTTGAGCGGGCTGCCGACACGCTTCTTCTACGCAAGCCCACCAGCGCTGGATGCGTTGAGGCAGCGGCTCGATGATTCAGCCGGCCAGCACCGCCGCGATGGCGTTGGCGGTGCGCTCGACGTTACCGGTGTTCAGCCCAGCCACGCAGATGCGGCCCGAGCGCAGCAGGTACACCGCATGCTGCTCGCGCAGCGCATCCACCTGCGCAGCACTCAGGCCGGTGTAGCTGAACATGCCGCGCTGGCTGAGCAGGTAGCCAAAGTCACGGCCCGGCACCCCGGCCACCAGCCGGTCGTGCAGCGCCTGGCGCATCGTGGCGATGCGCTCGCGCATGGCGGCCAGTTCGGCCTCCCACAGCGTGCGCAGATCGGCATCGCCCAGCACATGGGCCACGATCTTGGCGGCGTGGATGCCGGGGCTGGAGTAGATGCGCCGCACCGTGAAGCGCAACTGCCCCAGCACCAGCGCGGCCTCGGCCGCCGTGGCGCAGACGGCGCTGAGCGCACCGCAGCGCTCGCCGTACACGCTCATGCTCTTGGAGAACGAGTTGGCGATGAAAAACGTCAGGCCGGCACTGGCCAGCGCGCGCACCGCGTAGGCATCTTCAGTGATGCCGTCGCCAAAGCCCTGGTAGGCCAGGTCCAGGTAAGGCAGCAGCTCACGCTCGCGCAGCACCGGGATCAGCGCGTCCCACTGGGCGGGGCTCAGGTCCACCCCGGTCGGGTTGTGGCAGCAGGCGTGCAGCAGCACGATGCTGCGTGGCGGGATGGCGCGCAGCGTGGCCAGCATCTCATCGAAGCGCAGGCCGCCGCTGGCGCCATCAAAGTACGGGTAGGTGTGGACCACAAAACCACTGCCCTCGAACATGGCCCGGTGGTTGTCCCAGGTCGGGTCGCTGACCCAGACCTCGGCATCAGGCAGCCAGGTCTTGAGAAAGTCAGCGCCCACTTTCAGGCCGCCCGACGAGCCCACGGTCTGGACCGTCGCCACCCGGCCCTCGGCAATCGCCGGATGGTCGGCGCCCAGCAGCAGCTTGGCGACCTCGGCGCGGCAGGCAGCATCACCCTCCATCGGCAGGTAGCCCTTGGGGCCGGCCGCGGCCAGGATGCGGGCCTCGGCCTGCATCACGCTGGGCAACACCGGGAGGCGGCCCTGCTCGTCAAAGTAGATACCGATCGACAGGTTGACCTTGGCCGGTCGGGCGTCGGCGTTGAAGGCATCGACCAGCGCAAAAATCGGGTCGCCCGCGTAGGGCTGTACATGTTCGAACATCGGGGCTCTCCGGGAGTGAGCCGCGGATTATCCCGACTGGCGACGCGGGTCGGTCTCAGGGCTTCAGCGCGGCCTCGATGTCGGCGGCCAGCTTCTCGGGCGTGTCTTGCGGCGCGTAGCGGCGGATCACCTGGCCGTCCCGCCCCACCAGAAACTTGGTGAAGTTCCACTTGATCGCCTTGCTGCCCAGCAGGCCGGGCGCCTCGGACTTGAGCCAGCCGTACAGCGGGTGCGTGCCGCCGCCGTTGACCTCGATCTTGGCCATCATCGGGAAGCTGACGCCGTAGTTGAGTTGGCAGAACGAGGCGATCGCGTCGTTGCTGCCCGGGTCTTGCCGGCCAAACTCGTTGCTGGGAAACCCCATGATCACCAGGCCACGGTCGCGGTAGGCCTGCCACAAGGTCTCGAGCCCGCCGAACTGGGGTGTGAAACCGCACTGGCTGGCCGTGTTGACGATCAACATCACCTTGCCGGCCATGTCGGACAATCGATGCACCTTGCCGGTGATGTCGATGGCCTCGAAATCGCTGATGCTGTGTTCGGCCATGGGGCGTAGTCCGGTGAAGAGAATTGAAAGTGGCAAAAGTGTTTGGATGCTATCCGCTGCGGGGATGACCCCGGTCGGTTGACGGCCTTGCCGACGGCCACCGAAGATCTCCGCGACAGGCCCTGGCGCCCACCGTGACGCCCAACCTGACGCCCACCCCGCGTTCTACCTTGCCACTCCTGCGACTGCCCTGATGCCCGCACCCCTCCCAGTGGCCCTGCTCGGATTTGGCACCGCCGATCGCATGGCGCTTGCGGCAGCGCTGCGCCAGACAGCGCGGCGCGTGCCGGCCTATGACAGCGTGCTCGGCCTGGACGACGCACGCTTCGTGGTGGTTGACGCGGCACAGCCCGAGGCGCTCGAGTTGCTGCGCACGCTGGGCCGTGGGGCTGATGCGGTGCTGGTGGGCGGCGTTCTGCCGTCACGCGCTGCCGTCATTGGCGGGCCACCCAGTCCGGATCCGGCCTGGGTGCTGCAACAACTCGACGCGCTGCTGGCGTTGCAGGCGCAGGCGGCCTTGCGCGCGCCAACCTCCGCGTCAGCCTTGCCCCCGATGCCCGCCGAGTCGCCCGTGCTGCCAGCGGCCCTGCCGCCAACCCACCCACCCAGCCCCTGGCACCAGGCCCACGACGAGCGACGCCGCCGGCGCGAGCAGCGCGAGGCCGAGGCGCGCGCCGTCAGCGCCGCACCGCGTGTGCTGCTGGTCGACGACAGTGAGATCGCGCTGCAGTTCTTGCGCCGCCAACTGGAGCCCTACGGCCTGCAGTTCGACCTGGCGCGGCACAGCGACCGGGCGCTGGACCTGTTGGGCCAGCGCGCCTACGACATGGTCTTCCTTGATATCGATCTCGGCGACGACAGCCGGGTCGATGGCCTGACGCTGTGCCACCAGATCTGCAAACGGCTGCCTGCACCGGTGGGCCGCGCGCCGGTGGTGGTAATGGTGTCTGCGTTTCACGACCCGGTGCACCGGGTGCGCGGCACGCTGGCCGGTGCGGCGGCTTGCCTGGGCAAGCCCTTGGACGGGCTGGCGCTGGACCGCTTGATGCAACAACAGGGCCACCGCCGGGTCGAGCCGCTGCTGCCGTTACCGCAACCGCCCGGCTGACCGCAGCGCGGCGGCGTCAGTGCCGGTCGGTACGGGCGATGGCCAACAGGCGCTCCACTTCGTCGCGGTGCACCACACAGTTGCGCTGGTGCCAGCGCCGGATCAGCTCCATCACCCCGGCCACCACCGCGCCGAAGACCGCGATGGCGGTAAAGGCCGACAGGTTGAGTTTGGTCATCAGTGTGTAGAACGCGCCCAGGCCCAGGATGCAGGCCTGCTCGTTGAAGTTCTGCACCGCAATCGACCGGCCCGCGCCCATCAGGTTGTGGCCGCGGTGCTGCAGCAGGGCGTTCATCGGCACCACCAGGTAGCCACCGGCCAGGCCCAGCAGCATCAAGAAGGGCACGGCCACCCAGACATCGCGGATCAGGTTCAGGCCGATCACCAGCACGCCCATCAGGATGCCCAGCGGGATCACGCCGGTGGCCTTGTCCAGCCGCATCCGCATCGATGCCCAGACCGCCCCCACCGCCACGCCCACCGACACCACGCCCGCAAGGCTGGACGCCTGGGTGGTGGTGTAGCCCAGCGCCGCTGCCGCCCACGGGAACACGATGATGCGCAGGTTGCCGCCCACGCCCCAGAACATGGTGGTGGTGGCCAGCGAGATTTGGCCCAGCTTGTCCGACCACAGGCGTGAATTGCACAACGCAAAGTCGCGGATCAGCACCGACGGCCGCAGCGCCAGCGGCTGCAATGGCGCCTCGGTGCGCGGGATGTACAGGTTGAACACCGCCGCGACGATGTAGACCAGGATCATCGCTGCGATCGCTGCCTCGGGCGGGGTATCGACGCCGGTGTCGATCACGGGGAAGTCGAACCCCAGCAGCATCGGCGACAGCTTGGGCCCCACCAGCTGCCCGCCCAGCAAGATGCCCAGGATGATCGACCCGATCGTCAGGCCCTCGACCCAGCCGTTGGCCTTGACCAGCTGCGACGGCGGCAGCAGCTCGGTCAGGATGCCGTACTTGGCCGGCGAGTAGGCCGCCGCGCCCAAGCCCACCACGGCATAGGCCAGCAGCGGGTGGCTGCCGAACAGCATCATCAGGCAACCCACCACCTTGATGCTGTTGGAGACAAACATCACCCGGCCCTTGGGCACCGCGTCGGCAAAGGCACCGACAAACGGTGCCAGCAGCACGTAGAACAGCGCAAACATCGGCGTCAGCGCCGGGATCTGCCACGGCGCGGCATGGCTGGATTTGAGCAGTTCGATCGCGGCCACCAGCAAGGCGTTGTCGGCCAGCGAGCTAAAGAACTGCGCCGCCATGATGGTGTAGAAGCCTCTTTTCATTCGCTTCGCTCAGGGCCGGGTTCGTGCACGCATCAAATGGGGGTCTGCAAGGGGGTGGAACGGCCAGCCAGTGTGGCGCCGTTGGTCGGTCTGTTTTGCCGGATTGGCCAGACGCGGCGCGGTTATAGCATGCACCCTCATCCCCACCGCCCGGCCAGCCTGGCCCGTACCGGTCGGGTGGCACAGCCCTGTTGCGCTGGCAGAATCGGTGGCAAGCCTTTGGTGCCGCGCCTCCCACCTCATTTCCAGCCGCCCCAGCCACCGCGAAGGCCGACCCGCCGTGCCCCGTCCGATTGAAGCGCTGATCCATGCCGACGCCTTGACGCACAACCTGGCGTGTCTGCGTGCGCAGGTGCCCGACGCCCGCGTCTGGGCCGTGGTCAAGGCCAATGCCTACGGTCACGGCGTGGCGCGGGTGTTCGAGCCGCTGCGCGCCGCCGATGGTTTTGCGCTGCTCGACCTGGCCGAGGCGCAGGTCTTGCGCGGGCTGGACTGGCGCGGCCCGATCCTGCTGCTGGAAGGCGCGTTCGAGGCCCGCGATCTGGAGCTGTGTTCGCGCCTGAACCTCTGGCACATGGTGCACTGCGAGCAGCAGATCGACTGGCTCAGCCGCCACAAGACGCATCAGCCGCACCGGGTGTTCCTCAAGATGAACAGCGGCATGAACCGGCTCGGGTTTTCGCCCACCGCGTTTCGAACGGCCTGGGTGCGGCTCAACGCGCTGCCGCAAGTAGACGAGATATCGCTGGTGACACACTTCTCCGACGCCGACGGGCCGCGCGGTGTTGCACAGCAGGTGGCGGCCTTCGAGACCGCCACACATGACCTGCCGGGCGAGCGCAGCTTGAGCAACACCGCCGCCGTGCTGCGCCATGCCGGCCTGGCCAACGACTGGGTGCGCGCCGGTATCGGCCTGTACGGCAGCGCGCCCGACCATCCCGAGCACAACATTGCCCATTGGCAGCTGCAGCCGGCCATGACGCTGCGCTCGCGCCTGATCGCCGTGCAGGCCCTGCAAGCCGGCGACACCGTAGGCTACGGCAGCCGCTTCGTCGCCGACCGGGCGCTGCGCATCGGCGTGGTGGCCTGCGGTTATGCCGACGGCTACCCGCGCCACGCTGGCACCGGCACGCCGGTGCTGGTGGACGGTGTGCGCTGCGCCACGGTGGGCCGGGTGTCGATGGACATGCTGGCGGTGGACCTGACGCCGGTGCCCGCCGCCCAGTTTGGCAGCGAGGTCACGCTGTGGGGCGCTGGCCCGCACGGCAGCTTGCTGCCCATCGACGAGGTGGCGCAGGCCGCCGGCACGATCGGCTACGAGCTGATGTGCGCGCTGGCGGCGCGGGTGCCGGTAAGCGTGCATCGCGCCGATTGACGCCAGGTCTGGAGTCCGGCGGCCCGGCTTGGCCTGCGCTCAACGGGTTGAAGGTAGCGGGAATGGAAGGCTGCATTCGGCTCTGAGCTGCCGTTCGATTGGCCAGGATGCTGACGTTCGACGTTCGACGTGCGACGTGCGGCGTGCGACGTGCGACGTGCGGCGTGTGGCGCGAGGCGTGTGGCGCGAGGCAACCAAGGCCGTCGGGCAACCGGCTCCGTGACTGTCCTCCGACGCCGTCCTGCCGGACGACGTCTCCCCCTTTATGTCACTGCGCCGGTCACCCAACGCCCTTGGCCGCCGCCACCTTTGCCAC
>JBBRZR010000310.1:0-6211 GCA_038236495.1 Burkholderiales bacterium
CCCTCGACCTCGCGCCGCACGTCACCGACGATGGCCTGCAGGTTGACGTTGAGTTGGGTCAGCGCCCGGGCCAACTGGCCGACCTCGTCGAAGCGGTCCGAGGCCAGGTTCTGCGACAAATCACCGGCCGACATGCGGCGGGCCACGGCAATCGCCTGGCGCAGCGGGGCCAATGCCTGCTGGCGCAGCCACGCCGCCATGCCGGCGCCCACCGCCCCGCTCAGCGTCAGCGTAACGGCCACGGGCATCCCGAGCGTCGTCAACTCAGCCGCTAGCAAGGCCACCGCCGTGGTGCCGGCCAGGGCCGTGAGCGTCAACCTGCCGCCCAGTCCGGGGCGCAAAGCCCGTGCCAGCGCCGCCGCCGCACCGCTGGCCAGCAATTCGCCTTTTTGCAGATGCAGGGTCAAGCGGCCGCTTGCTGCTTGCTCGCGCATGCGGGCTTACAGCGCCTCGGCGCTGGCCACTTCGTCGCGCCGGGGCAGGGTGCGCACCGACATATAGCCCGTCACCTGGCCGCCGTCCAGCACCGGCGTCACATTGGCCCGCACCCAGTAATGGTCGCCGTTTTTTCGCCGGTTCTTGACCAGCGCTGTCCAGGGCTCGCCGGCCTTGAGCGTGGCCCACATGTCCCGGTAGGCTACGGCCGGCATGTCCGGGTGGCGCACCAGGTTGTGCGGCTGGCCGATCAACTCCTCGCGGCTGTAACCGCTGACCTCGACAAACGCCGGGTTGCAGTAGGTGATGTGGCTTTGCAGGTCGGTGGTCGATACCAGCGTGGTGCCTGTCTGCAGCAGAAATTCTTGTTGGCTGATCGGCCCGTTGTGGCGCATGGCAAGTCCTTGTTTCCAGGTTGGCTGGGCACGTACGGTGGTGCGGCGTCGAGGTCGTCAGCTGGACGGGCTGCCGTCGGCAATACGCCAGGTTTTGTGCTTTATCGACAGACCGGTGGCGCACGCACAAGGCCGGGCTGTAGGGAGATCAACATCGGGGACGTGGGGTTTTCTGGTGCTTGTGGCGGACGGCGCTGCGGTCCCGACCCTCACCCGATCCAACCCCACCCTCCGCTATCCTTGCGGCCCATGATCAAACGCTGGTTTCAGCGCCGTGAGGCGCCCCGCTTGCAGGTGCTGATGGTCTGCATGGGCAACATCTGCCGGTCGCCTATGGCCGAGGGCGTGTTGCGCGCCAAGCTCGACCGGGCAGGGCTGGCAGGCCAGGTGGCGGTGGATTCGGCCGGCACCCATGGCTTTCACCGTGGCGCCTTGCCCGACCCGCGCGCTGTCGCCCAGGCGGCTCAGCGGGGCTACCGGCTGGACGGTCTGAAATCCCGGCCGGTGGTGGCCGCCGATTTCAGCCGTTTCGATCTGCTGCTGGCGATGGACCGCGACAACCTGGCCACGCTGCGCAGCCGCTGCCCGCCGGGTGCGACCGGCGAGCTGGCGCTGCTGCTGCCCTTTGCCGCGCAAGCGCCTGACCGACCGGCGATGGCAGGCGCGGCCGACGAGGTGCCAGACCCTTACTTTGGCAACGTCGAGGGCTTTGCGCATGCACTGGACTTGATCGAGCCCGCTTGCGACGGCTTGTTGTGGGTGTTGCAACGGAGATTGACCTCATCCGCCTGAAACGCGACTGAAGAGTTCATACTCGCGCCATCGCCAGCCGAAATTGCCGGGTTCGGCTATACTTGACTACATCAGTCGGGTAAGCGGTAGGGCCAGTGAAAACCGGCACCTTCCACCGGCCAGCCATCAGGAGAATCACCCATGCGTTTGACCACCAAAGGCCGTTTTGCCGTCACGGCGATGATCGATCTGGCGCTGCGTTCGAACAACGGGCCAGTCGCCCTGGCCGCCATCAGCCAACGCCAGCAGATTTCGCTGTCTTACCTGGAGCAGTTGTTCGGCAAGCTGCGCCGGCATGAGCTGGTCGAGAGCACCCGCGGCCCGGGCGGCGGTTATTCACTGGGTCGCAAGAGCGAGCTGATCACCGTGGCCGACATCATCGTCGCGGTCGATGAGCCGATCGACGCCACCGGCTGCGCCGGCAAGGAAAACTGCATGGGCGACGACGCCGGCCGCTGCATGACGCACGACCTGTGGGCCAGCCTGAACCAGAAGATGATCGAGTTTCTCGATTCGATCTCGCTGAAGAAGCTGGTCGAAGACCAACTCGCCAAAGGCGTGTCGATCGAAGAGTCACCGATCAAGCGCGCGATCTCCTCGGTGCCGGTGGTCAAGCCGATCAAGATCACTGCACCCAATTCGGTCTTCGCGCTGGGCAACTCGATGTTCAAGTGACGCCGCAACCGCAGCAACTGCAATACCCACAACCCCAGCATTCGCAACCCGAAACCCGTCGCACCATGACCCCGCACTTTCCCATCTACCTCGACTACGGCGCCACCACGCCGGTGGACCCGCGTGTCGTCGACGCCATGATCCCCTGGTTGCGTGAGCATTTCGGCAACCCGGCCTCACGCAGCCACGCCTGGGGCTGGGAGGCCGAGGCCATCGTCGAGAAATCGCGTGGCCAGGTGGCCAGCCTGATCAATGCCGACCCGCGTGAGATCGTCTGGACCAGCGGCGCCACCGAGTCGATCAACCTCGCGCTCAAGGGTGCGGCGCAGTTTTACAAGAGCCGTGGCAAGCACATCATCACCGTCAAGACCGAGCACAAAGCCACGCTCGACAGCGTGCGCGAGCTGGAGCGCCAGGGCTTCGACGCGACCTACCTCGATGTGCAAGAAGACGGTCTGATCGACCTGGACAAGTTCAAAGCCGCGCTGCGGCCGGACACCATCCTGGCCTCGGTGATGCTGGTCAACAACGAGATCGGTGTGATCCAGGATGTGACCGCGATCGGCAACTTGTGCCGCGAGCGCGGCATCATCTTCCACGTCGATGCGGCCCAGGCCACCGGCAAGGTGGTGATCGACATGGCCAAGCTGCCGATCGACCTGATGAGCATGTCGGCGCACAAGACTTATGGCCCCAAGGGCATGGGCGCGCTGTACGTGCGGCGCAAGCCGCGCATCCGGATCGAGGCCCAGATGCACGGTGGTGGCCATGAGCGCGGCATGCGCTCGGGCACGCTGCCCACGCACCAGATCGTGGGCATGGGCGAGGCCTTCCGCATCGCCCAAGAAGAGATGGGCAGCGAGCAAGAGCGCATCCGTTTCCTGCACAACAAGTTGCTGGCCGGCCTGCAAGGCATAGAGCAGGTATTCGTCAACGGCGACCTGACGCACCGTGTGCCGCACAACCTCAACATCTCGTTCAACTATGTCGAGGGCGAGTCGCTGATCATGGGTGTCAAGGGCCTGGCGGTGTCCTCAGGCTCGGCCTGTACCTCGGCCAGCCTGGAGCCCAGTTACGTGCTGCGCGCGCTGGGCCGCAGCGACGAACTGGCGCACTCCAGCCTGCGCATGACCATCGGCCGCTTCACGACCGAGGCCGAGATCGACTACGCCGTGGCCACCCTGATCGACCGCGTGGCCAAGCTGCGTGAGCTATCGCCGCTGTGGGACATGTACCAAGACGGCATCGACATCAGCGCCATCCAGTGGGCGGCGCACTGATGTGCTCCCCCAGCTGCGGTGTACCGCAGCCACCCCCCGAGGGGGTGCGGGGCCGCTTGGGGCGGCCCGGCGCCGGCCCCGGTGGCTTCGACCAGTTTTGACGTTTCAGGAGAATCACATGGCATACAGCGACAAAGTTATCGACCACTACGAAAACCCCCGCAATGTCGGCGGCTTCGAGAAGGGCGACGAGGACGTGGGCACCGGCATGGTCGGCGCACCGGCCTGCGGCGACGTGATGAAGCTGCAGATCAAGGTCAACCCGGTCACCGGGTTGATCGAAGACGCCCGCTTCAAGACCTACGGCTGCGGGTCGGCCATCGCCAGCAGCTCGTTGGTGACCGAGTGGGTCAAGGGCCGCACCCTGGACCAGGCACTCGAGATCAAGAACACCAACATTGCCGAAGAACTGGCGCTGCCGCCGGTCAAGATTCATTGCTCGATCTTGGCCGAGGACGCGATCAAGGCGGCGGTGCAGGACTACAAGTCGCGCCACGGCGGCGCCGCTGCGGCGGACCTGGCCGCAGCCGCATCCACCCAGGCGCACTGACCATGGCCGTGACCCTGTCCGAAGCCGCGGCGCGGCATGTCACCCGCTACATCAGCAAGCGTGGCAAGGGCGTGGGCGTTCGGCTGGGCGTCAGGACCACCGGCTGCTCGGGCCTGGCCTACAAGCTGGAATACGCCGACGACATCGCGCCCGAGGACCATATTTTCGAAGTCCATGGCATCAAAGTGCTGATCGACCCGAAGAGCCTGCCCTACCTGGACGGCACCGAACTCGACTTTGTGCGAGAGGGCCTGAACGAGGGCTTCAAGTTTCACAACCCACGCGAAAAAGACCGCTGCGGCTGCGGGGAGTCGTTCCGCGTCTGAGATTTGAATCCGGGCTGACACCCGGTTTGCAACAAGGCGCGGTGGCGGTTGCCCGCGCCTTTGTCTTGTCGGATTTCTCAACCTGGGCCACAGGTCTACCTGACCACCGCCCCCGAACGCGACCCTGACCCATCCCTGCGAACCCGGCATGCACCTCGCTGACGACGACTTCACCCTGTTTGGCCTGCCCCAGCGCTTTGCATTGGACCGGGCCGCGTTGGACGATTGTTGGCGCGCGCTGCAGGCCCAGGTGCACCCTGACCGGTTTGCCAGCGAGGGCGCGTCCGCCCAGCGCTTGGCCATGCAATGGGCGGTGCGGGTCAACGAGGCCTACCAGCGTCTCAAAGACCCGCTCAGGCGCGGTGCCTACCTCTGCGAGTTGCGCGGTGTGGCCATCCAGGCCGAGAACAACACCGCCATGCCGACCGCCTTCTTGATGCAGCAGATGGCCTGGCGCGAGGATCTGGACGACGCCCGTAACTTGGCGGCGGTCGAAACACTCGATGCCGCCGTCGCCACCGACGAGGCTGCGCGCCTGGCCGAACTCGGCGTCTCACTGGACGAGCGGGCCGACCCCAGCGCTGCTGCGCAACAGGTCAGGGCGCTGATGTTCGTGGACCGGTTTCGCAAAGACATCGGCCGCCGGCTCGAAGCGCTCGACGCCTGATGCGCTCGCGCTGATCACTTTCCCTCCCACGTACCCCAAGACCAAGATGGCCCTGCTGCAACTCTCTGAACCCGGCCAGACGCCCGACCCGCACGCCCGCCGCATTGCCGTGGGTATTGACCTGGGCACCACCCATTCGCTGGTGGCAGCGGTGCGCCACGGCGTGGCCGAATGCCTGCCCGACGCAGCCGGTCGCACCATCCTGCCGTCGGCTGTGCGCTACGGGGACGACAACCGCCGGCAGATCGGTTTCGACGCGCTGGCCGCGGTGGCCGACGATCCCGAGAACACGGTGGTCAGCGTCAAGCGCCTGATGGGGCGCGGTCTGGCCGATATTGGCGGCCACGCGCGCCTGCCCTACCAGTTTGTCGACCAACCCGGCATGGTGGCGATCCGTACCCGGCAGGGTATCAAGACGCCGGTGGAGGTATCGGCCGAGATCCTGGCCACGCTGCGCTACCGCGCCGAGGACAGCTTCGACGACGACGTGTTTGGCGCCGTGATCACTGTGCCGGCTTATTTTGACGACGCCCAGCGCCAGGCCACCAAAGACGCCGCGCAACTGGCCGGCATCAACGTGCTGCGCCTGATCAACGAGCCCACGGCGGCGGCAGTGGCCTATGGGCTGGACAACGGCAGCGAGGGCCTGTTTGCGGTGTACGACCTGGGCGGCGGCACCTTCGACATCTCGCTGCTGCGCTTGTCGCGGGGCGTGTTCGAGGTGGTGGCCACCGGCGGTGATGCGGCCCTGGGTGGAGATGATTTTGACCAGGCGCTGGCCGATTGGGCCTTGGCGCAAGCCGGGCTTCAGGCGACATCCGCCCACGACAAGCGGGCGGTGCTGGTCGCCGCGCGTGCTGCCAAGCAGGCGCTGACCGACGCACCGCAGGCCATGCTGAGCTGCACGCTGAGCGGCGCGGGTGCACCCGCAGCGATGGCCGTGAGCGTGTCCCGTGCGCAGTTCGATGCGCTGACCCGCCCGCTGATCGACCGCACCCTGTCGGCAGTGCGCAAGGTCTTGCGCGACGCCAAGCTCAAGCGCGACGACGTGGCGGGGGTGGTGATGGTGGGCGGATCGACCCGGATGCCGG
>JBBRZR010000311.1:0-6190 GCA_038236495.1 Burkholderiales bacterium
GCGCCCAAAAAGTTGGGCAGCGCCTCCAGGATCGTGACCTCGGCACCCAGCCGGCGCCAAACCGAGCCCATCTCCAGGCCGATCACGCCCGAGCCGACCACGCCCAGGGTCTTGGGCACGGCGGGGATGCGCAGCGCGCCGTCGTTGGACAGGATGCGGTCTTCATCAAACGCCGCACCCGGCAAGGCCCGGGCGATGGACCCGGTGGCTACGACCACGTGCTTGGCGGTCAGCGACTCAGGCGCTGCGCCGGTCACGCTGACCTGGTACAGCCCGTTGGTCGCACCGGCAAACGCACCCCGACCGTGAAAGAAGCTGACCTTGTTCTTCTTGAACAGGTAGAGGATGCCGTCGTTGTTCTGCTTCACGACGGTGTCCTTGCGGCCCACCATCTTGGCCACATCGATCTTCAGGTTGCTCAGGCCGATGCCGTGCTCGGCAAACTGGTGGCCGGCATGGTCAAAGTACTCACTCGACTGCAGCAGCGCCTTGCTGGGGATGCAGCCCACGTTGGTGCAGGTGCCGCCCAAGGCGGGGCCGCCCTTGTCGTTTTTCCACTCGTCGATGCAGGCGACCTTGAAACCGAGTTGCGCAGCGCGGATGGCGGCGATGTAGCCGCCGGGGCCGGCGCCGATGACGATGACGTCGAAAGACTTGGACATGGTATTTTGGGAAGTGTTGGTGGTCGGTGTGCAGCGCGGGTGAGGGGTGCTCAATCGGCCGGCACAAAGATCCACAGCAGGATGTAGAGCAAGGCACCGGTGCCGCCAAACAGCAGCAGCACGGTGAGGATCAAACGCCAGGCCCAGCTCTCGATACCGGTCAGCCGCGCCAGGCCGCCGCAAACGCCGCCGATCCACTTGTCGGTGGACGAGCGGCGAAAGTTGTTGAGTGCCATCACCACCGGTACATCGCTGGCCGGGTGCAGCGCCGCCGCATCCAGCAGGCGCTGCTTGGCGCGCTGGAACTCTTCGTCCGACAGCACACCCCGGGTGCGCAGGTCATCCAACTTGTGCAGTTCGTCAGCGAGCGACATGGTGGCGGCCCTTCTGGGTGGGTGTGTCGATCAAATATCGAACAACAGGCGCGACGGGTCTTCCAACGCCTCTTTCATCGTGACCAGGCCCAGCACGGCTTCGCGGCCGTCGATGATGCGGTGGTCGTAGCTCATCGCCAGGTAGTTGATCGGGCGCACCACGACCTGGCCGTTTTCAACGACGGCGCGGTCCTTGGTGGCGTGCACGCCCAGGATCGCCGACTGCGGCGGGTTGATGATGGGCGTGGACAGCATCGACCCGAAGGTGCCGCCGTTGCTGATCGAAAAGGTGCCGCCGGTCAAGTCATCGATGCCCAGCTTGCCGTCCTTGGCTTTTTGGCCAAACTCGGCGATCTTCTTCTCGATGTCGGCAAAGCTCATCTGATCGACATTGCGCAGCACCGGCACCACCAGGCCACGCGGTGAGCCGACGGCGATGCCGATGTCGAAGTAGCCGTGGTAGACGATGTCACTGCCGTCGACGCTGGCGTTGATGATCGGGTACTTCTTGAGGGCTGCGACTGCCGCCTTGACGAAGAAGCTCATGAAACCGAGCTTGACGCCGTGCTCTTTTTCGAACTTGTCCTGGAAGCGCTTGCGCATCTCCATCACCGGGGCCATGTTGACCTCGTTGAAGGTGGTCAGGATGGCGTTGGTCGATTGCGACTGCACCAGGCGCTCGGCGATGCGGGCGCGCAGGCGCGACATCGGCACCCGCTGCTCGGGGCGCTCACCCAGGTTGGGGCCGGCCGGGGCGGCCACGCTGGGCAGCAAACGCGCTGGCGCCGGGGCGGCAGCGGCGGCTTTGGGCGCCGGGATTGGGGCCGATGCAGGTGGGGCAGGTGCCGGCGCCGCAGCAGCTGAGGCCACCGCACCCAACACATCACCCTTGGTGATGCGGCCGTCCTTGCCGGTGCCGGCCAGCGAGCCGGCGGCCAGCGCGTTGTCGGCCATCAGCTTGGCGGCGGCCGGCATCGCGACATCACTCTTGCTGCCGCCGGTGACAGCGGCCGCGGCAGGCGGGGCTGCCGCAGCGGCCGGCGCAGCGGCGGCGGGTACAGCAGCCGCACCGGCCTTGCCTTCGGTGTCGATGCGGGCGATGACCTGGTCACTGGCGACAGTGGCACCGTCGCCCTGCACCAGCTCAGCCAGCACGCCGGCGGCAGGGGCCGGCACCTCCAGCACGACCTTGTCGGTCTCGATCTCGATGATGATTTCATCGATCTCGACGTACTCGCCGGCCTTCTTTTTCCATTGCAGCAGGGTGGCTTCGGCCACCGATTCGGACAGCTGCGGGACTTTGACTTCTACGATTGCCATGATGTTTCTCTATTCATTGCACGGAGGACGCGCAGCGCGGGCCCCGCCGTGTTGACCGTCACCGCAGGTGAACGGTTGAACGCGGCGAGTTATCACGGCGCCAAAGGCGTCCGGGATAACCTCATTTGGTCAGGACAAAGCCTTTGAGCTTGCCAAAAGCCTGGTCGAGCAGCGCCTTTTGCTGCTCCTGGTGCAAATGGGCATAACCCACCGCAGGCGACGCTGAGGCTGCACGCCCGGCATAGCCCAGCTTTTGCCCATCCACCAGGTTCTCGTGGATGTAGTGCTGCACAAAGAACCACGCGCCCTGGTTTTGCGGCTCGTCCTGACACCACACCACCTCGGTCGCGTTGGCGTACTTCTTGACCTCGGCGGCAAAAGCCTTGTGCGGGAACGGGTAGAGCTGCTCGACCCGCAGGATCACCACGTCGGTCGATTTGCGCTCTTCACGCTTCTTGACCAGGTCGTAATACACCTTGCCCGAGCAGGCAATGATGCGCTTGACCTTGTCGTTGACGACATCAACACCCTGGTCCGGAATCACCGTCTTGAAATCGACCTTGGTGAAGTCCGACAGCGGCGAGGTGGCGTCCTTGTTCCGCAGCAGCGACTTGGGCGTCATGATGATCAGCGGTTTGCGGAACATGCGCACCATCTGCCGGCGCAGCAAATGGAAGATCTGGGCGGCCGAGGTCGGCTGCACGATCTGCATGTTGTTGTCCGCCGCCAATTGCATGAAGCGCTCCAGCCGGGCCGAGCTGTGCTCCGGGCCCTGGCCCTCGTAGCCGTGCGGCAGCATCAGCGTGATGCCGTTGGCCCGGCCCCACTTGACCTCGCCCGAGGCGATGAACTGGTCGATCACCACCTGCGCGCCGTTGACGAAGTCGCCAAACTGGCCTTCCCAGATCGTCAGGGTGTTGGGCTCGGCACTGGCGTAGCCGTACTCGAAGCCCAGCACCGCTTCTTCAGACAGGATCGAGTCGATCACGACAAACGGTGCCTGGCTGTCGGCGATGTGCTGCAGCGGGGTGTAGGTGCCGACGTCCCACTTCTCGCGGTTCTGGTCGTGCAGCACAGCGTGCCGGTGCACAAAAGTGCCCCGGCCGCAGTCCTCGCCCGACAAGCGCACGGCGTAACCGCTGGCCACCAGCGACGCATAGGCCAGGGTCTCGCCCATGCCCCAGTCGACATTGATCTCGCCCCGGCCCATCGCCGCACGGTCGGCCAACACCTTCTCGACCAGCGGATGCACCTTGAAGTTGGCGGGCACGGTGGTGACCCGCTCGGCCAGGCGCTTGATCTCGGCCAGCGGCAGCGCGGTATCGGCCGCGTCGGTCCACTTTTTGCCCAGGAACGGCGCCCAATCGACGGCGTACTTGCTCTTGAAGTTGGTCAGCACCGGGTCCATGGTGTGACGCCCTTCGTCAAACGCCGCCCGCAATTGCTTGACCATCGCCTCCGGGCCACCCTCGGGCAGCACGTTTTGCGCCACCAGCTTGTCGCCATACAACTTGCGGGTGCCGGGGTGCTTGGCAATCACCTTGTACATCAGTGGCTGGGTCAGCGCGGGCGTGTCTTGCTCGTTGTGGCCCAGCTTGCGGAAGCAGATGATGTCAACCACCACGTCCTTGTTGAACTGCTTGCGGTAGTCGAGCGCCAGCTGGGAGCAAAACACCACTGCTTCCGGGTCGTCGCCGTTGACGTGCAGCACCGGCGCCTCGATCATCTTGACGACGTCGGTGCAGTACAGCGTCGAGCGTGAATCCCGCGGGTCGCTGGTGGTGAAGCCGATCTGGTTATTGATCACCAAATGCAGCGTGCCACCCGTAAAGTAACCCCGGGTCTGCGCCAGCGCCAGCGTCTCCATCACCACGCCCTGGCCGGCAAAGGCCGCGTCACCGTGCACCAGCACCGGCAGCACTTGCGCGCCGGTCAGGTCGCCACGGCGGTCCATGCGGGCCTTGACCGAGCCCTCGACCACCGGGTTGACGATCTCCAGGTGCGACGGGTTGAAGGCCAGGCTCAGGTGCAGCGGGCCACCGGGGGTGGTGATGTCGCTGGAGAAACCCTGGTGGTATTTGACGTCACCGGAGGGCAGGTTCTCGGGCGCGGTGTGGTCAAACTCGGCAAACAAATCCTTGGGCATCTTGCCCAGGGTGTTGACCAGCACATTGAGCCGGCCGCGGTGGGCCATGCCGATGACCATCTCCTGCACGCCGTGGCTGCCGGCGCGCTGCACTACTTCGTCCATCGAGGCGATGAAGCTCTCGCTGCCTTCGAGCGAAAACCGCTTCTGGCCGACGTATTTGGTGTGCAGGTAGCGCTCCAGGCCTTCGGCGGCGGTGAGGCGGTCGAGGATGTGCTTTTTCTGGTCGATCGAAAAACTGGGCTTGCTGCGCGATGATTCAAGCCGCTCTTGCCACCAGCGCTTTTCGGTAGGGTCGGTGCAGTGCATGTACTCGGCGCCCACCGAGCCGCAGTAGGTCTCGCGCAGCGCCCGCATGATCTCGCGCAAGGTCATGTTTTCGGACTTGCCGAAATACGTGTTGGCCGCGCTGAAGGTGATGTCCATGTCCGACTCGGACAGGTCGTAGAACGCCGGCTCCAGCTCAGGGATCTTGGGGCGCTCGGTGCGCTTGAGCGGATCAAGATCAGCCCAGCGTGAGCCCAGAAAGCGGTAAGCAGCAATCAGCGACTGCACATGCACCTGCTTGCGTGCCACGGCCAGATCGGCAGAACTGGCCTTCAGGGCAAATGCATTGGCCTTGGCACGCTGCGCAAACGATTCGACGACGGGCGCATGGGCCACGTCGCGCGATTCCGAGCCATCACCGGCCGGCACGTTTTGCAGGTTATCGAAGTAGGTGCGCCAGGTATCGGGCACGCTGCCGGGGTTGTCGAGGTAAGCCTCGTAAAGCTCTTCGACATAAGGGGCGTTGCCCCCGAACAGGTACGAATTAGACCTGTATTGCTGCATCATCGCTCGCTCACCTTTTACCCCGGTACCCGGGGCTTCGATGGGTTGAAAACCTTCCGCGGCCCGGCTCGACCGGTTGGCGGATTGCGACCCGCCTTGCTGAATGTCTCGGTCAGCGCAAGGCTGACCAGCAAGGGGCACGAAAGGGACTCTTTTACTGCATGGCGGGCACTGTAGCACCCTTGTTTTGCACCCACGCCCGGGATTAGACACCGCCCAGGCTTTTGTTTTGCTGACAAAAGCCGCGCGTTTGCCGCCAGACTCGGTGGACCATGACGCCCACGGTGATCCACCTGCACCCGCAAGCGCCGGCCAAGCCGGCTGCGGGCAAACCCTGTAACGGCTGCGGCGTGTGCTGCACGGTTGCGCCCTGCCCGCTCGGGGTGCTGGTCAGCGGTCGGCGGCACGGCGCCTGTGACGCGCTGCGTTGGCAGGCCGATCGCCGGCGGTACGACTGTGCCGTAGCGGCCGACCCGGGCGACGTGTGGCCACGCTTGCCGCTGGTCTTGCAGGCGCCGTTGGTGCGGCTGGCCAAGCGGTGGATCGCGGCAGGTGCGGGTTGTGACAGCGATCTGGTGACCGAAGCGGCTGCAGCGCCGCCCGGGCCAGGCTAGCCGCCGGCGGCCAACGCCCGCCCATCGGGATCATCCCCTGGGCTGGAACACAAGTTGCCTCTAGCATGCCGCTTTTGCATCCACCGGAGCTGTTTCCATGATCTTGAAAGCTGCATTCACCGCCGCTGCGCTGCTGGCCGCGCTTGCCTTGGCCCCGGCCCAGGCCGTCACGCTGCGCTGGGCTGCCCAGAACGACATCCTGACGCTGGACCCGCATGCCCAGAACCATGCCACCACCAACGC
>JBBRZR010000312.1:0-6176 GCA_038236495.1 Burkholderiales bacterium
CGGCGTTGGGCAATCTCGCCGGCCAGCCGGAGGGCCAGCTGGTCGGGCCGCTCGGGCCGGTTCTGGTAGACGATGCTGACGACCAGGCCATAGTCGCTGGTTTCGGCCTGAGCCTGGTGGCTCAAGGCGGCGAGCACACGCCCCAGCTCGGTGTAGTCCTGCGAGACCTGGGTTTGCACCCGGTTCCAGGCGTCGTCGTCATCCTTCACCGCCACCAGCGCCTGCTCGGTGCGGCGGGCCAGCACCAGGGCGGGCTCAATCGTCCAGGGTGTGTGCAAGGGCGGGGCTTCGACCGCCGGCAAGGCGATGGCCAGCAAGCCGGTGGCGGCAAAGCCCTGCAGCTGGACGACGGCATGCTGGCGCGTAGCCGTGCGCTCATTGAGCGTGGCTTCGGCGTCCTGGGTCTTTTGCTCGGCCTTGGCGCGGGTCTCGCCTGCCGCGCCCAAGGCGTCGCGATGAAGTTTGAGCAGCAGCTCGCCGTGGGTCACGGCGCTGCGGACCTCGGTCAGCCGTTGTTGCAGTGCTTCGACCTGGGCGCCCACCGATTCACGCAGGGTTTCCAGCCGGACGCGGGCTTCATCGGCCAAGGCATCGCGTTCGGCAGATTGCTCGGCGGCTTGCAGCGCATCCCTGCCGGCCAGCTGTTCGCGCTGCAGCTGCTGGGCATGTTCGGCCACGGCATCGCGCAGTTCGCGTGCCGCACTGGCCAGTGTGTGCAGGGTGTCGCCAAAGGCTTGCAGCGCCAGATCGATGGCCCGCAGGGCATCGCGGGTGGCCGGCAAGGCCAGGTCTTGCGCATCGCGGGCCAGGGTCTGGCGCGCGGCCTGGCAATGCTGGTCAGCGTCGCGCAGTTGTTGGTCCGCCTGATCGAGCCGCTGCCGGGCGGCCTGAAACTCGCGCGCGCAAGCGGTGGCCAGCACATGCGCCGCACGCAGCGCGTCGTCGGACGGGGCGGCTTGCCATTCATCGGCGGCCTGGTCTTGCGCTTGCGCCAGTTCTGCCAAGCTTTGCGCCAGCACGGCCTGGTCCCGCGCCAAGGCGTCCAGGCGTTGGGCGATCTGCTGCAGCCGCCGTGCCCTTGCGGCGGCACGCGCGGCGTAACCTATGAACTCGGCGCTGGGTTTGTGCCAGGCGCCGGCCAGCGCGCCCAGGCGGAAACGCCCATCCGGGGCCAGCCAGGCCTCGGCGGCTGGGTCGTCCTGTACGCCGCAGGCCACGCTGCCGAGCAGGCCTTGCAGCACGCGCTCTGGCACGGCGGCCAATGCACCCTCGGCCGGCGCGGCGGGCTGCAGCCAATCGGCCAGCGACGGCGACTGCGGCCGTGAACCTGGTGGCCGGGTCAGCCATTGCGAGTCAGGCGGCAGCGGCAGGCCATCGTCGGCCGACAGCAGCAGGCCATCAGGCGTGATCCAGGCGTCCAGCAGGCCAGCAGCCTGCAGCGCGGCTTCGAGACCGGCACGGTCGGGCCCGTGGATGCTGGGCTGAAAATCGACCAGTTGCCACAGTGGCGCGCCAGCACGGCCCGCGCGCACGCCGGGCAAACGCCAGTGAGGCGGCAGTGGCGCAGCGTCTTCGCCAAGTTCCAGCCGGGCGCGCTCGGCCTGCAGCGCCGCCTGCTCGCCAGCTTGCAGCTGCTGCACTGCCGTCAGCGCAGCGTGGCGTTGCGCCAGACGCTGGCTGGTGGCCTGTTGCGCGCTTTGCAGTGCGGTGCGGGCCGGGTTCTCGCCTTGCAGGCTGGCGGTCCAGGTGGCCAGCTCGGCCAGGGTTTCGGCGCTGCTGGGGACCTGGAGCTGCCGCAGGCCGTCCAGGTGGCGCTGCCAGGCATCGAGCAGCGCTTGCCCCTGCCGTTCGACCTCAGCGTCGGCGCCTGCGCGGCGGGCGCTTGCCGCGTCGGCGTCGTCGCCGCGTTCGTCGCGCAGGGCTTGCGCGCGGGCCTGGGCCTGGGCGGCCAGGTCGGCCTCGTCGCAACGGCGCAGCAGCAGGGCCACTTGTTCGCGGCGGGTGGTGGTGGCGCGGCGCAGGTCCTGGTGTGCGGCGTCCAGGGCCATGGCTGGCACTGCGCTGGTGTCGCTGGCGGCCAGCGGGTTGGCGTTGTAGGGGGCTGCGAGACCAGCGCGGTCGGCACCTTGGGCGGCGTCAGCGCGCGCTTGCACCAGCGCACGGCCGGTCAACTCGGCACGCTGGCTGCGCGCACGGCTGGCCTGTTGCTCGTGCTCATGGCGGGTCTGCATTTCGCTGCGCGTGCGCAGCGCTTGTTCGGCCTCCAGTCGGCGGCGTGTGGCGTCCAGTTCGGCTTTTTCGAGCTGCTTGGCACTTGTCATCGCCGGGTCGTTCTGCAGTTCTTCTAGCCGCGTTCGGCCGGCAGCCAGCGCGGCTTCGCTCACCGCCTGGGTAGCGCGGGCCTGTGCTTCGGTGGCTTGGGCCGCTTGCAGGGCTGCGCGCCCTTCATGGAGCTCGCGGCTGGCGTTGTCGAAGCCGGTCTGCGCACCGCGCAGGCTTCTCGCCTGGCGCCTGGCCTGTGTGGCGGCATAGTGCTGGTAGCGCTGGTTGAACTGTGCGACGGCGCGCTCCAGTGCGACGTACTCCTCCAACTCGCGGCGGTATTCCTCCATTTGATTCAGCGCCTCGGCCACGTCGGCCAGCAGGTCGGCAGACATCGGCGGCAAGGCCTCGGTCAACGCGTTCGAGAGGTTGGTTTCGTCAGGCTTCTTGGAGAGTTGCGGCTGGCGCAGTTGCACCAGGGTGTCCATCAGCGCGGCATAACGCGCCTCACCAAGGTGGAACAAGCGCTCATCGACCGCACGGCGGTAGCTGGTGGCGGTGTCGAAGACCTGGCCGGCACGCCCCTGCAGCGCTTCACGCAGGCGTTCACGCGTCAGCACCACCCGGGCTGGGCTCATCAGCCACAGGTCCTGGCCGATGCGGCCCTGTTCCAGCAAAAAGAACCAACTGTCCACCTGCGGGCGTGCGGCTGCGGCTGAGAGTCCGCAACCCAGCGTGAGGTAGTGCGCCTGGCCGTCCTCGCCGATGCGGCCGAACTCGACCCAGGTGTAGCCGATACGCCGCTCGTGGCGCCCCAGCAGCAGGTTCCAGGCCATTTTTTTGCCGGCATCGCCATCGGGCTCGATGCGCGACGGTTTGAGCTGGGCGTCAAACAAAAACGGCAGGGTCAGCGACAAGACCTTGGACTTGCCGGTACCGTTGTTGCCACGCAGCAGCAGGTGGCCGTCACGGAACCAGAACTCCTCGCTGTCGTAGTGGAACAGTTCAACCAGCCCCAGACGCAGTGGTTGCCAGCGGCTGAGGTTGGGTTGCGGCAGGGCCGGTGGCGCAGTGGGGTCGTCAGTCATGCGGTATCGAACAGCGAGGATTGATCGGTTTTTGGGCTGCGGCGGATATCGGCCTTGGCCAGGGTGAAGCGGGCCAGTGCAGGTTTTGGCTGGATGTTGCCGTCGGCGGTGCAGGCGATGAGTTGCAGCTTTTGCAGGCGATCCAGTGCGATGCCTGCCAGTTCTTGTTCCGCGCCAGCTTCGCGGGCCGACTTGCGCCAGTAGCTGCCATAGCTTGACCGGGCCTGGGCCAGGAAAGCCGCCACCTCGTCGACGTTTGAAGTGCGTGCTTGACCGGCCAGATATTCGGCCACCAGCAGCGTCACATGGGCCTCGGTGCCCTCGCCCGGCATGACCACATCGGTCAGCATGCCATCGTCGTCCACCAAGGCCAGGCCTTCGGCGCGTTGTTCTGCGGCCAGGCCGGTGGCTTCACAAAGGCGGCTGGCCATCGGCCCACGTTGGTTGACCCAGTAGCCGCGCAGGTCGGCGTTGAGGGCATCGAGATAGACGACCGGGTCGTCCAGCAGACGGCGTGCCAGGTGGTGGCGCAGGGCTGTACGCTGGCCTTCGTCGCTGTCGGTCAGGTGCTCGGTCACCAGGGAGGCGAGGCGCTCGTCCAGCGTGACCGGGGCTTGCTCCGCCGGCCAGGTCGAAGGGCCGCGCACGGCGGCCAGCATGCCGGCCAGTACCCGGCGCTGCACGTCATAAAGGGCATCCGTGCCTTCGGCCGCCGCCACCGCGCCACGCACAAAACCCTCTTCGTCGCCTGCTACGCGCCGCAGCACGCCCAGCGCCAGCAGGCTGCGGCACACGGCCACCAGTTCGCGCCGCTCGTGGGTGGAGGCCAGCGTGAAGCTGAAGTTGCGCGAGGCCAGCGTGGGATCCGTCGCCAGCGCCATGAGACGGTCGCCCAGCACATGGAGCGTGATTTGGGGGTCGGCGCGTTCCAGCACCGCGCAGGCCAGGCACAGCAGGACGTAGCGTCGGCGGTCGTAAGCGGGCATGCCGCGGCTGGCATCCTGCAGGTCGGCCGGGCGCTTGTACAGACGGGCGCAGTCGCGCTCGATGTGCAGGGTCCAGCCGGTCTCGCGGGCAAACCAGGCCCGCAATTCGTCGGCATGTCGGCGCACGGCGGCAAAGTCGTCGTGGGCCGGGGTCATCAGCGGGGTCATCAGCAGCGCGCGCAAGGCCTGGATGCGCTCACCGTCCTGGTGTTGTGACTGTTGGCGGGCGATAAGTCGCGTGGTGGTCAACCGGATACCTCCGTCCTGCGGACTGCGGGGCTCATGCAAAGTCCTCCATCCGGGTGATCGTGATCAGGTGGTCGCGGCCTGTGAAGGTACCGCTGGGGGTGGTGATTTCGGCGCGGGTCTCGGCGGCCAGGGGCTCCAGCCGGATGCGCAGCAAGCCGTCGCTGCTTTGCAGTTCGACGGTTTTATCGGGCGACTGCTGCGTGGTGAGTGCCTCGCCGAGCAGCGCAAGGAACAGCGCAAACGCATGGCTATCGAGCTTGCCCAATTCGGACAGTCGGGTGGTACGGCCAGAGGCCAGCCTCAAACGTGCGGCCTCGATTTGTGCGTGTTCTTCGTGCAATTGCAGCGCCAGCAGGCGGCGCTCGGCGTCACGCGCCTGCAGGCTTGGCAGAGCGCCACGCGGCGCCGCCTCACCATATTCGCGCAGCCGCGGATGGATGCGCAGCGGCGGTGCGTCGGCCCAGGGGGTGCTGGCGGGCAGCTCTTGCGCGCCGGGCTGCTGCGCGGTGTCGAGTGAAAAGTGGCGCGCCGGATTGAGCGCAAAGGCCGCCCGAGCCAGCCGGTGGGCCTGGCCGTCACCGGTGCAGGCGGCAAACCAGGTGGCCAACATGCGGAAGTCGGCCGAGCGGTCGCTGCGCCCACTGCGCCGCTCATTCAGCGCTGCCACCGCGGCCAGCAATTGCGGTATCGCGGTGCGTGCTTTGGCGCGCAGCAACTCGGCCTGGGGCGGCTCATGGCCGGTGGTGACAAACCAGCGGCGCAGCCCGGTCCAGCGCTCGCGCCAGGTCTGCAAACCGCGCGCAACCGCGTCGAGCTGCTCTTGCCCGTCGCCCGGCGCGCTGTCGCGGGCCTCGCGTTGCGCGGCCTGCCACAGCAAGGGGTCGATGCGCGGCGACAGCGTCAGGATGTGCTGCGCGATGCCGCTGGAGCGGCCCACCAGGTCGCCGATGAAACGTTCCAGGTAGTCGATCAAGCGGCGCTTGTAGGCCAGCACGGCGCCGGCCTCGGCCTGTTGTAACTCGATGCTGCGGCCGATACCGGCCATGAAGGCCTGGGCGTTGTCTGCCAGGCTCTCGAACACACGCACCAGATCACGCAGGGTTTCATGCACTTTGGCGGCATCCGGTGCGGCCGTATCGGCCAGTGCTTGCAGGGCCTGCAGGCGGTTGCTGATGTCCTCCAGCGCCACGGTCTGCAGCTCGGCTCGACGGCCCAGTGTGCGGGCAAAGGTGAGCAGCGCCGCCTCCACGGCCTCACCGCCCTGCGACAGGCGGTACAAGAAACGTGCACGGTAGAAGTCACTGATGCTGGCCACGCGCGCGGTGTCGGGTTGGGATTCGAGGTTGCCCCATTCGGTCAGTTGAGCCAGCGCGGCCTGCACTTCCTCGATGCGCGGTGCCGAGGCGTCCCAGTGGCCTTCGGCCAGCACCTCGTCGGGCCGCAGGTGCAGGCGAAACTGGCGCTTGGCGGCGGCGAAGGTGTCCATCACGCTGCGGTAGAACAGGGTTTTTTCGGCGCTGATGTGGCGGAACAGCTCGGCCTGTGCCTCGACCTGGCGTGGCTGGCGGCTTGGAGCCGGTTGTGGCATGGC
>JBBRZR010000313.1:0-6169 GCA_038236495.1 Burkholderiales bacterium
CGCTGCTGCAGCCAGGCCAGCAACGTGCGCAGGGTCTGCGCCTCGCCGCCGACCGGCCGTCCGGGCCGGGCGCTGTCGTTCCAGGCAAACAGGTCGATGTGCAGCCAGGGCAGCGCGGCTGGCACAAAGTCGGCCAGGAACAGCGCCGCATTGATCGCACCGGCTTGTGGCCCACGCCCGGTGTTGACGATGTCGGCGATGTCGCTCTCGATCCCCCCGTGGTAGTCGCGCCACAGCGGCAAATGCCACAGCGGGTCGTGCAAGTCCAGCCCCAGGTCCACCAGCCCGCGGGCCATCGCCATATCGCGGCAGAACAGTGCCGGCAACTGCCCGCCCAGGGCCACCCGGGCCGCGCCGGTCAGCGTGGCCAGGTCGATCAGCAGGTCGGGTTGCGATTCAGCGGCATAGGCCAGTGCGTCGCACAGGATCACCCGGCCCTCGGCGTCGGTATTGCCGATCTCGATGTGCAGGCCGGCCCGGGTCTTGATCACGTCGCCCGGCCGGTAGGCATTGCCGGCAATGGCGTTTTCAACCGCCGGGATCAGCAACTGCAGCTGCACGTCCAGCCTCGTGGCCATGATCAGCGTGGCCAGGCCCAGTGCGGTGGCCGCGCCGCCCATGTCCTTTTTCATCTGGCGCATGCCCTCGGGGCTCTTGATGTCCAGCCCGCCGGAGTCGAAGCACACGCCTTTGCCCACCAGCGTCAATCGCGGTGAACCGGGCTTGCCCCAGGTCAGCTCGATCAGCCGGGGTGCCTGCACGGCTGCACGGCCTACCGCGTGGATGGCCGGGAACCCGGCCTTGAGCAGCGCGTCGCCCACGGTTTGTTTGAAGCTGGCGCCGTGCGCCTTGGCCACTTGCTGCACCGCAGCGGCCAATTCGGCCGGCCCCATGTGCTCGGCTGGGGTGTTGATCAGGTCGCGGGTGCGGGCGATCGTCTGCGCCAGCAGCAGACCGTGGCGGGCTGCCGCGCTGGTGGGCAGCAGCAACTGCGCCGGGGTACGGCTGGCTGCCTTGTAGCGGGTGAACTGGTGGCTGCCGAGCTGCCAGGACAGGGCGGCGGCTTGCGCGTCGGCAACCAGGCCCAGGCCGACCGCGCCCTCCGGTTGACCCACCGGCATGCCGTCCAGCCGGCCATCAGCCAGGCGGTAGCGGCCGGGCGGCAACTGGCGGGGCAGCGCCGCCAGCGCCCAGGGGTGGGCGGCAGCCCGCACCCCCGCCCAGACCGATTGCAGCCGGCCGTCGGCATCGGGCAGCAAAGCATGGCTGTCGGGCGCGCCATCGAAGCCCAGCGTGGCCAGCCACTGGCGCGCCGCAGGTGGCAGCGTGCGGGTGTGGGCGGCAAAGCCGGCACGGTCGGTCAGGTGGATGGGGATGCAGGCAGCGATGGGTTTCTTCAGCAGGACAGTCATGGCGGGCAGTCGGGTGGGCAGGTGGCGTGGCGGTGGTGAGCCGGCATTGTGCGGGGGGCTGACCGCCAAGGCCGACCACGCCGGCGCGAAAAAAAGCCGCCGCGGCCGTTGCGGGCCGGGCGGCGTGCAGACCGCCTGTCAGGCGGTCTGGACAGGCGCGTCTGCGCTCAGGGCTGCGGCGTGGCGGGCCCGGCAGCACCGGCGGTCTCGAACGGCAGCTTCAGCTGGGACAAGTCCTTCTTGGTCTCGACCAGCACCAGCGGGCCTGCATCGCTCGATACCACCGGCTTGCGCTCGCGCGGCACCCGGATCGGCGCCGGCTCGGCCGCCATCGCGGCTTGCGCCGCAGAGATCTTCTCGCGGTCGGAGTTGACCCACTGCAGGCCTGAGTTCTCGGCCACCTGTTGCAGGTCATCCAGCGGCAGGACAAAGGCCTCGACCACGGGCGCGGCCTCGACCGGTGCCGGCGCGGCGGCGACGGGCGCGGCCACCGGTGCACGCGGGCTGGCAGCGACCGGGCGGGTGGCGACCTCGACGGGGGCGACCGCAGTCACTTCGACAGCCACCGGCTCAATCGCGTCAGCGGCGGCCGGGACATGCGGCAGCGCGGCATCCGCTGCATCGACAGCCGGGTGTACGCCGGCCAGCGTTGCTGCCGTGCCGGTGACTTCAGCGTCGGTCGGCGTGGTGGCGGGTGCCTCGTCGCGGCGAGCCCGGTCGCGGCCACGGCCACGTCGGCGGCCGCCTTCGCGGTCGGTCGTCTCGGTGCCGGTGCTCTCGGCGGCGGTTTCGGTGGGCGTCACATCACCAGCGCCGGTGTCCGGGGCTTCGGTGGGCGCGGTAGCCCCATCGGCCTGGCTTTCGGTGCCGGCCTCGGCGCCGCTGTCATCGCGGTTGCCGCGGCCACCACGGCGGCGGCGGCGGCGGCGTTGCTCTTCACCGGCAGCGTCCAGGCTGTCCGGGCCGGCAGTCTGGCCGGCGCTTGGGCCGGCTTGCGGCTCGACGGCGCTACCGCCCTCGGCCAGCAACGGTGCGGCACTGGCCTCGATCGCGTCCTGCGGCCGGGGCTCACGCTCGGGGCGCGGTGCGCGGCGCGGGGTCTCGGTGGCGGCAGCTTCGCCCAATGGGCGGCTGTCGGCTTCGGCGCTGCGCTCACCACGGCGAGCGTCACGCGGCGGACGGTCGCCTCGGCCCTCGCCGCGGTTGTCTGTCCGGCCTTCGGGACGGCCTTCCGGCCGGGCTTCACCTCGCACCTCGGCGCGGGCTTCAGCCCGGCCTTCGCCACGCGGCCCCCGGTCGGGGCGGTCGCCCCGGTTTTCACCGGGCTTGCCGTCGCGGCCACGGCCGCCACGCTCACCCCGGCCGCCGCGTTCGCTTCCACGGTCGCCACCGCGTTCGCCGCGGCGTGAATCACCACCGCGGGATTCGCGCTTTTCAGGCGCAGGCACGGCTGCGGCCGGCGCTGCCGATGCGCTCACCGCGCTGGCGGCGGGTGCAGCGGCAGGTGCCGGCATCGGCGCGGGCGCGCCAAACAGCTTCTTGACCCATCCAAAAAAACCGTTGCCAGCGGCAGGCGCCGGGGCTTGCCCGACCCAGCTGGGTGCCACTGGCGCCGTGCTGGCAGCGGGCACGGGCGCAGCAGATGCGGCTGCGGGGGCCGTGGCGGCTGCTGCCGGGCGCGGCCCAGCCTCGACGGCTTTGGCCACGGCTGCCGGCGCCGGCTGGTCGGGCAGCACGCCCTTGATGACCGGCTCCTGCTTGGGCTTGGCCCGTTCCTCAGACGTGCGGCGCCGGCTGATCGCCACCTCGTCCTCGGGCTCCTCGATCATGGTGTAGCTGGCTTGCAGGTTCTCCAGCCGCGGATCGTCGTGGCGCAGGCGCTCCAGCTTGTAGTTGGGCGTTTCCAGGTGCTTGTTGGGCACCAGCAGCACGGTGCAGCGCTGCTTGAGCTCGATCTTGGTGATCTCGGTACGCTTTTCGTTCAGCAAGAAGCTCACCACCTCCACCGGCACCTGCACATGCACCGCGGCGGTGTTGTCCTTGAGCGTCTCCTCCTGGATGATGCGCAGGATCTGCAGCGCGCTGGACTCGGTGTCGCGGATGTGGCCGGTGCCGTTGCAGCGCGGGCAGGTGATGTGGTTGCCTTCGCTCAGCGCCGGGCGCAGTCGCTGCCGGCTGAGTTCGAGCAGGCCGAACTTGGAGATTGAACTGAACTGAACTCTGGCCCGGTCCTGCCGCATCGCATCGCGCAGGCGCTGCTCCACCTCACGGCGGTTTTTGCTCTCCTCCATGTCGATGAAGTCGACCACGATCAGGCCACCCAGGTCGCGCAGCCGCATCTGGCGCGCGATCTCGTCGGCCGCTTCCAGGTTGGTGCGGGTGGCGGTTTCCTCGATGTCGCTGCCGCGGGTGGCGCGCGCCGAGTTGACGTCCACCGAGACCAGGGCCTCGGTATGGTCGATCACGATGGCGCCGCCGGCCGGCAGGTTGACGGTGCGGGAAAACGCCGTCTCGATCTGGTGCTCGATCTGGAAGCGCGAGAACAGCGCCGCGTCATCGCGGTAGCGCTTCACGCGATTGGCCGTCTCGGGCATCACGTGGTTCATGAACTGCTGGGCCTGCTCGAAGATGTCGTCCGTGTCGATCAGGATCTCGCCGATGTCGGCGGTGAAGTAGTCGCGGATCGCGCGGATCACCAGGCTCGATTCCTGGTAGATCAGGAACGCACCCTTGCCGGCCTTGGACGCGCCGTCGATGGCGCTCCAGAGCTTGAGCATGTAGTTCAGGTCCCACTGCAGCTCGGGCGCCGAGCGGCCGATGCCGGCAGTGCGGGCGATCAGGCTCATGCCTTTGGGGTAGTCGAGTTGCTCCAGGTTCTCCTTGAGCTCCTCGCGGTCCTCGCCCTCGATCCGTCGGCTCACGCCACCACCGCGCGGGTTGTTGGGCATCAGCACCAGGTAGCGACCGGCCAGTGACACAAAGGTGGTCAGCGCCGCGCCTTTGTTGCCGCGCTCTTCTTTCTCGACCTGGACCAGCATCTCCTGGCCCTCGCGGATCACGTCCTTGATGCCGGCGTTCTTGACGTCGACACCTTCGCGAAAGTATTGGCGCGAGATCTCCTTGAACGGCAAAAAGCCGTGGCGGTCCTCGCCGTAGTCGATGAAACAGGCTTCGAGCGAGGGCTCGACCCGTGTCACCACCGCCATGTAGATGTTGCCCTTGCGCTGTTCGCGCCCCTCGATCTCGGTTTCGAAGTCGAGCAGTTTTTGCCCGTCGACGATGGCCAGGCGGCGCTCTTCCGGCTGCGTGGCATTGATCAGCATGCGTTTCATGTGCACTCCCATCGCACACGCCACCTTGCGGGCGGCGCGTGTTGTCCGGTTACCCGCGCGACCCAGGGGTCAGCGCAGGCAACCTGTTTCAGATGCACGAGGGACGGGAAACGGCCGTAGAAGGAATCGCCCTGGACTGCGGTGATCGAAAAACGATCAAAACTGCAGCGGGGCCGCGTGCGGCAAAGCGCATGAAGTCGGCGGCGCCGTGCTCTCCCGGCCCGGCACAAGACGCACGGGTTGGTGCCCACCGGCGCACACTGCCACACCGGCGTTTGGCCGGGGCTGTGCACGCACGCCGCAAGGCGTGACCCGACCGCGACCATGTGGCGCAGGCAGGGGGTGGGGTGGAGGGAGGGGCGGCATGCGGACCCAATGGGCTCTGACGCGAACCGCAGACTGTGCAACGCACGGTCTGCGGTTCATGACCTTTGTTGTTCCCTGTGACGGGACGGCTGTGACGACATCACTCTTCCAACTGGCCCGCGTGGCCGCCGCATCACTTGGGGATTTGCGGCCTGCCGCGCACGGCGCAGGTGTTGCATCAACGCTTTTTGACGCCTTTGAAGGCGCCGGGCCACGATAACACCGGGTTTGCCCAGGTAAACTCTGATAAATCAAGCACTTACGGCCCAATCGTGGTTCGGATCATTATAAGCAGCAATCCGTCAACCCCCCGTTCCGCTGTGCCGTCTCCTGCTGCGGCTGCGCCGGACGGCGAGCCGGCAGGTCCGCAAGTGCGCCGGTTGCGGGTGGACGAGGCCGGCGAGGGCCAGCGCCTGGACAACTACCTGATGCGCATCCTCAAGGGCGTGCCCAAGACCCACGTCTACCGGGTGATCCGCTCGGGCGAGGTGCGGGTCAACAAGGGCAGGGCCCAGGCTGACACCCGGCTGGCCTTGGGCGACGAGGTGCGGGTGCCGCCGACGCGGGTTGCCGAGCATTCAGCCGCAGGATCGGCCGAGAAAGCCGCCGTCGCGGCACGCACCCCGGCGCGTGAGTTCCCGGTCCTGTTCGAGGACGAGCACCTGCTGGCGATCAACAAGCCGTCCGGCGTGGCGGTGCACGGCGGTTCGGGTGTCAGCTTTGGTGTGATCGAGCAGCTGCGCCAGGCCCGGCCCGACGCCAGGTTTTTGGAGCTGGTGCACCGGCTGGACCGCGAGACCTCGGGCATCCTGCTGCTGGCCAAGAAGCGCAGTGCGCTGGTGGCGCTTCAAGAACAATTCCGCAACCGCGACACCGGCAAGACCTATGCCGCGCTGGTGGCTGGCATCTGGCCGGCCAAGCTCAAGGTTATCGACGTGGCGCTGCACAAGACGCTGGACGCCCGCGGCGAGCGCCATGTGCTGCCGGTCGCGGCCGACCACCCGGACGGCCGGCGCGCCATCAGCCTGGTGCGCATCGCCACCGCGTTTGCCCAGTACA
>JBBRZR010000314.1:0-6099 GCA_038236495.1 Burkholderiales bacterium
CAGACCGCCGGCATCCTGGCGCCCTTGTCGCCGCACACCTTGCGCCACGCCTTTGCCACCCATCTGCTGAACCACGGTGCGGATTTGCGTGCGGTGCAGCTGCTGCTGGGCCATGCCGACATCGCCACCACCACGATCTACACCCACGTGGCCCGCGAGCGGCTGCGCCAGTTGCACGCGACGCACCATCCGCGCGGTTAGACCTTCAGTCCGTCAGTCCGTCAGGCCGGTCCCGCCGGCGGCTCGAGCCGGCCACGCTGCCAGGCGCACAGCGCGGCCAGCGCCGGATCGGTGGCCAGTGCGGTGATCAGCGTGTCGGCCTCGGCCCGCTGGCCCGCGGCGATGGCCAGATTCAGGCGGTGCCAGGACGCCGCCAAGCGGTCGGCCGCGGCATCCTGACCGCGGCGCCAACGCAAGGGATGCCACACCGGCACCGGCGCCGACCGGCCACGCACCCGCACGTCGCCCAGCGATAGGCAGAGCTGGTCGCCCAGTGCGGCGCGGGTGCTGTCGCCCACCACCAGGCCCAGGCCATGCGCGCTGCACAGTGCCTGCAGCCGCGCCGCCAGGTTCACCGCGTCGCCCATCACGGTGTACGCCAGGCGGTGCCGCGAGCCCATGTCGCCCACCACCATCTCACCGCTGTTGACGCCGATGCCCAGGCGCAGCGCGGGCCAGCCACGCGCCGCCATCTCGTCATGCAAGGCCGGCAGGCACTGCTGCATCGCCAGCGCCGCTTGCACCGCATGGCGGGCATGGTCGGCGTCGTCCAGCGGCGCGCCCCAGAAGGCCATCACCGCGTCGCCGATGTACTTGTCCAGCGTGCCGCGCTGCGCCCGGATCGCCTCGGTGAGGTGAGAGAACACCAGGTTCATCATCTCGCCCAGTTCGCCCGGCGGCTTGTGCTCGGCCAGGCCGGAAAAGCCCTGCACATCGGCAAACAGCACGCTCATCTCGGCGCTGCGGCCCTGCATGCTGTAGCGCCCGGGGTCGTGGCTCATCTGTTGCACCAGCTCGGGCGGCACATACTGGCCAAAGCGCTGCGCCAGGGCCCGGCGGGCCGCGCTGGACTGGCCAAACGCCAGCAGCCACTGCATCACCAGCAGGGCCGCCGGCAACAGCAGGCTGCTGGCCAGTGGCAGCACCAGGCCGGCCACCTGGCCCGTGATGACCTGCCCCAGCAGCACCAGCGCGATCAGGCCGGTGCACAGCAGCGCGCCCTGCCACAGTGTCAAAACGGGCAATGCCCAGACCAGCAGCCCGCCCAGCAGCAGCAGGGTGGCCGCCTCGATCCAGCCGGCCTGTGCGGGCGCCGCCTGCACCCGGCCGTCGAGCAGGCCCGAGAGCAGCTGGGCGTGCACCAGCGTGCCCCACAAGGCCTGATCGACCGGCGTGGCGCGCTGATCGATCAGACCGGCCGCGCTGACGCCGATCAGCACCAGTTTGCCGCGCAAGGCATTGGCCGGCAGGCGACCCGCCAGCACGTCGGCGGCCGAGTGGCGGGCCAACGCCACCCCCGGCCCGAGGTAAGGCACCCGCGCGACGGCCTGCGCATCGACCGGCACCCGCAACCGGCCACCCGGGCCCAGCAACTGCAAGGCCTGCAGCCGGCCGCTGGCAGGCTCGAAGGCCAACCCGACCGCTCCGGCCGGTCGGCCCGTCAGCGGCGGCGTGGGCGCCGTGGCCGCCGAGGTCAGCGGTGGCGTGCCTGGGTTGGCGGGGGCATCTGCCAGCCAGGCCCGCGCCATCACCAGGGCCAGCGCGCCGTACACCCCATTGCCCACCCGCACCAGCAGCGGCACCCGGCGCACCAGACCGTCGCTGTCGATCAGCGCGTTGAGGTGGCCCGCACCCAGGCCCGCTGCGGCCTGCAGCCCCGCCAGATTGCCGCCATGGCCAGCCCAGTGCAGCAGCCCGTCGGCACGGTCGCCCAGCAGGTCGGCCGGCAGCAGCGCAGGCGGCAGCACACCGCCGCGTCCGGTACCGGCCTCGTCGGACAGGTGAAAGCCCAACACCACCGGGCTGCGCCGCAGGACCTCGGCCAGGCGCGCGTCGTCGTCGAGCTGCGGCCGCAGCGCCGTGATGGCGGCGCGCAGCGCGGCGTCGTCGCGCAAGGGGCCGGGCTGGCGGCTTAGCAGGACATCCAGTGCCGCCAGGTCGGCGCTGCGGTCGGCTTCGGCCAGCACCAGGTCCAGCCCGACCAGCCTTGCACCCTCGTGGACTGTGGCCCGGTCCAGCAGGTCGGCCAGCAAGGCACGCCGCCAAGGCCAGCGGCCATGCTCGGCCAGTGAGCGCTCATCGATGTCGATGATGGCGATGCGGGGGTCGGCAACGCGCGGTGCCAACAGCCGCAGCTGCTGGTCCTGCAGCGCGCGGTCGATCTGCGCCAGCGTCGTACTGTGCAACAGGCCCAGCGCCTGCACCACGGCCAGCAGCACGCAAGCCGCCAGCAGCCAGCGCGGCTGTTGAACCGCGGCCGCGACCAGCCTGCGCAGCCCCTGCCCAGCAACGGCCACCCGGTCAGCGGACCTTGATCTCGACACGGCGGTTGCGCGCCTCGGCCACCTCGTCGGCGGTGGGCACCAGCGGCGCGCGTTCACCGCGCCCCAGCACCGTGATCATGGCCCGGTCCAGGCCCGCCTCGACCAGCAGGTCGCCCACCGCCCGGGCCCGCAGCAAAGACAGTCTGTCGTTGGCCTCGACACTGCCGACCCGGTCGGTGTGGCCGATGACGATCACCTCGGCCGCCGGCAGCAGGGCCAACGCGGCGCGCATCTCGGCCAGCAGCGGTGCCGCCGCCGGGCCCAGCCGGTTGGCATTGGACTCGAACGGGATCACGAAGCTGCGCGGCCGTGCCGGCTGCACCGCCAGCAAGGCGCGGTAGCGCTGCGCCACCGCCGCCGCATCGCTGGTGGCAGCGCCCAGGATGCCGGCTTGCAGCACGGCGCTGGCATAGGGCTGGTCCAGCCGCAGGCGCTGGGCGCCGGCCACCAGTTCGACCGCGCTGGCGCTGCCGTCGGCCTGTGGCAGCAGCACCACCCGGTCGGTGACCGGCACCACCGGGCTGGCGCAGCCGGCCAGCAGGGCGGCTGCCGCGATCACCGCTGCGAGCACATGGGCCGAGCTGTGGCCGGTGGGGCGGGCGGTCAGGTGCCGCATCATGGTGCCACCTCGCCGGTCTCGACGATGAACTCGGTGCCCCGCACGCCCAGCACCAGACTGCGGGTCTGCACGTTCACGTTCTCCGGCGCTTTCTTGCCGATCAGGCCGGTGACCACACCGAGCGTGCCGCGCCACAGCGACGCCAGCAGCTTGCCATCGTGGCTGACCGGGTCGAAGCGGTAGTCGCTGATGACCAACTCACTGCCGGGGCCGGCGGTCAGCAGCGTGTCGTCGCTCAGCGTGATGCCGGCGGCACCGTCGGCCCCCGTGCGCAACACGTCGCCCATCCGCACCACCGTGCCTGGCCTGACCGCCTGGACCTGGCCGCCACGCTCCAGCGTGACCGTGCCCAGGCTGCGCTTGACGATGCCGGCCGGGTTGGCGATGTTGCTGGAAACAGTGATACCGGTAGGCGACTGGGCGCTGGCCGGCGGCGTCAGGCAGGCAGCGCACAAGACGGCGGCCAGGGTGGTGGGGCGCAAGAACATGGCAATGGGGGTGTGGCGTACAAGCGCTCGCCCTGAAAGAAGTTGAAAGCAACACAAATGGTAAACGCAGGGCCCAGCGGCACAATACCGGTGCATGGACCACAGCTTTCTCTCGGCGTTTGTGCTTTTGCTGCTGGTGCTGGACCCGTTCGGCAGCCTGCCGATCTTTGTATCGGTGCTGCAGGGCGTGGCGCCCGAGCGCCGCCGCCGGATCGCGGTGCGCGAGGTGGTGATCGCGTTTGGTGTACTGCTGGCCTTCATGCTCGGCGGCCAGGGGTTTCTGGGCCTGATGCGCTTGTCCGAGCGCTCGCTGGAGGTGGCCGGCGGCGTCATCCTGCTGATCATCGCGATCCGCATGATCTTCACCGGCGGCGCCGAGGTCTATGCCAACGACGCCGGGCGTGAGCCCTATATCTTCCCGCTGGCGGTGCCGCTGCTGGCCGGGCCGTCGGCGATGGCCACGGTGCTGCTGCTGGCCTCGCGCCAGCCCGAGCGGCTGTGGTCCTGGGTCGGCGCGCTGAGCCTGGCGATGGCGGTGTCGGGCAGCGTGCTGCTGGCGGCCGACCGCATCCGCCGCTGGCTGGGGGCATCGATGGTGTCGGCGATCGAAAAGCTGATGGGCCTGGTGCTGACCGCGGTGGCGGTGGAGATGATCCTGGCCGGCCTGAAAAGGTATTTTTTCGACCACAGCTGAGGGTTGCAACGGGTTTCCGAAAACCCCGGCCGCGTGCCTAGAATGATTCTTGCTGGGTCGTGTTGCCCGCGTCTTGGCCCCATCTCAAGCCCCACGTCCCGCGAAAGGACCTGATCACCATGAAGTTGCTGAGCTTGCTGAAACTGAGTGCCCTGGCTGTCACTGCCCTGATCGGGCTGGCCGGGCAGGCTGATGCCCGCACCATCGAGGAGATCAAGAAAGACGGCAAGATCATCGTCGCCACCGAGGGCCAGTTCGCCCCGTTCAACTACTTCCAGGGCGCCAAGCTGACCGGCTTCGAGGTCGAGGTGGCCGAGGCCGTCGCCGCCAAGATGGGGCTCAAGCTGGAGTGGAAGGCACTGTCCTTCGACGCACTCTTGACCGGCCTGCGCCAGGACCGCTGGGACATGGTGATCGCCTCGCACGGCATCACCGACGAGCGCGCCAAGGCCGTCACCTTCACCGACCCGCATTACTGCTCGGGCGGCGTGATCATCGCCAAAGACCCCGCCATCAAATCCGCCAAGGACCTGGCCGGCAAGGTGGTCTCGGTGCAGACCGGTACCACCTACCTGGAAAACGTCAAGAAGGTGGCGGCCGTCAAGGAGATCAAGAACTTTCCGCAGGACACCGATGCGCGCGCCGCACTGGCCAGCGGCCGGGTCGATGCCTGGGTGACTGACCGCTTCGTGGCCCTCAACTCGCTTGCCGCCAACCCGGCGGCAGGCCTGAAGATGGGTGATTTTCTGTTTGTCGAGCGCATCGCCTCGGCGGTGGCCAAGGGCAATACCGGCCTGGCGGCCGAGGTGAACAAGGCCCTGGCAGCCATCATGGCGGACGGCAGCTACGCCGCGATCTCGATGAAGTGGTTCAAGGAAGACATCCGCTGCAAGTGAGCGGCCAGTGTCAGTCGCGCTGGGTCGCCTGAGCGACCTGCGCCCAGTCCCTGACCCGCCCCACCCGCACACCGAGCCCACCCTTGGACCGAGCACTCTCACTGTGGCCAGCCGCCTGGTCGCGCCAGCAACGCAGCAGCGCCACGATGGTGTCGGCCGCGGTGGTGCTGATGTTGATCCTGTGGCTGATCGCCATCCCCTTGGCGTGGGCGCCTGACCCGATCGGCAACAACGCGCAGCTGTTTGCCGCCGGCACCCGGGTGACGGTCGAGCTCACGGTGGTCTCGGGCGTGATCGGTGTGCTGTTGGGCGTGATGGCGGCGCTGGGCAAGGTGTCCAAGGTGGCGCCGCTGCGCTGGGTGGCCAGCTTCTACATCTGGGTGATGCGTGGCACCCCCTTGCTGGTGCAGGTGCTGTTTGTCTACTTCGCGCTGCCCGAGATCAGCCCCTGGCTGCGCATGGACGAGTTCACGGCGGCCTGCATGGCGCTGGCGCTCAACGTGGGCGCCTACAACGCCGAGGCGATACGCGCCGGTTTGCTGGCGGTGCCCAAAGGGCAGATCGAGGCGGCGCGCTCACTCGGCCTGTCACGCTGGTACACCTTCATCGACATCACCTTCCCGCAGGCGATCAAGATCGCGCTGCCGCCGCTGGTCAACAACATCGTGGCCTTGCTCAAGGACTCGTCGCTGGCCTTCACCATCGGCGTGGTGGAGCTCACCAACGCCGGATCGCAGGTCAAGAGCACCTCGTTCCAGGCGGTGCCGGTGTTCATCGCCACGGCGATCATCTACCTGACGCTGACGACGGTAATGACGCAAATCAGCGACGCGGTGGAACGCCGCTACGACATCGAGGG
>JBBRZR010000315.1:0-6084 GCA_038236495.1 Burkholderiales bacterium
CCGAGCCATTGGCGCTCAACCAGCGCCCTGCAGGCATGAGCGAGGATGAGGCCGCGGTCTACGACTTTTGCACCGAGTTGCACCAGCAAAAAAACGTCAGCGACGCGACCTACCAGCAAGCGATCAAGCGCTTTGGCGAACAAGGCGTGATGGACTTGATTGGGGTGAGTGGCTATTACACCGCTGTGTCCATGACCCTGAACGTGGCGCGTGTGCCGATCCCGGGTGGACAGCCCGACCCGCTGAAGTAGGCAACCGCTAACCCCCAGACCACTGCGGTGGTGGTCTGACTTCAACCCAGTGGCCTGGGTGAAATCCGGGGGGGTTATTGGCCGAGCAGTTCGCCTATGGGCTTCAGGTCATCGACCCGGTCGCACACCGTCTTGACCACCATCAGCAGCGGCACGCCCAGCAGCAGACCCCACAAGCCCCACAGCCAGCCCCAGGCCAGCATGCCCACAAACACCGCCACGGGGTTGAGCCGGCTGGCGCGGCTGGTCAGCCAGGGCGTGACCAGCTGACCCGACACCGCGTGGATGGCCAGTGACACGCCGCCGGTCAGCAAGGCCATGCCCGGCGTGCCGAACTGCAGCAGGCCGACCAGTGCCAGCCCGCCGGTGACCACGATCGAGCCCAGGTAGGGCACCAAGTTGAGCACGGCCGCCGCCACGCCCCAGACCGCGGCGCGCTCCAACCCGATCCACATCAGCGCCAGCCAGGTCACCACGCCCACCCCCAGGCTGGTCACCAGTTGCACCATCAGGTAGCGGTGGATCTGGCCGGTGATCTCGTCCAGCGCTTGCAAGGTGATCTTCTTCTTGCTGAAGGTGGGCCCGGCAATGCGCACCATCTTGAGCCGGAACTGGCTGCCCGAGGCCATCAGGAAAAAGCCGATCAGGCAGACCAGCAGGGCCTGGCCGCTGAACCCCACCAGGCCCAGGGTGCCACTCCACAGGTATTCCTTGATGTTGAAGTGGCCGCGCTCGATTTGCACCCGGGTCACGCCGCGGCTGGCCAGCGGCGTGGCCGCGCCGGATTCTTCAGCAGCCTGCTCCAGCCGGGTGGCGGCGCGCTGCACCTTCTGCAGCGTGCTTTCGGGCGCGCCGCGCGCGCTGCGCAGGGCGTCGCCCAGTTTTTGCGCTGCGCTGGGCAGGGATTCGACCAGCGCTGCCGCGTCGTCGGCCATGGACCAAGCGGTGGCGCCCAGGCCGCCCAGCACTGCCAACAGCAGCGCGCCCGCACCCAGCGCCCGCGGCAGGTGCCAGCGCTGCAGCCGGTCCACCACCGGTGACAGCGCGTAGCTCAGCAGCAGGCCCAGAAGCAGCGGGATGAACACGGCCGCCGCCCAGTGCAGCGCATAGACACTGGCCAGCGTGGCGATCACGGCCAGCGACACGCTGCGCACGTTGATCGACATCGGCAGCTGTGACCGGACGGTGTCGGGTTCGGGCCGGGCGGTGTCCGACGGTGCCGCGGGACTGGGGGTGTCGCTGTCCAACAAGGCCGGTCTCCTGTGGCGGTGCCCAGCGCTGAGCTTGCCTTGTCAGACGGCTTGTGGCTGTAGGACAAGCTGCCAGCCGGGTGCAGGGCGGCGCGTTGACCGATCCGCCGTCGGTGCCGTGTTGTGCGGCACTGCGCGGCGAAGGGCCAGGATCGCTGCTGCTTGAGCCGGGCCGGGCGCCGCTCAGGGCGTGCTCAGGCCCAGGAAGGCCTTGACCGCGGCCACCGTGCGCACCGGGTCCTCTTCGTGCGGCACATGGCCCAGGTCATCGAACATCACCACCTGGCTGCCGGGGATGTCTGCCGCAAAGCGCTGGGCAAAAGCCGGCGGGATCAGGTGATCGCGGCCGCCCCACAGGATCAGCGTGGGCGCAACAACGCCACTGACTTTGTCGACCCCCTCGTCCGGCGACCAGGCCTGCAGCCGCTGCACCAACGCGGCGCGGTTGCCGGCGCGCAGCGTCAGCTCGAAGTAGCGGTCGATCAGCGCCTCGTCGATCTTGGCCGGGTTGCCGTATACGGTGCGCAGGCCTTGCAGCACAAACGGGCGGGGCAAGAAATGCTCGGTCACATGGCCCAGCACGGGCAGCCGGGCGATGCGCCAGCCCAGCGGAATGTCCTCAGGCGTGAACCGGTAGCCGGCGGCGTCCACCAGCACCAGCTGGGTCACCCGCTGTGGCGCGGCAGCGGCGATGTGCCAGGCCACGTCACCGCCCAGTGAGTTGCCGGCCACCACAAAACGCGAAACGCCCAGGCGGTCCAGAAAATCCAGCACAAAGCGGGCGTAATGATCGGGGGTGTAGAGCGGCTGGCCGGCCCAGCGTGTGAGGTAGTCGCCGGCAAACGGGCCGGTCAGACCGTAGGCGGGCAGGTCCAGGCTGATGACCCGGCGCTGGCCGCGCAACGCCTTGCTCCAGCCCTCCCAGGTGTGCAGGCTGGCGGAGGTGCCGTGCAGCAGCACGATGGGCGCGGGGTCGCCGCGTGGGCCGACATCGCGGTAGTGCACCAGCTGGCCGGTCAGATCGATGAACTCGGACGGCGGTGGTGCCCAGCGTGCCACCAGCGTCTCGACCGGCCGGTCGGGCGCCTGCATCAGCGGCAGCGCCAGCGCGGACGCCAACAGCAACAGGCCGAACAGACGCAGCAGCAGGTTCATGCGTGCGATCAGGCCGCCAAGGCGGTGTCCAGGCCGGCGCGTTCGTCAAAGACAAAGCAACGGCCACGCCAGCCCGGCGCCTGGCCGGCGGTGGCCTCGAAGTACTTCAGGATGCCGCCGTCGAGCTGGTAGCTGTGCTCCAGCCCCAGGCCCTGCATCACCAGCGCGGCCTTTTCACAGCGGATGCCGCCGGTGCAATAGCTGACCACGGTGTGGCCGTCGAACTCCGCGGGGTGCGCGGCCAGCGCCGCCGGGAAATCGCTGAACTTTTGCAGCCGCCAGTCCACCGCGCCGTCGAACGCGCCGGCGTCCACCTCAAAGTCATTGCGGGTGTCCAGCAGTTTGAGCGGACGGCCTTCGTCGCAATGGCCCTGTTCGATCCAGCGCGCCAAGGTGGTGGCAGCCACTGCCGGCGCCCGGCCGGCCGCGGGGCGGACAGCGGGCTGGTTCATGCGGATGATCTCGCGCTTGATCTTGATCTTCAGGCGTTGGAAGGGCTGGGCCTCGCTCCAGCTGCGTTTGGCCTCCAAGCCCGTAAAGCGCCCATCGGCACGCAGGGCGTGCAGCCAGCGCTCGGCACCGTCGGCGGGGCCGGCCAGGCACAGGTTGATGCCTTCTGCGGCCAACAGCACGGTGCCCTTCAACCCGGCGTCCTGCGCCGCATCGAACAGCCGCTGGCGCAGCGCGGCCAGGTCGTCCAGCGGCACAAAACGGTAGCCGGCGAGGTTGAGGATGTCGTGTGCCACGGCGGCATTCTAGAAGCGACCCTGCTCCCTACAATCGTCCGCATGTCCTTCGTCCACCTGCGCACCCACACCGAATACTCCGTCGTCGACGGCACCTTGCGCATCGATGACGCCGCTGCGGCGGCCCGTGCCGACGGCCAGCCGGCGCTGGCGATCACCGACTTGAGCAACCTGTTTGGCGCGATCAAGTTCTACAAAGCCTGCCGCGGCAAAGGCGTCAAGCCGATCATCGGTGCCGACATCTACCTGGCGCCGGACCCCGAGATCTCCGGCAGCGACAAGCAGGCCAGCCGCTTGCTGCTGCTGGTGCAAAACCGCCAGGGCTACTTGAATTTGTGTGAATTGCTGGCCCGTGGCTGGGTCAAGAACGTGCAAAAGGCCCAGGCCTGGATCAAGTGGGACTGGCTGGACGAGTTGGGCGACGGGCTGATCGCGCTCTCAGGCGCCGACTTTGGCGCGGTCGGGCTGGCGCTGCTGGCCGGTGACGCGCCGCGTGCCCGGGTTGCGGCGCAGCGCCTGTCCGGCCTGTTTCCGGGCCGTTTTTACCTGGAGCTGCAGCGCGCCGGCCTGCCCACGCACGAGGCGCATGTGCGCGCCGCCGTGCCGCTGGCCGCCGAGCTGGGCCTGCCGGTGGTGGCCACCCACCCGATCGAGTTTTTGGTGCCCGACGATTTTGACGCCCACGAAGCCAGGGTCTGCGTGGCCGAGGGCGAGGCGCTGTCCAACCCCAAGCGCATCAAGCGCTTCTCGCGTGAGCAGTACTTCAAGACCCAGGCCCAGATGGCCGAGCTGTTTGCCGACCTGCCGTCCGCGCTGGCCAACAGTGTGCAGATCGCCCAGCGCTGCAATTTGACGTTGGCGATGGGCAAAAACTACCTGCCCGACTTTCCGACCCCGCTGCTGACCGAGGGCCCCGACGCCGGCAAGCCCACGCCCATGGGGGACTACTTCCGGCAGGTCAGCTTTGAGGGCCTGGAGCAGCGCCTGCAAACGCTCTTCCCCGACCCAGCCAAGCGCGAAGCCCAGCGTGCCCGCTACGTCGATCGGCTGGACTTCGAGATCACCACCATCCTGAAGATGGGCTTCCCCGGTTACTTCTTGATCGTGGCCGACTTCATCATCTGGGCCAAGACCCACGGCTGCCCGGTCGGGCCGGGCCGGGGGTCGGGTGCCGGGTCGCTGGTGGCCTACGCGATGAAGATCACCGACCTGGACCCGCTGCAGTACAACCTGCTGTTCGAGCGCTTCCTGAACCCCGAGCGGGTGTCGATGCCCGACTTCGACATCGACTTTTGCCAGGGCAACCGTGACCGGGTGATCGACTACGTCAAGGACAAGTACGGCCGCGAGGCGGTCAGCCAGATCGCCACCTTCGGCACCATGGCGGCCAAGGCGGCGCTGCGCGACGTGGGCCGGGTGCTGGGCATGGGCTACGGCCATGTGGACTCGATCGCCAAGCTGATCCCGGCGCCGCCCGGCAAGACGGTGACCTTGGCGCTGGTGCCTGAAAAACCCGACCCCGGCATCATCTACGCCCGCATGGAGGCGCCCGAGCTCGAGCAGCGCGAGGCCGCCGAAGAGGAAGTGGCCGAATTGCTGAGCCTGGCGATGCGGGTCGAGGGCATCGTGCGCAACATCGGCACCCACGCCGGCGGTGTGCTGATCGCGCCGGGCAAGATCACCGATTTTTGCCCGCTCTACCAGCAGCCGGGCAGTGATTCGGCCGTCAGCCAGTACGACAAGGACGATGTCGAGGCGATCGGCCTGGTCAAGTTCGACTTTCTGGGCCTGGCCACGCTGACCATCCTGGAGCTGGCCAAGGACTTCATCGTCGCGCGCCATCCGGGGCGTGAGAACTTCAGCTTCGAGACCATTCCGCTCGACGACCCCAAGGTCTACAAGCTGTTTTCCGACGGCCTGACCGAGAGCGTGTTCCAGTTCGAATCACGCGGCATGCAGGCCATGCTGAAAGAAGCCCGGCCCAGCCGTCTGGAGGACCTGATCGCGCTGAACGCGATGTTCCGCCCCGGCCCGATGGAGAACATCCCGAGCTTTTGCGCCCGCAAAAACGGCAAGGAGACCATCGAATACCCGCACCCGCTGCTGGCGCCCGTGCTGTCCGAGACCTACGGCATCATGGTCTACCAGGAGCAGGTGATGCAGGCCGCGCAGGTGCTGGGCGGTTATTCGCTGGGCGGCGCCGACCTGCTGCGCCGGGCGATGGGCAAGAAAAAAGCCGAGGAGATGGCCGAGCACCGGCAGATCTTCCGCAGCGGTGCGGCCAAGCAGAACATCTCGCAGGACAAGGCCGACGAGGTCTTCGACCTGATGGAAAAATTTGCCGGCTACGGCTTCAACAAAAGCCATGCCGCCGCCTATTCGCTGCTGGCCTACCACACCGGCTGGCTCAAGGTGCATTTCACGGCCGAGTTCTATGCCGCGAACATGACCATCGAGATGGGCGATACCGACAAGTTGAAGGTGCTGCTCAATGACGCCAAGCTGTTTGGCATCAGCTTCGAGCCGCCGGATGTCAACCGTGGCACCCACGGTTTTGAGCCGGTCAGTGCCAAGGTGGTCAGGTACGGTCTGGGCGCCGTCAAGGGCTCGGGCCAGGGCGCGGTCGAGGCGATTGTCGAAGCGCGCACCGAGGGCGGGCCGTTCCGCAGCTTCTTCGACTTC
>JBBRZR010000316.1:0-6070 GCA_038236495.1 Burkholderiales bacterium
ACAGCCGCCGACTGAGCGCATTCCGTAGGGATGTTGCTCGAGCTTGGCTGCATGCTTTGCGCCGTCGTGGTCAGCATGGACGGATGACTTGGGCCCGGCTCCGACAATACGTCGCGCGCTACCTTCCACTCGTTCGGGTGCTTCACCCGTACCCGAACGAGCGCTTCGCGTCATGACTCAAGGCAGGAGCCGTATGCGGTAGTTCCGCACGTACGGATCTGTGCGGGGGGCGAGGAGCAATCCTCGTCCCTACCGCGACCGCCTTGTCTTCGGGCTGTGCGTGCATTCATGCGCCAACAATCCAGCGGCGCACGGAAAAACCAACGTCTGCTGGTTTGATTCAACGCTGGGCCGTTCGAGTAATGAGCACCGATCGGCAGTTCCCACGATCGGTACGCAGTCCTAGTCGATGAAGAGTTCGGCCGGATGCTCAAGCAGCCGGCGCACGTGCTGGATGTAGGCCGCGGCCAGTGCGCCGTCAACGACGCGGTGGTCAAACGACGACGACAGATTCATCATCTGCCGCACCTGCACCACCCCGTCACGCACCACCGGCCGCGCAACGATACGGTTGACGCCGACGATTGCGACCTCGGGGTGATTGATCACCGGCGTGGAGGCGATGCCGCCGAGCTTGCCCAGGCTCGTGACCGTGATCGTCGAGCCTGAAAGGTCCTCGCGCGCGGCCTTGCCAGCACGCGCACTGGCGGCCAGGCGCGCGATCGCGGCGGTGCAGGCCCAGAGATCCAGCGTCTGCGCTTGACGCAGGACCGGCACCATCAGGCCGCCGTCTGTCTGCGTCGCCACGCCCAGATGTACCGCTTCGTACAACGTGACGACGCCGGCTTCGTCATCGAAGCGGGCATTGACCTGCGGGAACATTCCCACCGCGCGCACGACGGCGCGCACGATGAAGGCAAGTGGCGAGAGCCCGCCTCGAGAAGCGGAATACTGCAGATTGAGTTCGTCGCGCAGTGCAACCATTTCCGTCACGTCGACTTCTTCGACATAGGTGAAGTGTGGGATGCGGCGCGTGGACTCCTGCATCTTCTGCGCGATGACACGACGCAGACCGATGAGCTTGACTTCTCGCGTACCGTCGGTCGCGGCGCCCATACGAACGCCACCTGACCGCGCCGCGTCGATGTCGGCATGCAGGACCCGGCCATCCGGGCCGCTGCCCTGCAACCGGGCCAGATCGATGCCCAGCATGTGCGCACGCATCCTCACGGCGGGCGCAGCAAGCGCGCGCGCCGACGGTGACGCACGAGATTGCGGCACGGGCGCCACCGGCGTTGCAGTTGGCGTTGGCGTTGGCGTCGGTGCCGGTGTCGGCGCCAGGCTCTGCGCGATGGCGTTTACTCCCTGCGCGCGCAAAGGCGTCGCCGCGGGCGCCTCGTCCCCGATGCGGATCAACACCGACCCTACCGCCATCATCTGACCCACCTGACCGCCAAGCTCGACCACGCGTCCGGCCACCGACGAGGGAATTTCGACTGCCGCCTTGTCGGTCATCACATCGCACAGGATCTGGTCTTCGGCGACGAGGTCACCCGGCTTGATGCGCCACTGGACCAGTTCGACCTCGGCGATCCCTTCGCCAAGGTCGGGCGTGTGGATGGCGTGCAGCGTCATTGGACGACCTTCCGCGCTGCGCGCTCCGGGATGAGCGTTTGGGAGCGGCACAGCGCGCTCATGGCCCCATCACTTTCCGATATGCCTGCCCGACGCGCGCAGGACCCGGGAAATAAGCCCACTCGAGCGCATGCGGATAGGGTGTGTCGTATCCAGTCACTCGCTCGATCGGTGCCTCCAACTGGTAGAAGCAGTGCTCCTGGATCAACGCCGTCAGCTCGGCGCCGAAACCGCTGGTGCGCGTGGCCTCGTGCAGCACGACGCAGCGACCGGTTTTCTTCACCGACTCGACAATCGTCGGCAGGTCCAACGGCCACAGACTGCGCAGGTCGATCACCTCGGCGTCGATGCCGGTCTCGCGCGCGGCGGCCTCTGCGACGAAAACCATCGTGCCGTAGGTCAGCACGGTCAGGTCGTCGCCCGGTCGCACAATGCTGGCCGATTCGAGTGCCACCGTGTAGTGGCCCTCAGGTACTTCACTCTTGGGGTGCGACGACCAGGGCACGACGGGCTGATCGTGATGGCCATCGAAGGGTCCGTTGTAGATGCGCTTGGGCTCGAGAAAGATGACCGGGTCGCCGCACTCGATGGCCGCAATCAGCAGGCCCTTGGCATCGTACGGATTGCTCGGCATCACGGTGCGCAGCCCGCAGACATGCGTGAACAGCGCTTCAGGGCTCTGGCTGTGCGTCTGCCCGCCGTAGATACCGCCGCCACAGGGCATGCGGATCACGATCGGCGCCGTGAAGTCGCCCGCCGAGCGGTAGCGCAGGCGTGCCGCCTCGGAGACGATCTGGTCCGAGGCCGGGTAGAAATAATCGGCAAACTGCACCTCGACCACCGGCCGCAGGCCGTAGGCCGCCATGCCGATCGCGGTGCCGACGATGCCGCCTTCGGCGATTGGGGCGTCGAATACGCGTTGGGAACCGTACTTGGTCTGCAGCCCTTCGGTGCAGCGGAACACGCCGCCGAAGTAGCCGACGTCTTCGCCGAAGACAACAACCTGGGCGTCACGGCCGAGCATCACGTCCATCGCCGAGCGCAGCGCCTGAATCATCGTCATTGTGGCCATGCTCAGCCCTCCTGCGCGCCGGCCTGCCGCATCTGTTCGCGCAGGTGCGCTGGCATGTCCTTGTAGACGTCCTCGAACATCGTCGCCAGCGGCGGGATATGGCCGTCCAGCACCGAGCCGAATTGCAGCGCCTGCTTGAGCGCGGCTGACATCTCTGCGTCCAGCGCCTTCAGCACCTGTTCGTGTTCGTCTTCCGACCAGGCGCCCAGGCCGATCAGGTGCTGCTTCAGCCGCGCCACGGGGTCACCCAGGGGGAAGTGTTGCCAGTCGTCGGCTGGCCGGTAGCGCGACGGGTCGTCCGAGGTCGAGTGCGCGCCGGCGCGGTAGGTGACCCATTCGATCAGCGTCGGACCGAGGTTGCGACGCGCGCGCTCGGCGGCCCAGCGCGAGGCCGAGAGCACTGCGAGGAAATCGTTTCCATCTACGCGCAGCGACGCGATGCCGGCGCCAACGCCGCGCGCGGCGAACGTTGTGCCTTCGCCACCTGCGATGGCCTGGAAGGTCGAGATTGCCCACTGGTTGTTGACCACGTTCAGGATCACCGGGGCGCGGTAGACGTGGGCGAAAGTCAGGGCGTTGTGGAAGTCGGCCTCTGCGGTTGAACCGTCCCCTATCCAGCCCGAAGCGATCCGGGTGTCACCCTGGATTGCGGAGGCCATCGCCCAGCCGACCGCCTGCACAAATTGCGTCGCCAGGTTACCGGATATAGAGAAGAAGCCGGCGCGCTTGTACGAGTACATCACGGGCAGCTGGCGGCCGCGGATCGGGTCGCGCGCGTTGCTCAACAACTGGCACATCAACTCGACGATGTCGATGTCGTCGCGCGACAGCAGCAGGCCCTGCTGGCGATAGGAAGGGAAGCACATGTCGCCGCTGTGCAGCGCCTGCGCATGCGCCACCGCGATCGCCTCCTCGCCCAGGCACTGCATATAGAACGAGATCTTCTTCTGCCGCTGCGCGATGAGCATCCGCGCGTCGAATGCCCGCGTGCGGATCATGGCGCGAAGGCCGCGCCGCAGCGCCTCGACCTCTACCTGCGGTGCCCACGGTCCGATCGCATGGCCCGCGTCGTCGAGCACCCTGATCAGCTTCCAGGCCATTGTCCCGGTGTGCGACGGCACGATGTCGACTGCCGGACGCGGCACTTCACCCGGCGCCGAGACACGCAGATAGGAGAAATCAGTCGCGTGGCCGGGCCGGCCGGTGGGTTCGGGCACGTGCAGGCGAAGCTTCAGTGACTCGCCAGGCATCTCGCTTCTCCCCGGCCGCTGGGTAGGCGGCCCAGGTTTGATTCTGGACGAAGACGAGGCCGGCGCCACAGCCAATCGACTCAGTCGGCAGCCTTATCTTCCGTGGCGAAAGTGCCGCCCGCTGAGCCAATCGCACCCAGTAGGCCATCACAACCACTGTTCCGGACCGGGCCGTCCCGCTCGAATCAGCCATTCCTGGCTATCCGCTGATGGCCTGGACTTGCCAGAAGCAGAACCGCCAGACAGCTGAACTTCAAGTTAGGGGGGTGTCAAAGTCGGCGGCGCGTCCGCCGGTCGTTCCAGAGCTGACCGACTGCTGTCCGGCACGAACGCGAACTGGCGATCCCGGACCCTGATCTGCCGGTCACGAGCGGCAGCTTCGGAGCGTTTAGAACCGGCCGAACAGGCCAGCTGCGCATAGGGGGTTGAGTTCGTAGTGCATTTGCACTACGATGTGGCTATGAAAGACTCTGTCATCCCCCAAGTCCGTGTCGAGACCGAGCTGCGCGCCAGCCTCGACGCGGTGCTCCGCCCTGGCGAAACACTGACTGACTTCGTCGAGATCGCCGTGCGCAACGCCGTTGAGTACCGGCGCGTTCAGACCGACTTCGCCTCGCGTTGCGACGCATCCCTGGCCGAGTACGAGCGCACAGGCGTATCCATCCCCGCCGCCCAGGTTATCGCCAAGCTCGAGTCCAAGCTCGCTAAGCGTCGCAAGCAACTGGGCGGATGAGCTACGCCGTCGAATTCACGCAAGGCGCTGAAGACGACCTGGTGCGGCTCTATGACTTTCTGCTCGGTCGCGCCGAAACGCTGGAGGAACTCGATGTCGCCGACGAGGCGGTTAATGTCATCCGCCAAGCCGCTCTGAGCCTTCTGTCGACATCGCCATACAGCTACCGAAAAGTCGGTACCCGGTCGACGTTGCGCGAACTCATCATCCCGTTCGGCACGACCGGCTACATCCTGCGCTTCGACATCCGCTCGCCCGAGTTGGTGCTCGTGATCGGCGCACGGCACCAGCGCGAGGAAGACTTCCATTGACCTGTCCAATCAGCCCGTAGGTACGCGCTGGCGCCGCTGTCCCGCTAAAGGCTTCGAAGCCCAGGTAAGGTTGATCTGAGCCGAACCCTGGTGCCGCGTTGTCTCGCTTGGCCGAGTCTCTCTGATGGCATGTGTCGGCCAATTCCGGCCATCCGCGAAGGTCCGCTGTCGCGACCTGCAACCAGAGGTGAAACGTGACTCTTGCGGAACCGTTTCTTCGGCGTCTTCTTCTTGCGGCATGACGAACAAGCCGAGCTACATCCAATCAGTTCTCGACGTGCAAGCGCACGCTCAGAAACGTCTCCGGCCCGCGATCGGCGTTGTAGCCCGCGTGGGCGATGCGTTGGGCGTCGAAGGTGGCCATCAGGCCCTTGGTTGGGACGAACAGGTAGTAGGCCTCCAGGACCTGTTCGTGGCGATAGCGCAGCGCGCCGTCGCCAAGAAAGAAAGTCTGGCCACCCCGTGCAAGGACCTGCCGGTGTGCGGATGACAGCCAGTTTTGCGCAACACCGAACCCCAGCACGTCGTCACCGCGGCCCCAGCGGCCGCCGTTCAGCGAAGCACCGCCGAACATGGAGCGATCAACTTCCGTGAACGCATAGGTCTCGGTCTTGTCGTCAGCCCACATGGCACGTCCGAACATACCGAAGTCTTGGGAAATCCGCTGCTCGAAGTTGATGCCTGGTGTCCCTCCGGTAAGCGAGCTTGAATTGCTGTGAGATTGGTTTCGACGTGAATACTGGGCGGACTTTGGCGATCTGATTAGCGTTTCCCCCAGCTTGCGTTCCAAACTTGGGGCCGCTATCTTTGCGGCAGTGCCCAAGCCCCTCAGTCACCGCCACCGCGCCATCACCGAAGACGACCTCGTCTTCATCCGCAGGCTCATCGCCGAACACCCGGGCTTGAGCCGCCGACGTCTGTCGGCCAAGCTGTGCGAGGCGTGGAACTGGGTGCAACCCAACGGCGCGCTGCGCGACATGGTCTGTCGCGGGATGATGTTGATGCTGCACCGCGAGGGTCTGATCGAGTTGCCGGCGGTGCGTTTTGTGCCGCGCAATCCGATGGTCGA
>JBBRZR010000317.1:0-6022 GCA_038236495.1 Burkholderiales bacterium
ACTTTTCACGTCTCGGTGCAGGCTGGTTTTTGACCTGAGCCAAACTTCCAAGCTATACTCCAAGGCTGAATTCCTCGATAGCTCAGTTGGTAGAGCGCCGGACTGTTAATCCGTAGGTCCCAGGTTCGAGCCCTGGTCGAGGAGCCAACAAAAGCTCCATGCGTTGACGGGCCTTCCAGACCCCCTCACTTAGTCCGCCGGTGATTCAGGCGCATTCTTTTGATGGGATCTGAAATGGCAAACTCTCTTGAGTCCTCCGGTTCTGCGTCGCCTGCGTCTTTCAGCGCACCGACACCGTGATTGTCGACGCCGACCCTCAGCCTTCGCTGACCAAATACTACGACCGCTCCTTCGGGGCTCTCTGGGGATCGTTGAGGTCCTGACGCAGGGCACGGCGTGCGGTGACGGCGCGCAATACCGATGTCGGCGCGCTGATCGACACCGGCAGCCCGGCGGTTGCTGCCGGGCGGCTTTGCCAGCGTCAGTTTCGACCTGCCACGCAGCAGCGGCACGCTCGGCATCCGGCCCAGCGCACTGATCTTTGGCACGGCAGGCCCGCGCGTGGCCACGCTGGCCGCCGACGACACCGTGGTACTGAAACCGGTGACGCTGGCGCGCGACCTGGGCACCCGCATCGAACTGGCCAACGGCCTGAACGTCAACGACCGCGTCGTTGAGAACCCGCCTGACGGTGTCGAGAGCGGCGACAAGGTTCGGGTAGCGCCGCCCGCGCCCAAGCCCCGATAGCCTGCGCCGAGATCCTGCTGCCCGCTGTTGGCAGCAGGGCACAGTTCACACGCCTTCCTTGACCAATTCGCGCCGAACCAGTGGGGGCGGCTGGCCACCCCACCGCTGATGACCATTGACTGCGCCGGGTCGCCGGACGCCCGCCAATCCTGCATGCCGGCGGCCGCGTCCACCACCCGCCCAGCAGCGTGCGCTGCCGCACGGTCAAACCGCGGCCCAGTTCCTAGAATGTGGATTCACATCCACTCCTGATCGCACCATGACAACCACCCGCCGTCACCTGCACCAGATGTTGATCGCTACCGCTGCCGCGCTGTCGCTGGGCGCCTTTGGCTTGAGTGCCTCGGCCGCCAGCGCCGAAGACCTGGACAAGGACGCCGCGCAGGCGCTGCAGGCGTTGTACAAGACCAACCCGACCGCCGAAGTCATCGCCAAGAAGGCCAAGGCCATCCTGGTGTTTCCGAAGATCGTCAAGGCCGGCCTGGTATTTGGCGGCAGCTACGGCGAGGGCGTGCTGCTCAAGAGCGGCCATGTCACCGACTACTACAACTCGGTGTCGGCGTCCTGGGGTTGGCAGGCGGGCGCCGAGTCGTACGCCTACTTCGTCTTCCTGATGAGCGACAAGGCGGTGCAGTACCTGGCCAAGTCCAAGGGCTGGGAATTCGGCGTCGGCCCGACCGTGGTCGTCGTGAACGAAGGCGTCGCCAAGAACCTGACAACCTCGACGCTGAAGGACGATGCCTACGCCTACATTGCCGACCAGCAAGGGCTGATGGCCAGCCTGAGTATCGAAGGCACCAAGATCAGCCGCATCAAGCGCTGATCCCCAGGACGGCGCGCAGGCAGTGGGGCATACTTCTCGCTGCCGCCCGCCGCCCGATGACGCCCCCCCTGCCCTCCGCCTGCCAGTCGTTGCCGCGCCGAACCCTGGTCTGCGGCCTGTCTGCCTTGTTGCTGGCGTGCCTGGTCGCGCTGGGTGGCTGCTACATGCCGCGCCCGGCAGGCCGGGTGCTGCTGCAAGTGTCGGCCAACGGCAGCTATGTGCTGGCCGGCAAGCCGGTGGCTGCGGCTGACCTGCAGGCAGCGCTGCAAGCCGAGCAGGCCACTGCGCCTGCCTCGCTGATCGAGATCCAGGTTTCGCCCCAGGCTGGCGCCGGCGCCTTTCAGCAAGCGGTGCGAACCGCCCGCGCCGTACACGCACGCATCGCCTTCGCCGAGGATGCGCTGCCGAATTGACCGGGTCGAGCCGGCAACGTCCGGCGCAACGACGCGTCGTCCATCGCCGCCTGCGCTCCTTCGGCAACAGCGGCCACCACCGCGGCCACCCCCTCGGCCGGCGTGTGCGCGGGCACGGCGACGCCGCACCAGTCGCTGGCCTCGAAACCCGGGCAGTTCGACTTGGCCTCCGTCGGTACCTGCGGCCAGCGCGCGAGTCGCTCGGGCGTTGTCACCGCCAGCGGGCGCAGCGTGCCGGCCTCGACCTGGCCGAGCATCTCGGGCGCGCGATCAGCGGGCGGCGGCGAGCGGCGTGAGCGCGGGGCGCGGCCCACGCAGCGCCAATGCCAGCAGCAGCATCGCCGCCATGGCCACAGCCACGGCGCGGTAGGCCAGGTCGAAGCCGCGCGCGCCGCCGCCGGCAAAATCGGCCAGCGCGCCGATGGCGGTGGCCGACAGCAGCGTACCGATGCTGGTGAAGATGTTGACCAGGCCCTGCGCCGCGCCGCGCAGCGCGACTGGGGCCTCGTCGATGGCGATGGTGCGCAGCGCGCCGCCCACCACCACCCCCACGCCCAGGCCCACCGGCATCGTCGCGAGCAGGAAACCCCACAGGACCAGGCCGGTGAGCGCCGAGGCGGCATAGCCCAGCATCAGCAGAGCGAAGCCAGCCAGCACCAGGGCGCGTGCGCCCAGCCGGTTCAGCAGCCGGCCCGACCCCATCGACCCCAGCATCGAGCACAGCACCAGCGGCAGCAAGGCGAAGCCGGCATGCGCGCGCGACACGCCGTGCGCCAATGTGGCCACCGTGGCCAGGAAGATCACGCTGCCCATGCCAAAGCCGGCGCCCACGGTCAGCCCATAGGTGACCGCGAGCTGGCGGTTGGCGAACAACGACATCGGGATCATCGGCATCGCGGCACGCCGCTCCAGCCACACCAGCAGCGCCAGCAGCAACCCCGACGCGGCCAGCAAGCCGGGCCAGAGCGTGACGCCGGCATAGCCGTCCGCGACCCGGGTGATGCCCAGCACCAGCGCGATGAGCAGGGCAAAGACCACGACGATGCCGCGCCAGTCCAGCGGCGGCAACAGCGCCGCCGCCGGCCGCGGCGACGGCGACGGCAGCGCGCGCCGGGCCAGCAACAGCACCACCGCGGCGATCGGCAGGTTGGCCAGAAAGATCCATTGCCAGCTCGCCACCACCATCACCAGCGCGGCCAACGGCGGACCGAGCACGAAGGCCATGCCGTAGGTGGCGCCGATCAGGCCCAGCGCGCGGCCGCGCTGTTGCGGCGGCAGCGCGTCACCGATCACGGCGCTGGCGGTCGGGATGATGCCGCCGCCGCCGATGCCCTGGATCGCCCGGCCGAGCAGGATCAGCTCGAAGCTGGGCGCCAGCGCGATCAGCAGCGAGCCCAGCGCGAACAGGCTGATGCCCGCCAGGTAGACCGGCCGGCGGCCGTGGCGGTCGCCCAGGTTGGCCATCAGCGCGGTGCTGCAGAGCGAGAACAGCACGAACACCGTCATCACCAGGCCGACGCTGCGCTGGTCCAGCCCGAAGGTCTCGCGCAGCGCGGGGAGGGCCGGGCCGATGATGGCGGTGTCGAGTGCGGCCATGAAGACACCGATGAACAGCACCGTCAGCAGCCCGCGCGACGCCGCCGGACCGGCGCCGCCGCGCGCCACTGCGCCATCCGGTCCGCTTTGCCGGCCAGTGTTCAGCCCGTCGGCCACTGCCTTGACCGCGTCGTTCGCCGCTGACATCGATACCTCGTTTCCTGCGCGCGCTCGGGCGGACGCCTACGGTCAATTGTAGGGACCACCCGCGGCGCAGCGGCCTGGTTGGACTTGGCGCCGATCAGGGTGCGCGCGGCGAGCCGAGGTCGGCCTACTTGAGGCCCAGGCCGGGCTCGGCCTGCGGCGCGTCGCCCGACCTCGCGGCGGGCTTTGCTGCCCGCAGCTTCAGCAGACCCGAGACGATCTGCCAGACGATGAAGGCGCCAATCAGCACCAGCAGCGTGCCGCTGATGGGCCGCGTGAAGAAGGCACCGAAGTGGCCCCGGCTTATCAGCAGTGCGCGGCGGAAGTTCTCTTCCAGCATCGGGCCGAGGATGAAGCCCAACATCAGCGGCGCGGCGTCCAGCTTCAGGCACATGAACACATAGCCGAGCAGACCGAAGACCGAGGTGATGAAGATGTCGTCTAGGTTGTTGTTGACGCTGAAGGTGCCGATGCAGCAAAAGAACAGGATCGAGGGGAACAGCACGGCGTACGGGATTTTGAAGATCGAGAGCAAGTAGCGCACCAGCGGCACGTTCAGCACCAGCAAGAACACATTGCCCACCCACATGCTGGCCACCAGGCCCCAGAACAGGTCGGGGTGGCCGGCGATCATGTTCGGCCCGGGCTGGATGCCCTTGATGACGAAGGCGGCCATCATCAGCGCCATCACCGCGTTCTCGGGGATGCCGATGGCCATCAGCGGGATGAAGCTGGTGCGCGCTGCGGCCTCGTCGGCCGCCGCCTGGCCGGCCACGCCCTCGATCGCACCCTGGCCAATCTCGTCCCGGTACTTGCTGAACTTCTTGTCCACCGCGTAGGCCGCGAACTGCGCAATCACCGGCCCGCCGCCAGGCAGGATGCCCAGGAACGAACCGATGGCACTGCCGCGCAGCGCGCTGGGGATGATGCGCTTGAACTCGGCCCAGGTCGGGACGAGATCGATCTTGCCGCTGAACGGTGTGCGCTCGGTGCCCTCGTCAACGTTCTTGGTGACCTCGGCGATGCCGAAGCAGCCCAGCGCAATGCTGATCAGCCCCACGCCGTCGGCGAGGAAGGGAAAGTCGAACGTGTAGCGTGGCATGCCGCTGTTGACGTCGGTGCCGATCTGGCCCAACAGCACGCCGATCAGGCACATCGCCAGCCCGTTGAGCAAGCTGCCGGTGGTGACGAAGCTGACGCAGACAAAGCCCACCAGCATCAGCGCGCAATAGTCGGCCGGCCCGAACAGAAATGCCACCTCGCCCAGGCTGGGGGCGAGGAAGGTCAGCACCACGATGGCCACCGTGCCACCGATGAAGCTTGACACGCCGGCCGTCACCAGCGCCAGGCCGGTCTTGCCCTTCAGCGTCATCTGGTAGCCATCGATACAGGCCACGATGCTGCTGGCGTGCGGGATCTTCATCGTGATCGCGCTGACGCTGTCGCCGTACTGGGCGCCGTAGTAGATGCCGGCCAGCATGATGAGCGCGCCGCCCGTGGGAATCGAGTACGTCAGCGGCAGCAGCAAGCTGATGGTGGCCAACGGGCCCAGCCCGGGCAGCAGGCCGACCAGGGTGCCGACGGTGCAGCCCAGGGCGCAGAACATCAGGTTCTGCAGCGTCAGCGCATGCTCGAAGCCGAACGCCAGGTTGTGAAGTGCTTCCATGGTGTCAGTACAGCGGCAGGTTCAGGCCGAGCAACTTCTGGAACGCGAAGGCGATGCAGAGCAGGCCGATCGAGATCTTCAGATTGCGCTTCCAGGCGTTCGCTCTGCCGGCTATGCCGGCGATGAACACCATCGCCACGATGCCCAGCGACATGTTGACGAGCTTGGACACCAAGGCAAAGGCGCACAACGCGCCCAGTATCAGTGCGATGTTCTTGGGGTTGAACGACAGCGGCACCCGCTCGACGTAACGCGAGCGCACGATGGAGATCACCGCGATCAGCAGCAGCAGGCCACTGACCATCAGCGGGAACAGCCCCGGGCCGGCACGTTCGAGCCGGCCAATGGGGTACTGAAACGCCCCGAGCCCAAAGGCCAGGGCAATGAGCGCGAGGAACAAGCCACGCGCCAGGTTGCGATCGATCATCAGAAGCCCTTCCGCGCACCAGGCGCTGCACAGCCGAAACGCCGGCACTGCATGCGGCGCCGGCACTGCACTCTAGGAAGGTGGCCGCTTCAAGGCACCTCGGTTTCCACGTAGCGGCCGCGCAAGACAGCTTGGCGACAGGTTCGCGACCGGGTTCAGAACTGCACTGTCGCACGCAGGCCACGGCCGGTCGGCGCGGGCAGCAG
>JBBRZR010000318.1:0-6017 GCA_038236495.1 Burkholderiales bacterium
CCAGTCGAAGTACCTGAACAACCTCGTCGAGCAAGACCACCGCGCCGTCAAACGCATCACCCGGTCGATGCTCGGCTTCAAGACCTTTCGCTGCGCCCGAATCCTGATGCGACGGCATCCAGGTCATGCACATGATCCGCAAAGGCCAGCTCGGCGACATCAAAGACCGATCCTCGTCTGCAGCGAATCAGTTCTACTCGCTGGCTTTCTGATCGACGTCGGCCTTGCAGCATTGCTTGGCCTCATCGCGCTATTGCGACAGAACCCAGCAGCCAGATCGACGAGCAATGAGTCGCTGACATGGACAAGCGCGGCTTCAAGGGCCGAGTGCTGCTTGACAGCGCCAAGGCGCTGATCGCGAAGTACGGCAAGGCCTGATGCCGACTGAACGCGATCAGGCCAGGCCTAGCGCCCGCAGCTTGGCGTCAGAAGACGAGTAGGGCCGTTCACAGATGATCTTGTCGGTGCCCGGCGCAAATTCGAAGCTGGCCGCAATGCGAGTGCGAAAGTCGCGCCCGGTCGGCGGGTAGACCTTGCCAGCGACCGTGAACGGCCCCAGGTGTGTGCCCATCAGCCAGAACTCAACCAGCACCGTTTCGCCGGTGGCCGCGATGGCGATTACCTCGTTTGATTGGTCAGGAAACGCGGCGCGCGACGACGCAAAGTAGCCGCGCACCTGCTCTTCGCCGTCGTACACCGCGCCGGTGGCGTGCAGCTCGTAACGCGGATGCTCGAAGGTGGCGATGACGCCGTCCCACTCGTGTGTGCATTCCAGTGCCATGTGCTGGCGCACGGTCTGGATGCGGGCTGCGTTGAGTTCGTCTTCTGTCATGCCAACTCCGGTGTAGATGTGACCAAACGGCAAACGCCGAAACGCCGAAACGCCGCGAGAACGTTTCCGCATGCCGGCTAGTTTCCAGCCAAAGGTGACGAACTGGGCTTAGGGAAAACTTGGTGCAAACGTTTCCGCAATTTCCGGCAGACTAGTTCGCATGATGCCCCGAATCACGATCCGCGACGTTGCCCAGGCCGCCGGTGTGTCGCTGGCGACCGCGTCGCGCGCACTGAACCGCGCAGGCCGTGTCAGCTCCGAGACGGTGGCCAAGGTGACTCGCACCGCAAGGCAGTTGGGCTACGCGCCGGACGCTGTGGCGCAAAGCATGCGCAGTGGGTCGACCGGGGTCGTGGGCGTCCTGGTGTCGGACATCAGCAACCCGCTGTACGCCCGCATCGTCAGGTCCATTGAAACCCAACTGCAGTCCGCCGGCCTGGCACTGTTGATCGCCAACACCCATAACGACGCGGCACGCGAGAAGGCCTTGATCGAGCTTTTCTGCCGCCGCCGTGTGGACGGCCTGGTCCTAGGCCCCTGCCACCAAGAAGCACCCGAACTGTTGGCTGCGCTGGCAGACCGCCTGCCGGTGGTGGCATTGGACCGCGATATGCCAGCCCAGGGCACCGGCGTGCATGTGGACCACCTAAACGGGGCGCTGCAGGCCACACGCCATCTGCTCAACCTGGGCCATGTGCGCACCGCCTTATTGACGCCGGGCAGCATGCTGCGGCCGGGCCGGGAACGCATAGCCGGCTTCACCGACGCCTATCGCGAACGTGGGCTGACGCCTGAGCCGCGGTTGATCCGCGCCGAGAAGTCGGCCATGGACTATGCGTTCAGCGAAGCGCTGGGCCTGTTGTCCTCGACGGAGCCGCCCACCGCTTTCCTGTGCCTGGGCACGCGCATCCTGGCTGGTGTGCTTCAGGCCTTGCGCCACGCAGGGCGGGTCGTGCCCGAGGACGTAAGCGTGGTCAGCATCGGGGACACCGACTTGTCGCAGTTGTTCAGCCCGGCAGTCACCTCGTTGACGTGGGATTTGGAAGCCGTGGGACTGGCTGCCGCCCAGTTGTTGCTGAAGCAGATGGACCACGACGCAGCGCCCGAACCCGCCCGTGTGGTGCTGACCACGCAGCTGGTGCTGCGCGAGTCTTGCGGCCCGGTACCACGCAGTGCGCATGCAGCTGTGAAAGCAGCGCAAGCGAGGAAGGCGACACCGTCATGACCGGGCGTCTTCGGGGCAAGGCCGCGATCGTTGTCGGGGCAGGCTCGATAGGCGAAGAGGCCAGCAACGGCTCTGCGGCAGCCCTGTTGTTTGCCCGGCACGGAGCGACTGTGTTGTGTGTGGACCGTGTGATGGAGTCGGCCCAGCGCACAGCCCAGAGCATCGTGGACGAGGGGGGCCACGCAGCAGCCTTTGAAGCCGATGTGCGTGACAGTGGGCGCATTCGTGCGATGGTCGAACACTGTCTTGCCGTGTACGGACGCATCGACGTTCTGCACCACAACGTGGGCGTGGAGGAGTTCGGTGAATTGACCGACGTGACCGAAGAATCCTGGGACCGTGTGCACGCCATCAACCTGAAGGGCGCCATGTTGACGTCACGCGAAGTGATGCCGCACATGGTGCGCCAGGGAGGCGGTTCAATCATCCACATCTCTTCAATTGCCAGCCGCAAATGGAGCCCGATGCAATTCCTGTCGTACAGCACATCAAAGGCAGCGCTGAACCACATGACACGTGTCGTCGCACGACAGTACGCTTCGCAGCAGGTGCGCTGCAACGTCATCTTGCCGGGGCTGATCGACACACCACATGCCGCGGCCCTGTTTGCTAACGCCGACGCAGCAAGCAGCGGCCGCGCCGCGCGCAACGCACGCTGTCCGATGGGTCGCCAGGGCTCCCCCTGGGACGTCGCAAACGCAGCGCTGTTCCTGGCCAGCGACGAGTCGGCCTACATCACCGGTCTTGAACTGGTGGTCGACGGCGGGCTGTCGCTGTGAAAGAGAAACACACCCCAACACCAAGGAGACATTGATGACCAAGGCCCTTCTCGCTGCGATGGCGCTGTTTCTGGCTTGCGCTGGCCAGCTTGCCCAGGCACAGAATGACTATCCGTCCAAGCCCATCCGCTTCATCCTGATTTCGGCACCCGGCAGCGGGGGCGACACGCTGGGCCGGCTGTTGGCTGACAAGATGGCGCCCTTGTTGAAGGCCACCTTTGTTGTCGACAACAGGCCGGGCGCTGGCGGTGCCATAGCCACCGACATGGCGGCCAAGGCGCCGCCGGATGGCTACACCATAGCCATTGGCGGTGCGACCACGCACGTGCTGCTGCCGGCCAGCAATCCCAAGTTGCCCTACAACTCAGTGAAGGACTTCGAGCCTATCGGCCAGGTAGGCACGGCAGCCATCCTGATGGTGGCCACCAAGGACTTCCCGGCCAGTACTGTGCAAGAAGTGGTGGCACTGTCGAAGAAGACTCCCGGTGGCGTTCAGTACGCCAGCTGGGGGAACGGCTCCACAGGGCACTTCTGCGGCGAGCTATTCAACCTGAAGACCGACGCCAAGATGAGCCACATTCCCTACAAGTCAGTGAGTCAGATACAAACCGACCTTCTGGGCGGTCATGTGAAGCTGGCCTTCATCGACATGGCTTCGGGCACACCGATGGTCCGGTCTGGCCAGCTCAAGGCCATCACGGCCTGCACTTCACGCTCCCCCAGCCTGCCCAACGTGTCCAGCTACGACGACGAGGGCATCGACTTCATCGGCAAGCGCATGGGCGCTCTGCGTTGGGCCCTGTACGCGCCAGCGGGCACGCCGAAGCCTGTGATGGACAAACTCTCGCACGCGCTGAAGACCACGGTCGAGATGCCCGACGTGAAAGACCGACTGTTGGAACTGGGCATCACTGCAGCCTTTGTGGGAGGTGACGAACTGCGCACGATGACGGCGGCCGACATCGAATCCTGGCGTCAGATTGCGAAGCGAGCCGGCATCAGCAATGACTGAGGCAGTCATGCGTACCGCACGGCATACCAGCGGGCCCTTGCTGCAAGGTCGCACGGCCGTCATTTCTGGTGCCGGGCGGGCACGTGGCATCGGCCGAGCCACAGCGCGACTCTTCCTGCAGCACGGTGCTGCCGTGGTCTTGCTGGACCTGGACAAGGGCGAAGTGGCTCAGACTGCGGCGGAACTTGCCGCCGAAGAAAGTGGTGACGCCATCGGCCTGCACTGCGACGTGACCGACATGGCGTCGTGCCGGCAGGCCATTGCGCAAGCGCTGTCGTGGCCTGCCGCTGCCGGTCGACTCGACGTGCTGGTCAACAACGCCGGCATTACGCAAAAACGCGGCATTAGCGAGATCACGGCCGAGGAATACCAGCAGGTCACCGACGTGGTGCTTCGCGGCACCCTCCAGCTCTCGCAGGCCGCGCTGGAGCCAATGCGCCGACAACAATCGGGCAGCATCATCTCGATGTCATCGATGTCGGCACAGCAAGGTGGCGGCATGTTCGGCGGCGCTCACTACTGCGCAGCCAAGGCCGGCGTGCTGGGCTACATGCGGGCCCTGGCCCGCGAGTTCGGGCCGATGGGCATCCGCGCCAACTCGGTTGCTCCCGGCCTGACGTTGACCGATTTTTCGCGTAGCGCCAGCACCGACGACGCAAAACACGCGTCAGCCCGCGGCTGGCCATTGCCACGTGCGGCGAGCCCTGATGAGATTGCCGGCGCATGCCTGTTTCTGGCGTGTGATCTGTCTTCGTACGTCACCGGCACGACGATCGATGTCAATGGTGGTGCCTACATGCGTTGAGGTCCCCGCGCCTCAAGTCACAGGCGTATCCAAGGTCGACGCGCGTCCGAGCCAGGCCGCGCTGTCGGTTTCCCTTCAAGCTGTCACTTTCGAACTTTCATGTTGTCACCAACCCGGTGACCTCACCGCACGTTTCTCCGAGGTCGCGGCGCGAGCGGGTACTCACATGATGTTTGAGGGCCACGAAGGGCGTACGGGCTGGTTTGTTCCTTTCATTTGGCACAGCCTTGCTTTTGACCCCGCGGCCTCAAATCTGAAGTGCAACACCTCACTCCTGTAAGGTGCTGCGATGGTGCCAACGCGCCAGTGCTCGACCGTGTACAGGCGCTCGATTCGCGCGGCCAGCTCATGAGGGATGGTCATGACGGCTGCGCGGGCGAACACGGCTGCTGAGCAGCGGGCCCTGGCGCCAATGGGGCTCCAGGGCATGGGTGCAGCGCCGGCACACCAGGGCGCTGAATGGGACCGAGCCGAGTGTGGTGGGCGCGGCGTCGGCAGGCGCCTCGCTTAGCGTGGCGGGCTCGTAGGCATTGGGGGTGTCGCATGCCTGCAGTGAAGCATCCGCAGTCGAGCCCGGGCAACCCTGGTGCGTCACTTTATTGACATCACCGCCCGCGCTGGCCTGACGCAGCGAGCGTCGCCGAGCACGCCAACGGGCGGCGCGCGCAGCATGCTTGAGCCGACCGCGCCGACTGTCCTGGTAGAGCTGGGCGGCGTGTCGCCGTCGCTGGTGGCGACTCGCCACTGAGCATGCCCGACTGCAATACACCTGCCCGCGGTCGCAGTGCGAACACAGCACCACCTGATCGCGGCAGCGCGCGCACAGGAACAACCGCGCTGAGCGGGCCATGTCCGTCCTTGGGCGATGAAGCCAAAGGTGCTGGACGGACTCGCCCCAGAGGTGCAACACTGCTGCTGCACCGCCTTCATCGGCACGGTGTGGGGTGCGGCACGGTCGCCGCTGTCACGCGTAAAGCGACCGCTGCCGCACCCGCCTACTTCGGCATCCCAGCCGTTGTACCGCGTAGCGCGCTCATGTCGGGCAACGCCCGAGGTGGTCTGCGTCAAATCGCCGAGTCGTTGCGACAACGCTGCCTCTGCAGGCAACAGCCCGCAGAGGTTGAACCTTGACTACATCGCTCAACCGGGGCGCCTCCGGCGGCCTGGCAGGGGCCTCCAAAGCAATTTGAAGTTCAAGACTGCAAAACGAAATCCGCCACCTCGCCGTCATCCGGGCGCGGATCTCGACCGGCGCTCACAGACTGGCCCAAGCAGTGCGACCGGGCGACGGTGCAGGAGCTGATGACGCTGTCGTTCATGACCGACGCCACCAACGTGGTGCTGGTCGGCCCGAACGGGGTGGG
>JBBRZR010000319.1:0-6004 GCA_038236495.1 Burkholderiales bacterium
CATTTTTTGTAGATGCGTTCAGGGTCTTCGAGCACCGGCTCGACCGCCAGCCACTGGCCACCCTCCAGCCGGCGATAGAAGCAGCTGTGGCGGCCGGTATGGCAGGCGATGCCCGGCTCGTGGCCCAGTTGGCTGACCTTGAGCAGCACCACGTCGGCATCGCAGTCGATGCGGATCTCGTGCACCTGCTGGAAGTGCCCGCTTTCTTCACCCTTGTGCCACAGCCGCTGGCGCGACCGGCTCCAGTAAACGGCCTGGCCGCGCGCCAGTGTCAGCGCCAGCGCCTCGCGGTTCATCCAGGCAAACATCAGCACATCGCCGCTGGCGGCCTCTTGCGCGATCACCGGCACCAGGCCATCCCGGTCCCAGCCAATATCATCGATCCAGTCCATGCGGCCAGTGTAGCCAGCCCCAGCGTCAGGGCTGGGCGCAGGTGGGTCCGTCGTGGCCGCGCTCGGCGGCAAACCAGGCCAGCACGGGCAGCGTGCCCGGCAGCACCGGTACGACAGTCACCGGCAGCGTGGACCAGGCCATCTGCTGCTGCTCGCGCATCTCGACATCACCCGTCCAGTCGAACACCTTGCAGAAATGCAGGCGCACCCGGGCGTGCGGGTAGTCGAAGACCTCGTGTTGCCACGGGTGAACCGCGCCGATGGTGATGCCCAGCTCCTCGTGCAGCTCACGGCGCAAGGCTTGCTCCAGCATCTCGCCAGGCTCGAACTTGCCACCCGGAAACTCCCAGAAGCCGGCGTAGACCTTGCCTGCGGGCCGGCTGGTCAGCAAAAAACGCCCCTCACGGCCGGCGGCGTCACGCTCGATCAGCACGCCCACGGCCACGTCGGTTGTGGGCCGGTCGCCACGCGCCACCCCGTCCACCGAGGTGATGCGCATGCCGGCCTCAGACACGGTCCAGCCCGTCGGGCGATGGTGCGTCAGTCGCGGCAAGGCGCGGCAAAGATGTGCCGTCGGCGGACGGATCACGCCCGGCCCAATCCCGCGCAAACTGGTAGGCGACCCGACCAGAGCGTGAACCGCGCTCCAGCGCCCACACCAGCGACGGCTGGCGGGCAGCCACGATGGCGGCCGGCGACGCGCCGAAGTGCTGCAACCACTGCGCCATGATCGCCAGGTATTCGGGTTGGCTGAAGGGGTAGAAGCTGATCCACAGGCCAAAGCGCTCGGACAGCGAGATCTTCTCCTCGACCACTTCGCCCGGGTGCACCTCACCGTCCTCGGTGTGGGTGTAGGTCAGGTTCTCCTTCATGGTCTCGGGCAGCAGGTGGCGGCGGTTGCTGGTGGCGTAGATCAGCAGGTTGTCGCTGGCGGCCGAGATCGAGCCGTCGAGGATCGACTTCAAGGCCTTGTAGCCGCGCTCGCCCTCGTCGAAGCTCAGGTCATCGCAAAACACGATGAAGCGCTCGGGCCGGTCGGCCACCAGATCCACCAGGTCGGGCAAGTCGATCAGGTCGACCTTGTCGACCTCGATCAGTCGCAGGCCACGCCCTGAAAACTCGTTCAGGCAGGCCTTGATCAGCGAGCTCTTGCCGGTGCCGCGCGCACCCGTCAGCAGCACGTTGTTGGCCGGCAGACCGGCAACAAACTGGGCGGTGTTGCGCAGCAGCCGGTCTTTTTGGCCGTCCACTTCTTTCAGGTCGGACAGCGCAATCGGGGCCACCTGGCGCACCGGCTGCAGCCAGCCTGCCGTGCCGCGCTTGCGGTAGCGGAAGGCAACGGCGGCCTGCCAATCGGGCGCGACCAGCGCTTGGGGCACCAGCGTTTCAAGGCGTTGCAACAGTCGGTCGGCGCGGGCCAACAGGGCGTCTAGCGGTGTGGAGGTCATGGGGTCAGTCGGGACAGCAATTCGGGCAGGTGTTCGGTCGGGCTGCGGCGAAACCCCGAGCGCGCAAAGCGTTGCAGCCGGCCGATCACCAGCGCCGTCAGGCCCGAGGCCATGGCGTTGGCGACCTGCGTGGGCGCGGTGGTGTCGGGCGGGCCGCTGGGCTGCAGCGTGCCGATGGCGGCGATCGGGGCAATGGGTCCATCGGCCGGCCCTGCAGCCCGGCGCAGGCATTGCCGCAGCTGGCCCTCGACCCGATCGAAAAACTGGTTCATGCGAAGGCTCAGGCGCTCGTGCTCAAACACCAGCGCGTCGCCCACCATCACCCGGGCCATGCCGGGGTTTTTCTCGCCGAACTGCAACAGCATCACCACGATGCGCTGGGCCTGCACATTGCCGCCAGCCTCGCGCTCGGTGATCTGGTTGACCAGGGTGAAGACGCTGGTTTCGATGAACTCGATCAGGCCCTCGAACATCTGCGCCTTGCTGGCGAAATGGCGGTACAGCGCGGCCTCGCTGACCTCCAGCCGGGCCGCCAGCGCGGCGGTGGTGATGCGCTCACTGCCGGGCTGCTCCAGCATCGCGGCCAGCGTCTGCAGGATCTGCACGCGGCGCTCACCGGGCAGCGGGCGCTTGCGTTGCACTGGCACCTGTGCCCCGACGGCAGCGGGCGCCGCGGCCGCGGCCACCAACTCCAGCGGCCTGACGAGTCGTACAACGGCGCCGGCGGATTCAGGCAATTCAGGCATTGCAGCAGTCAGGGAGGGGTGCACGAGAGGCCAATACGATTCTTGCACAGCGTCCCGGCGTGTCCGGCGCAGTCCGGCTGCAGCGCCACTCAACGCAGCAATTGACGCAGCGCGCGCACCCGGCGGTCCACATAGGCCGGCTGCACCGAGACGCGCGAAACCGTTGGCCCCAGCGCGATGCCTCGGCGCAAGAAGCGCTGCATCCACACCGTGCCCATGCCCACCTTGCGGGCAGACTTCTGGTGCACCAGCGTGTCCTCCACCAGCACGCAACGGGTCGCCGCCACCCGCAGGCCAACCGCCACCGCGCGCAACATGCGGGCGTCGGGCTTGGGCCGCAGGTGGCCGAACATGCGCATGTCGTCGATGGCGATCACGGCGTCGAAAGCCTCGGCGATGCCCAGCGCCGCCAGCACCCGCAGTGCATAGGCGCGTGGCGCGTTGGTCAGGATGATCTTGCGGCCGGGCAGGCTGCGCAGCGCGGCAAAGTCGTGGCGGTGGCCGGTGAGCCGTTGCTCCAGGCCGGGCAGGCGGTGGGTGTCGTGCAGAAAATGCGCGGGCTTGACGCCATGGTGGCGCATCAGCCCCAGCAGCGTGGCGCCATAGCGGTGCCAGTAATCGTGGTTCAGCGCCTGCGCCTGCTCGGCGCCGATCTGCAGCGCTGCCGCGGTGTAGTCGCCCATCGCCTGGTGCAGCGCACCAAACACATAGCTGCCCGCATCGTGCAGCGTGTTGTCCAGGTCGAACAGCCAGACCGTGCGGCGGTCGGTGCGCAGCAGTGCCACCGCGAGCAGCCGTCAATGCGACCGGATCATGGTCCCGTAGGCCTGGTCGGTCAGCACCTCCAGCAGCAGCACATGCGGCACCCGGCCGTCGATGATGTGCACCGTGTTGACGCCGCTCTTGGCCGCATCCAGCGCACCGCTGATCTTGGGCAACATGCCGCCCGAGATGGTGCCGTCGGCAAACAGCTCGTCGATGCGGCGGGCGGTCAGGTCGGTCAGCAGCGCGCCGGCCTTGTCCAGCACGCCGGGCGTGTTGGTCAGCATCAGCAGTTTCTCGGCCTTCAGCACCTCGGCCAGCTTGGACGCCACCATGTCGGCGTTGATGTTGTAGCTCTCGTTGTTTTCGCCAAAGCCGATCGGGCTGATCACCGGGATGAAGGCATCGTCCTGCAGCGCCTTGACCACACTGGGGTCGATCGCGACGATCTCGCCGACCAGGCCCACGTCGTGCTCCTTGGTCGGGTCGTCGCGGTCCAGCATCTTGAGCTTGCGCGCCCGGATCAGGCCGCCGTCACGCCCGGTCAGGCCCACCGCCTTGCCGCCCGCCACGTTGATCAGGCCGACGATGTCTTGCTGCACCTCACCGCCCAGCACCCATTCGACCACCTCCATCGTCTCCTCGTCGGTGACCCGCATGCCCTGGATGAAAGTGCCCTTCTTGCCGATCTTGGCCAACGCGTCGTCGATCTGCGGCCCGCCGCCGTGCACCACCACCGGGTTCATGCCCACCAGCTTGAGCAACACCACGTCCTCGGCAAAATCCTGCTGCAGCGCCGGGTCGGTCATGGCGTTGCCGCCGTACTTGATGACCAGGGTCTTGCCATGAAACTTGCGGATGTAGGGCAGGGCCTGGGCCAGGATCTCGGCCTTGTCGCGCGGCGAAATATGGGCCAGGTCGGGCACGGCAAAAACGGATGAAGCGGCGCTGGTCATGGACAGTCCTTTGATGCGTTGCAGCAATTTTTCAGGATTGTAGGAACATTGCCTGGCAGGCTGGCCCGGCCCTTTGCCACGGGCGGCGCGCGTGGCCGACGTAGCATGGCCTGATGAGCACCCACCAGCACGACCTGAGCCCGTTCCGCCACAGCCACAGTTTTGGCGAGGCCGGTGAGGCCGCCCGCGGCCGGGCGCTGCTGATGGTGACGGCGGTGACCCTGGTCACGATGGTGGCCGAACTGGTGGCGGGCTGGTGGACCGGCTCACTGGCGCTGACGGCCGACGGCTGGCACATGGGCACCCATGCCGCCGCGCTGGGGGGTGCCGTACTGGCGATGCGCTGGTCGCGCCGCGCCCGTGAGCACGAGGGTTTTGCCTTTGGCGGCTGGAAGATCGAGGTACTGAGCGCCTACACCAGCGCGCTGCTGCTGGCGGCGGTGGCAGTGGCCCTGGCGGTGCAGGCGGTGCGCAGCCTGGTGCACCCCGAGCCGATCAACTACCGCGACGCGATGCTGGTGGCGGTGCTGGGCTTGCTGGTCAACCTGGCCAGCGTCTGGTTGCTGGCGCGGGCAGGTGGTGACATGCATGGGCACGGACACGGCCATGGCCATGGCCATGGACACCCCAACGCAGCCCCGGAAGGCCATGCCGCGCACAGCCGTGCCCAACCGCACCCGCACCCGCACCCGCATCCGCAAACCCACAGCCACGGCCCTGAACACGACCATGACCACGGAGACCGCGCGGGCGCTGGGCACACGCCGCCTGCCCGCCCTGCTGCACACAGCGACCACAACTTCCGCGCCGCGTACGTGCATGTGCTGGCCGACGCCTTCACCTCGCTGCTGGCCATCGCCGCCCTGGCCGGTGGCCTGCTGTGGGGCTGGCGCTGGCTGGACCCGGCGGTGGCGCTGGTGGGGGCCGCGGTGATCGGCCAATGGAGCTGGGGCTTGCTGCGCAGCAGCTCGCTGGCCCTGGTCGACGCCACCGCCGACGCACCGCTGCGCCAGGCCGTGCGTGCCGCGATAGAAGCCGACGGTGATGCCAAGCTGGCCGACCTGCACGTCTGGCAGGTCGGGCCGCAGGCCCACTCGGTGGTGATCAGCGTGGTGGCCGACCGGCCCCTGCCGGCAGCCGACTACCGCGCCCGCCTGCTGCCGCTGCGCAGCGTGCGGCATGTGACGGTCGAGGTACACCGCTGTGACCAGCACCTCGACCACTGATACGAGCACCCAGGCAGTATCCCGAAGAGGCGGCGCAAGCCGTCAAGACGGATTGGTTTCTTGGATTTCGAATGGGCAGGCGGCAAGCGGCTCGTTGCTGATTTTCGTTTTTGCGTGTGAAACCTGCCGTTCGTGGGTGTTGTGCGACCGCGCCGCGCCGGGCTGGCGTGCCCCGCTCCGTGTCATTCCGGGCCGGAAAACCACCGGCCCTCCCTTCTTTACCTGCGCGGGACACGCCAGCCCGACACGGCGCTACTCCGCCAGTGGTGTCTGCTGAGTTTTCAAGCCAACGCACGCGGAAAAGGTGCCGGCGGCCAAGGGCGTTGGGTGACCGGCGCAGTGAAATAAAGGGGGAAATGCCGGCCAACCGGCCGGCATGGAGGACATTCACGGAGGCGGTTACCCAACGGCTTTGGTTGCCTCGCGCCACACGTCGAACGCCAACATCCTGGCCAATCGAAAGACAGCTCAGAG
>JBBRZR010000320.1:0-5964 GCA_038236495.1 Burkholderiales bacterium
GCGCGTGTCCTCCACCGCCAGCAAGGCCTGCTGCATCAGCAGCGGGATCTGGGCGATCGGCACAAACTGCCGCCGCTCGCTGCCGAACTGGGCGATCTCGACGCCGTCTGCGGTGTAGACCTGCAAGGGCTGGCGCGGCTGATAGTCGGTGACGCGGTCCAGCGGCGGCAGTTGAGGGGTGTACCAGGCCACCGCCGCCAGCAGTGCGACCAGGGCCATCAGCAGCGCGCCCAACCCGGCCTGGGCCAGCGTGCGCCAGCGCCACCACGCCGGGAAGCCCCTGGGCGGGGCATTGGCAAGAGGGGGCGGCGGCTGGAGCGACATGAACAGGCAATGGGGGCTGGGCGGGTGAATTGTCCGGCAGCGCCGTGATCGACACCGGACCCCGGCGGCGCAAGGCCGCTGGGCGCAGGCTCAGCGGCCCTCGGGTCGCCGTGTGCCCAGGGTTGCGGCGTCGCTGCGCTGCAGGGTGCGTTGGGCCTGCAGCACCACCGGCCGGTCGATCATCCTGCCGTCCAGCCGGGCGGCGCCGGGCGAGGCCGCGTCGGCTGCCAGCACCCGCCGGGCCCAGTCCAGCGCCTGCGGGCTGGGCGCCAGCGCGCTGTGGATGGGCGCCACCTGGCGCGGATGGATGCACAGCTTGGCGCCGCAACCGTGGCGGCGCGACCAGGCCAGGTCGGCCAGCAGCCGGGCCTCGTCGTCCAGCTGGGGTGTGACGCCCGCCACCGGCGCGGCCAGGCCGGCCAGCCGCGATGCGATGGCCAGCCGGCTGGCGGCGTAGGACAGGCCGTCGCTGTGCTCGGCAATGTCCAGGTCGAGGTCCAGCGCAAAGTCCAGCGTGCCGAAGACCAGGCGGGTCACGCCCTCGGCCTGCGCCACTGCGTCGGCCTGGGCCACGCCCCGGGCGGACTCGACCAGCGCCAGCACCTGTGCGCCGGGCAGGCCGGCACACAGCGCGCGCAGTTGCTCGGGGTGCTCGGCCTTGGCCAGCATCACGCTGGGCAGGGCCAGCTCACGCAGCAGGCGCAGGTCGTCGGCAAAGTGGCTGGAGGCGGCGTGGTTGATGCGCACCACCACGCGGGATCGGTCGGCGGCCGGTGCGGTGGCCGCCCACGCGGCGATCGCATCGCGCGCTGCGCCCTTGCTGTCGTCGGTGACGGCGTCTTCCAGGTCCAGCACCACGGCATCGGCGCCGCTGGCCAGGGCCTTGGCAAAACGCTCGGCGCGGTTGCCGGGCACGAACAGGTAGGTTCTGGGGAGCATGGTGGGTAGGTTCAGCGCAGCGTGGCGGTGGCGTCCATCGTCAGCCAGCCCTCGTGGTCCTGGGCCCAGAGGTGTACGGTCTTGCCATCAGGCCGGACTTCAGCGCTGACCCGGAAGGCGTTGAGATCGTAAGTCGGCCGCACCGCCTTGAAGCGGAAGCTGGCCACCTCGGCGCCGGGCAGTTCGCGGCGCAGCAGGTCCATCAGCAGGGTGGCGATCAGCAGGGTGGCGATCAGCGGGCCGTGCACGGTCAGACCGGGATAGCCTTCGACGCCGGTGACGTGGGGCGCATCGGCAGAAAGTACAGCCAATGCCACAGCAGCGGCAGCGTATCGCCGGGCAGCACCGGCGCGGCCGGGTGGTCCAGCGTGGCGGCCAGCGCGATCACCGGCGTGGACGTGATCGTGTCGTGCAGGGTCTCGCTGCGGCCGATCCAGCTGGCGAGGTCGGCGTAAGACACGGGCGTCGGCGCATCGGCAGGGCGGGTGTCGGGGCTGTCGCTCTGGGATGGGGTCACCGGGGCATCTCCGTCTCGGTTGTGTCAGTGGGTATCAGTCGGCGTCCGCCACCAGGCTGTCGATCGCCCGCCGCAAGCCGTCGCCGCCCAGTGGCACGCCCTGCACCCGCAGCGCCGCTTCGATCGCGGCCAGGCAGCCCAGGATGGTGGCCGGGTTGCTGTCGCCCAGGTGGCCGATGCGGAAAGCCTTGCCGGTCAGCGGCCCCAGGCCGCCGGCAATCGCCACGCCAAAACGGTCGCGGGCCACTTCGCGCAGCGCGTCCACGTCCACGCCCTCGGGCACGGTGATGGTGGTCACCGACACCGAGCGGCGGGCCGGTTCGACCGCGAAGAATCCCAGCGCGCCAGCCTCGGCCCAGCCCGAGACGGCTGCCTGCACCGCCCGCGACAGGCGGCGGTGGCGGGCGTACAGCGCCGCCTCGCCCTCGTCGGCGATCAGCGCAAAGGCGGCGGCCAGGCCGGCCAGCAGGGTTTGCGGCGGCGTGCCGCAGAACTTGCGGTAGCTCAGCGGGCTTTGGCGCAGCCGCCAGTCCCAGTAGAACCGCGGTGCCGGGTTGCGCTCGCCCACCGCCAGCGCGGCAGCGTCCACCGCGACAAAGCCGATGCCGGGCGGTGTCATCAGGCCTTTTTGCGACGCGCCCAGCACCACGTTGGCGCCCAGTGACGGCATGTCCACCGCGGTGCAGGCCAGCGACGCCACCGCATCGACCACCAGCAACGCCGGGTGGCCGGTGGCGGTGATGGCAGCGCGGATCGCCGCCAGATCGTTGCTGATGCCGCTGGCGGTGTCGGTGTGCACCACGAACACGGCAACGATCTGGTGCGACGGGTCATCGCGCAGCGCTTGCGCCACCACGGCCGCATCGATCGCCAGGCCCGGCACCCAGGGCGTGCGTTGCACACGCCGGCCCAGCGCCTCGGTCTGCACGGCCCAGGATTCCGAGAAGTGGCCGGTGCCGGGGATCAGCACCAGGCTGCCCGGCGGCAGCAGGTTCTCGACCACCACCTCCCAGGCGCCGTGGCCGTTGGTGGCGTAGAAGAACACCTCGGCGTCCGGGCTGTGCAGCAGGTTGCGCAGGCCGGTCTCGCAGGCGGCGATGGTGGCGTCCAGCCGCGGGTCGCCCATGTCCATCGGCTGGCGCGCCATCGCGTGCAGCACCTCGTCGGGCACCGGGCTGGGGCCGGGGGATTGCAGAAAACGGCGGCCGGGAATGCGGGGCGGGCTGGGGTGGGCGGACATGGCGTAGTGGGGTGGCAACGGCGCGGCAAGGCGCGGGACGACCATGCTAAGGGCTGTTTCGAGCCGCAGCAGCCACCCGCGGCCCCCATTGGCATGCGGAGTCCGGCGCGCCGGTGCTCCGGGCAGTGCGTCGATTGCCTGAGCGTCATGCCCCAGCCCTTCAGTGGCTTGCGGCCGTCCTGCGGGCGGGCTGAGGGGCTGGCGTTGTGCTGCGCCTGTCAGCGTTGTGCTGCGCCTGTCAGCGTTGTCCGACGCCGTCTCCCGCCGCCGGACTATGGCCTACCGCGCAGCGTGCTGCGATGCTGACGCGTTGAGCCGGGCGATGCAACGCAATCGCCCTGGTCCCGTTTTTTGCACTGAAAGAGAAACCCATGTCCCGTACCCGTCTCCTGACCCTGCCGGCCTTGCTCACCGCTGCGGCCCTGGCGCTGAGCGCTTGCGGGCCGACCCGGCCAGACGCCGACGCCGCGCCGCTGGCCGTGGCCGGCCAGGCACCCGCGCCGCAATCAAGCTACCCGTCCAACGCGGATGAGCGCGGGACCGGCACCCGCACTGTGGCCGCGCCGGCGCAGACCCGCCCCAGCCCAGCCACACGGGCCCAAAACGCCTACCCTGACCGCGTCGAAACCGCACCGGTCGAGCCCGCCGCACGGGCGCCCAGCGCGGCGCTGGGCCGGGTAACGTCGGTGGAGACGCTGCTGTCGCAATCCCCGCCCAACAGCGGTGCGGGCGCGGTGATCGGCGGCGTGCTGGGCGGCGTGCTGGGCCACCAGGTGGGCAGCGGCAACGGCAACAAGGCCGCCACCGTGCTGGGCGCCGTGGGCGGCGCGGTGGCCGGTAACAGCCTGGAGAAGACGCGCAGCCGCGACGTGATCGGCTACCGGGTGCATGTGCAACTGGACAATGGCCAGACCCGCCAGGTGACGGTCAGCCAGCAAGGCCGTTTCAACGCCGGCGAGCGGGTGCGCTTTGTCGGCGACCAGCTGCAGCCGGCCTGAGGTCACACGCTGCAGGCGCTGCGTGCAATACGCCTGCCGGGCCGGCGCCCTCAGACCTTGCCCAGGGCGCGCAGAAACCTCTCAGGCGTGATCAGCTGCGAGGCCACCCAAGCGTCGGGTGGTGCCAGCGTGCCGTTGATCGCCCTCATCACCGCCGCCGGTGCACCGGCGGCGCCGGCCTCGCCCGCGCCCTTGCCACCCAGCGTCGAGCGTCGGATGGGCGTCTGCACACAGCGCCGGATCGTGCACACCGGCACGGCTGAGGTGCTGCTGGCGGACCGCGAAATCCAGGAGCGTTACTGTGTGGACAAGCGCGGTCTGGCGCGGTTCAGCACCGTGCCGCGTGCCGCGTGCTGCGGCGCAAGGCCGGCCACCTCAGCGGCTGAACGGCAGCAGCTTCGGGTCCAGGCACTGGCGCAGCGCTGCCGGCAGCGCAGGTAGCCGGTCCGCCAAAAAGCGCCGGATGAAGACCGGCGCTGACCACGGCCCGGTGTCCCCGCTCCACACGCCGTCGGCCTGCACCTGCACGGCGCCGCCGCTGCGCGCCAGCGGCACGATGGCCGGGTCCAGCGGAGCGATGTCGTTGCCGCCCCAGCGCACCTCCGCCAGCAGCCACTGCGCATCGCCCGTGCCCCAGCTCAGCACCTGCACCGGCCGGGCCGCCAGCGAGGCGGGCGGGCTGTAGCCAGCCAGGGCGCGCTGGGCCTCCTGCCAGGCCGCCGAGCCGTCCGCCAGCGCGGTGACCGTGGTGCAGCGCCGTTCCAGCCGCTGCCAGACGCCCAGCAAGCGGCCTGCGGCGTCCACCGGCCGGCCGCTGACCTCCAGCAATACACCATCGTCCTGCGGCAACAAGCGCAATTGCGACAGCAGCAGCAGCGCGGTGACGGCCACCAGGCAGGCGGCCGCCGTGCGCCGCTGCATCAGGCGCGCCGCTGCATCAGGCGCGCCGCGCAGTGCGCCGCGCCGCCGCCACCACCAGCGGCTGGTACCACGAGCCCAGCAGCCGCACCAGCTTGTCGGCCCAGCGCGCGTCGCGGCCCACCAGCACCCGGCGCTGGTTGCGCTCGACCGCCCGCAGGATCTGCAGCGCAGCCGACTCGGCCGAGGTGGTGTCGAGCAGCTTGTCGAACTCGGCCCGGGCCTGCTCCGGGTCGCACCCCAACAAGGTGGCCGTGCTGGCGTCCATGCGGGCGCTGCGGGCAATGCGGGTGCGCACGCCGCCCGGGTGCACGCAAGTTGCGCTGACAGGCGCGCGGCCCAGCTCCAGCTCCATGCGCAGCGCCTCGGTGTAGCCGCGCACCGCAAACTTCGAGGCGTTGTAGCAGCCGTTCAGCGGCATGGCCAGCAAGCCGAACAGGCTGGAGGTGTTGACGACGTGGCCCTCACCCGAGGCCCGCAAATGCGGCAAAAAGGCCTGCGTGCCCCAGACCACGCCCCAGAAGTTGATCGCCATCAGCCACTCGAAATCCTCGCGCCGCACCTGCTCCAGCGTGGCCGACAGCGCCACGCCGGCGTTGTTGAACACCAGGTTGACACGCCCGTGCTGCGCAGCGGTCTGGTCGGCCCAGGCATAGACCGCGGCGCGGTCGGCGGTGTCCACCTGGGCGGTGCTGATGCGCACGCTGGCATTGGCCTGCCGTGCCGCGGTGGCAGTCTCCGCCAGGCCGGCCGCGTCGATGTCGGACAAGGCCAGGTGGCAGCCGCGGCGCGCCAGCGCCAGCGCCAACTCGCGACCCATGCCGGACGCCGCACCGGTGATGGCAGCGACCTTGTTGTCAAAGCTTTTCATCATCGCCCCGGGCTGTGAAGCCGCGCACCGGCAAGCCTGCGCTGCGCCGCAGCCAGTTGTGCTCGGCATAGTGCGCACGGCCATCGGTGGCGTGCAGGGTGTAGGCATGGCGCGATACCGCGGACCGATTGGGCGCGCTCCAGTGCGGCAGCCGGCC
>JBBRZR010000321.1:0-5953 GCA_038236495.1 Burkholderiales bacterium
ACCAGCGTCAGGCTCGGTTGCGCCGCAGCCAGCGCCAGCTGGGCTTGCAGCGCCTGGCTGCGTGCCGCCTCCGCGGCGTCAACCGTCCAGCGTGCTGACCGCACCAGACTTGCCGCGCTGGTGTCGAGTAGCCGGCCATCGGGCAGCAGCAGTGCCACCAGGCGCTGGCCGGCAGCAAGGTGCAGGCTGGCATCGGTGCTGGACTCCAGCACGAGGCCGCCCGTGGGTGCGTTGCGCCACACACCCGGCAAGTGCGGCACAGCGGCCAGCCAGTGCAGCCACAAGGTCAGCCCCGCCGTGCCCAGCAGCGCTACCAGCAGCAGGCTGCGCAGCAACGTGCCGGCTGACTGCGGCGGGCGCCGTGATCCCAATGCCGCACCCAGCCAGCCTGAATCGATTTGGGTGTCGGCGCCGGTGGGGGTCTTGGGCGGGCTGGCTGGCGCGGGCATCGTCGGTCAGCAGCCCGCGTGCCGTCCGGTCAGACCAGGCCCTGCTTGGTGGCCAGCACGGCCGCCTCGGCCCGGCTCGACACGTTGAGCTTCTTGTAGATCGACTTGATGTGGTCGTTGACGGTGAACCATTTGATACCCATCAGGCTGGCGATCTCCTTGATCGTGAAGCCCTTGCTCAGGTAGGTCAGCACCTCGCTCTCGCGCGGTGTCAGGCGGTCGTGATCGGGGATCTTCTCGATCGGCACCGGCGCGCTGGTGGTGCTGAAGTCGTGCGGCATTGAAAACCCGGACTCCGGCGCCAGGCCGCTGCCGCGGTGACCCTGGCGGAAGTGGGTGAGCAGCCGGCGGGCAATCGCTGGCGACAGCGGCGGCTGGCCGCGCACGATCTTCTGCAACTCCTCGACCAGCACCTCGAAGCGGTCTTCCTTGAGCAGGTAGCCGTCAGCGCCGCACTGCAGGGCAGGGAACAGGTGGTCGTCGTCGGAGTACAGCGTGGTCACGATCTTGGTGGCCGGGTAGCGCGTCAGCTCGGCCAGCAACTCCATGCCGTTGCCGTCGGGCAACTCCAGGTCGACCAGGATCAGTTTGAACGGATCGACACCATGCAAGCCGCTGGCGCCACCCGTCAGGCTGATTTGCGCGCGTGCCGTCTCCAGATCTCCTGCCTCGGTGATGTGCAGGGTGTCGCTGAAACTTTCGCGCACGACGCGGCACAAAAAACTGCGCGCGACCGGGTTGTCTTCCAGTATCAGGACCTTGACGGTCATAGTGATGTCTCCCCAGCGGGATGCTAGCGCAGTTGTCCCCGGCCATTGCCCGCCAAAGTGTGTCTGGATCATCCAGAGTAACCAGGGGTTGCGGCAGGGTTTGTCCGCCGGTGCGGCGGGGTCGGGCGGGGCACGGTGCCTACAATCGCTGCCCCATGCGCATCCTCATTGCAAACGACGACGGTTACCTGGCGCCCGGGCTGGCCGCGTTGGTGGCAGCAGTACAGGGTTTGGGTGAGATCGACGTGATCGCGCCCGAGCAAAACGCCAGTGGCACGTCCAACGCCCTGACCTTGAACCGTCCGCTGCAGGTTTTCGAGGTGGCTGGTGCCAGCCCGCGCATGCGTTTTGTCAACGGCACGCCGTCGGACTGCGTGCACGTGGCCTTGACCGGCCTGCTGGGCTACCGGCCTGACCTGGTGCTGTCCGGCATCAACCAGGGCGCCAACATGGGCGACGACACGCTGTACTCGGGCACTGTGGCCGCGGCGATGGAGGGCTACCTGTTCGGCGTGCCGGCGATTGCGTTTTCGCAAGCCCACAAGGGCTGGGCCGACCTGGATGCCGCCGGCCGCGTGGTGCGCTCGGTGGTGCAGCAGGTCCTGGCCCAGGGCTTGGCGGGCCATCCGTTTTTGCTCAACGTCAATATCCCCAACCGGCCGGATGCCGATGCCTTGCCCAAGCGCATCACGCGGCTGGGGCGGCGCCATGCCAGCGAGGGCGTGATCTGCCAGCAAAACCCGCGCGGCGAGCCGATCTACTGGATCGGCCCGGCCGGCGATGCCCGCGAGGCCGGCGAGGGCACCGACTTCCATGCCGTGGCCAACGGCTGCGTGTCGATCACCCCGTTGCAGGTCGACCTGACCGATCACGCCCGCCTGCCCGATTGGCGGGTGCGGCTCGAAAGCCCGGCATGAGCGCTGACGGTGGCCCGGTCAGGGCGCCGCGCTTTCCCCTGCCGCTTGAGCGGGTCGGCCGTTCCGGCATCACGGCACGGCCGCGTGAAACCCTGAGGCCGCAACGCCCGCTGCATGAAGCCGCCCGAGATGCGGGCCGGCAGGCCGTGCCCCAGGGGCTGGGCCTGGACTCGGTGCAGGTGCGCCAGCGCATGGTGCAGCGGCTGCGGGCCGAGGGCATCCGCTGCGAGCCGGTCTTTGAAGCCATGCACGCGGTGCCGCGCCACTTGTTTGTCGACACCGCGCTGGCGACCCAGGCCTACGAGGACACCAGCCTGCCGATCGGCCACGGCCAGACAATCTCCAAGCCGTCGGTCGTGGCACGCATGATCGAGCTGCTGTTCGACAGCGCCCATGCCCGGGCCGGCGGCCACCTCGGCTGCACGCTGGAGGTGGGCACCGGCTGCGGTTACCAGACCGCGCTGCTGGCCCGTTTGGCCAAGCGCGTGGTGTCGATCGAGCGGCTTCGGCCCTTGTTCGACAAGGCGGGCGGCCACCTGGCCCCCTGGCGCATGGACCATGTGCGACTGCTGCACGGTGACGGCATGCTGGGCCACGGCCCCAACGCACCCTACGACAGCATCATCGCCGCCGCCGGTGGCGATGCACTGCCGCAGGCCTGGCTGGACCAGTTGGCGGTGGGCGGGCGGCTGGTGGCACCGATGCACCGCACCGGCGGCCGCGGCCAGGTGCTGGTGGTGGTCGACCGCCATGCGACCGGCATCGTGCGCAGCGAGTACGAGGCGGTGCATTTCGTCCCTTTAAAATCGGGCATCGTCTGAACCGACCCCTGCCCCGGTCCGCCACCATGCATCCAATGTTTTCGACGCCACGCCGGGCTGCGGTCTGGCTGTTGGCCCTGGCCCTGGCCGCTGGGCTGGCGGGTTGTGCATCCGCACCCAACAAGGCACCGATCGAAGACCGCAAACCCGGCCGTCCGACCACGGCTGCACCCGCGGCAGCGCCCGCGACCCCGGTCGGTGAATCGACTGGCGCCGCGGCTGACGCTGCCAAACCCCTGCCTGGCGCCGAGAACGCCGGCAAGCCGGGGTACTACTCGGTCAAGCCTGGCGATACCCTGATCCGCATCGGGCTGGACAACGGCCAGAACTGGCGCGACGTGGCGCGCTGGAACAACCTCGACAAACCCAACCTGATCGAGGTGGGACAGGTGCTGCGGGTGGTACCGCCTGGCGTGGATCCCGCTGTGGTGGCCAGCCGTGGCGTAGCGCCGGCCAAGGTGGAGTCGCGGTCGCTGGACGGCAAGCCGACAGCCGCAGCTGTGGCGGCTGTCGCCACGGCGGCGGCATCGGCGGCCAGTGTGCCCGTGCCTGCACTTGCCGCTGTCGCACCAGCCGCACCAGCCGCCGCCAAGGCTGAATCGGATGATGAGCCGGCCTGGGCCTGGCCGGCATCGGGTGCGGTATCTGCGGGCTTCGAGGAAGGCCGCCAAAAAGGTCTCACGATCAACGGCAAGGCCGGTGATCCGGTGTTGGCGGCGGCCGACGGCCGGGTGGTCTACGCCGGCTCGGGCCTGCGTGGCTACGGCAACCTGGTGATCGTCAAGCACAACAACACCTACCTGACCGCTTACGCCCACAACCAGGTGCTGCTGGTCAAGGAGGACCAGGCGGTGCGGCGCGGCCAGAAGATCGCCGAGATGGGGTCCAGCGATGCCGACCGGGTGCAACTGCACTTCGAGATTCGGCGCCAGGGCAAGCCGATCGACCCGGCCAAGCTGCTGCCGGCGCGCTGAACTTCAGGGGTCTGGGCGCGTCGGACAGCGGTCCTGGCTCAGCGTTTCCCAGAGGTTAGGCGCGTGTGACTCACGGCTAGCATGCGGCATCGGACCCATCCCCGCGGCCCGGCCAGGAGACGACTGCCATGACCTCTGCTTCCTCTACCCTTGTGGCGCTGGCCCTGACCGGGCTGGTTGTCACCCAGGCCCAGGCCCAGTCGCCAGCGCCGCAGGGCGTCAGCAAGACCGAAATCCTGATCGGATCGATCCAGGACCTGTCGGGGCCGGTCGCCGCCTTCGGCAAGCAGTCGCGCAACGGCATGCAACTGCGGGTCGACGAGATCAACGAGCAGGGCGGCATCAACGGCCGCAAGCTCAAGTTGCTGGTCGAGGACAACGGCTACGACCCCAAGCGGGCCGTGCTGGCGGCGCAAAAGCTGGTCAACCAGGACAAGATCTTTCTGATGGCGGGCCACATCGGCACTGCGCACAACAACGCGGCGATGCCGGTGCAGTTCGAGAAGAACGTCATCAACTTCCTGCCGATCACCGCCGCACGCGAGATGTACGAGCCGTTCAACAGGCTCAAGTACGCCTTCGCGGCCACCTACTACGACCAGATCCGCACTGCGCTGCCCTCGCTGGTGAAGGAGAAGGGCGCCAAGAAGGTCTGCACCCTGTACCAGGACGACGAGTTCGGCCTGGAGGTGATGCGCGGCGCCGAGGCGGCGCTGAAGGGCTTGAACATGGAACTGGTCGAGAAGACCAGCTACAAGCGCGGTGCCACCGATTTTTCGTCCCAGGTGGCCAAGATGAAGGCCGGCGGCTGCGACTTCGTGGTGCTCGGCACCATCATCCGCGAGACGATCGGCGCCATTGCCGAATCGCGCAAGACCGGTTTCAACCCGACCTTCCTCGGGTCGAGCGCGTCCTACACCGACCTGATCCACAAACTGGGCGGCAAGCCGATGGACGGGCTGTACGCCACGATGACGGCGCAGCACCCCTACCTGGACGAGGCCTCGCAGCCGCTGCGCTTCTGGGCCAACAAGTACAAGACCAAGTTCAGCGAAGACCCGACCGTGTTCTCGGTCTACGGCTACCTCATCATCGACACCTTCGCCAAGGCGGCGCAAAAGGCCGGCACCGGTCTGAGCACCGACAGCTTCATCAAGGCCATGGACACCTTGACGATCGAGCCCGACATGTTCGGCTCGCCGAAGATCACCTACACCGCCACCAAACGCCTGGGCAACGACCTGTCCCGCTTGTCGCAGATCACCGACGGCCGCTGGAAAGTGGTCTCGGACTACATCAAGCCCTGAACCCGGGCTGAGCCTGCACCAGCCGCCTTCGGGCGGCTTTTTTCTGGACCGGATAATCGACGGCATGACAGCACGTGATGAATGGTTGACGGTCGACTCGCTCGACCTGGAAGCGCAGGGCGTGGCCCGCAACGCCGAGGGCAAGGTGGTGTTCATCGAAGGCGCCTTGCCGGGTGAACAGGTGCAGGTGCGGGTGGGCCGCAGCAAAACCGCCTGGGAGCAGGGCGAGATGACAGCGATGCGGCGCGAGAGTGCGTTGCGCGTGCGGCCGGGTTGCCCGCACTTCGGTTTGCACCCGGGGTCCTGCGGCGGCTGCAAGATGCAGCACCTGGACGCCAGCGCCCAGGTCGCCGTCAAGCAGCGGGTGCTGGAGGACAACCTGCAGCACCTGGGCAAGGTCAAGCCCGAGCGCATGCTGCGGCCTATCGAGGGCCCGACCTGGGGCTACCGCTACCGGGCGCGGATGTCGGTTCGACATGTGGCCAAGAAGGGCACGGTGCTGGTGGGCTTCCATGAGCGCAAAAGCCGTTACCTGGCCGACATGCAAGTCTGCCCGGTGCTGCCGGCGCGGGTCAGCCAGATGCTGATGCCGCTGAGGGCGCTGATCGGCAGCATGGACGAGCGCGACCGGCTGCCCCAAATCGAGCTGGCGATCGGTGAGCGCAACGAGGGCCTGGTGATTGCGCTGGTGCTGCGCCACCTGGCACCTGTGACG
>JBBRZR010000322.1:0-5940 GCA_038236495.1 Burkholderiales bacterium
CCTGCATTGAACACGGCATCCTCAAGAGCTCTCCATGGCTGAAATCAAGAACTACACCCTGAACTTCGGGCCCCAGCATCCGGCCGCGCACGGTGTGCTGCGGCTGGTGCTGGAGTTGGACGGCGAGATCATCCAGCGCGCCGACCCGCACATCGGTTTGCTGCACCGCGCCACCGAGAAACTGGCCGAAAGCAAGACCTATATCCAGTCGCTGCCCTATATGGACCGGCTGGACTACGTCTCGATGATGTGCAACGAGCACGCCTACTGCCTGGCCATCGAGCGCCTGATGGGCATCGAGGTGCCCGAGCGCGCGCAGTACATCCGGGTGATGTTCTCCGAGTTGACGCGGCTGCTCAACCACTTGTTGTGGCTGGGTGCGCACGGCATCGACTGCGGTGCGATGAACATCCTGATCTACTGCTTTCGAGAGCGCGAGGACATCTTCGACATGTACGAGGCGGTCTCCGGTGCCCGCATGCATGCGGCCTACTTCCGACCCGGTGGTGTTTACCGTGACCTGCCCGACACGATGCCGCAGTACCAGGTCTCGAAGATCCGCAACGCCCGCGCGATCAGTGACCTGAACCAGAACCGCAAAGGCTCGCTGCTCGATTTCATCGACGACTTCTGTGCCCGTTTCCCGGGCCGGGTCGACGAGTACGAAACCCTGCTGACCGACAACCGCATCTGGAAGCAGCGCACCGTGGGCATTGGCGTCGTCACGCCCGAGCGTGCGCTCAACCTGGGCTTTACCGGCCCGATGCTGCGCGGCTCGGGCATCGCCTGGGACTTGCGCAAGACCCAGCCCTACGACGTCTACGACCGGATGGATTTCGACATCCCGCTGGGTGTTAACGGCGATACCTATGACCGCTACCTGGTGCGCATCGAGGAGATGCGGCAGGCCAACCGCATCATCCAGCAGTGCTCGGCCTGGTTGCATGCCAACCCAGGCCCGGTGATCACCGACAACCACAAGGTGGCGCCACCCCCGCGGGTCGGCATGAAGAGCAACATGGAGGAGCTGATCCACCACTTCAAGCTCTTCACCGAGGGCTTCCATGTGCCCGAGGGCGAGGCCTATGCGGCGGTTGAGCATCCCAAGGGCGAGTTTGGCATCTACCTGGTCAGCGACGGCGCCAACAAGCCCTACCGGTTGAAGATCCGGCCGCCAGGCTTCCCGCACCTGGCCGCGCTTGACGAGATGGCACGCGGCCACATGATTGCGGACGCAGTGGCGATCATCGGCACCATGGACATCGTGTTTGGCGAGATCGATCGATGAGCAGCATTCAAGCCTCCCCCGTCCTCAGCGTGCGGCTGTCGGACACCACCCTGGCGCGTTTTGCCAAAGAAGTGGCCAAGTTCCCGGCCGACCAAAAACAATCCGCTGTGATGGCCTGCCTGGCCATCGTGCAGCAAGAGCAGGGCTGGGTCTCGGCCGATGCCGAGAACCAGATCGCAGTCTATTTGGGCATGGCGCCGATTGCAGTGCACGAGGTCACCACCTTCTACAACATGTACAACCAGCAGCCGGTGGGGCAGTTCAAGCTCAACGTGTGCACCAACCTGCCGTGCCAGCTGCGCAATGGCCAGCAAGCGCTGGAGCACCTGTGCCACAAGCTCGGCATCGACGCCGGCGGCACCACCGCCGACGGCTTGTTCACAGTGCAGCAAGCTGAATGCCTGGGCGCCTGCGCCGACGCGCCGGTGATGCTGGTCAATGACCGCCAGATGATCAGTTTCATGAGCCCCGACCGGATTGATGAATTGCTCGATACCCTGAAGGCGCAAGCCCAATGAGCGCCGTCATGAGCAACCGAGCTTTGGACCTGTCCAGGTTTCAGGCGCGCGGCCTTGAGAGCTGCTTTCACAACCGCCACATCACACCGCAAATCGTCGCCGGTCTGGACGGCAGCAACTGGCGGCTGAAAGACTACGAGGCGCGTGGCGGCTACCAGGCCTTGCGCAAGATTTTGGCCGCTGATGGGTCAGGTTCGGGGGGCATGACACCCGACCAGGTGGTGGCCGAGGTCAAGGGTTCGGGCTTGCGCGGCCGCGGCGGTGCGGGCTTTCCGACCGGGCTGAAGTGGAGCTTTATGCCCCGGGCCTTGCCGGTGCAGAAGTACCTGGTCTGCAACAGCGACGAGGGCGAGCCGGGCACTTGCAAAGACCGGGACATCCTGGCCTACAACCCGCATATCGTCATCGAGGGCATGATCATCGCGGCCTATGCGATGGGCATTTCGGTGGGCTACAACTACATCCACGGCGAGATCTTCAGCGTCTACGACCGGTTTGAAGAAGCGCTCGATGAAGCCCGTGCCGCCGGCTACCTGGGCCAGGGCATCCTGGGCAGCAAGCACAGCTTTGAGCTGCACGCCTTCCACGGTTTTGGGGCCTACATCTGCGGTGAAGAAACCGCGCTGCTGGAGTCACTCGAAGGCAAAAAGGGCCAGCCCCGGTTCAAGCCACCGTTCCCGGCCAGCTTCGGTATGTACGGCAAGCCCACCACGATCAACAACACCGAGACCTTCGCTGCGGTGCCCTGGATCATCCGCAACGGCGGCTCGGCCTACCTGGACTGCGGCAAGCCCAACAACGGCGGCACCAAGCTGTTCTCGATGGTGGGTGATGTCGAGCGGCCCGGCAACTACGAGGTGCCGATGGGCACGCCGTTTGCCAAGCTGCTGGAGTTGGCGGGTGGGGTCAAGGGCGGCAAGGCACTCAAGGCGGTGATCCCCGGGGGCTCGTCAGCACCGGTGCTGCCGGCGGCCACGATGATGGACTGCACGATGGACTATGACTCGATTGCCAAGGCCGGCTCGATGCTGGGCTCGGGCGCGGTGATCGTGATGGACGACACCCGTTGCATGGTCAAGAGCCTGCTTCGGCTGTCCTACTTCTACAGCCACGAGTCCTGCGGTCAGTGCACACCTTGCCGCGAGGGCACAGGCTGGCTGTACCGCTTGGTGCACCGGCTGGAGCATGGCCAGGGCAAGGCCGATGACTTGGCGCTGCTCGACTCGGTGGCCGAGAACATCATGGGCCGCACCATTTGCGCGCTGGGCGATGCGGCGGCGATGCCGGTGCGCGGCATGCTCAAACACTTCCGCGACGAGTTTGTCTACCACGTCGAGCACAAGACCTGCAAGGTTCCGGCTTACGTCTAGCTCCGGGCAAAAAGATGATCGAAATCGAACTCGACGGCAAAAAAGTCAGCGTTGCCGAAGGCAGCATGGTGATGCACGCGGCTGATGTCGCTGGCACGACCATCCCGCATTTCTGCTACCACAAGAAGCTCAGCATCGCGGCCAACTGCCGCATGTGCCTGGTTGATATCGAAAAAGCACCCAAGCCGATGCCGGCCTGCGCCACGCCGGTGACCCAAGGCATGATCGTGCGCACCCAGTCCGACAAGGCGCTCAAGGCGCAAAAGTCGGTGATGGAGTTTTTGCTGATCAACCATCCGCTGGACTGCCCCATTTGCGATCAAGGTGGCGAGTGTCAGTTGCAAGACCTGGCGGTGGGCTACGGCGCTGGTGCCTCACGTTACGAGGAAGAAAAGCGCGTCGTGTTCCACAAAAACGTCGGTCCGCTGATCTCGATGCAGGAGATGAGCCGCTGCATCCACTGCACCCGCTGCGTGCGTTTTGGCCAGGAGGTGGCCGGTGTGATGGAGCTCGGCATGCAAAACCGCGGCGAGCACAGCGAGATCACCACCTTCCTGGGCCAGACCATCGACAGCGAGCTGTCGGGCAACATGATCGACATTTGCCCGGTCGGTGCGCTGACCAGCAAGCCTTTCCGCTACGCCGCCCGCACCTGGGAGCTGTCGCGCCGCAAGAGCATCAGCCCGCACGACGCTAGCGGCGCCAACCTGATCGTCCAGATCAAGGCTGACAAGGTGTTGCGCGTGGTGCCGCAAGAAAACGAAGCCGTCAATGAATGCTGGATCGCCGACCGCGACCGCTTCAGCTACGAGGCGCTCAACAGCGATCAGCGGCTCAAGACGCCGATGATCAAGCAGGGCGGCCAGTGGCAGCCGGTCGACTGGAATACTGCGCTGGGCTATGTGGCCGACGGTCTCAAGCGCATCAAGGCCGAGCACGGTGTGGCCGGTATCGGCGCGCTGGCATCGGCCCACCGCACGGTTGAAGAATTGCACCTGCTGGCCAAGCTGGTGCGGGGCCTGGGCAGCGAGAGTGTTGATTTCCGCCTGCGCCATGCCGACTTTGCCAACGCCGCACCTGCGGGCAAGGCGCAGTGGCTGGGCACGTCTATCGCGTCGCTGTCCAGCCTGGACCGGGCCTTGGTCGTCGGCTCATTCCTGCGCAAGGACCATCCTTTGATGGCGCAGCGGCTGCGCCAAGCGGTGCGCAAAGGCGCTGTGCTGATGAGCCTGAACGCGGTGCACGACGACTGGGCGATGCCGGTGGCGGCCAAGATCACGGCGGCGCCGGCTGCCTGGCCGCAGTCGCTGGCTGAGGTCGCGGCCTGCATCGCGCGGGCGCTGGGCATCGCGCCACCCGTGCCTGCCGATTGCAATGACAACGCCCAGGCGTTGGCGCAAGCCCTGCTGTCCGGCGAGCGCAAGGCGGTGTTGCTCGGCAACGCTGCGGCGCAGCATCCCCAGGCTGGCGTGCTGCTGTCGCTGGCCCAATGGATCGGCGCACAAACCGGCGCCACGGTCGGCTACCTGACCGCAGACGCCAACACCGTCGGTGCCCAGCTGGTCGGTGCGCTGCCTGGGGCGGGCGGGCTCCATGCCGGCCAGATGCTGAGCCAGCCGATGAAGGCCTTGCTGCTGCTCGATGTCGAGCCGGTGCTGGACGCGGCCGATGCGGCTGCCGCACAGGCTGCGCTGGCGGGGTCCGGTTTGGTGGTGGCTTTCACCTCCTTCAAAGACGTCCGGGTCGACAACGCCGACGTGCTGCTGCCGATTGCCCCGTTCACCGAGACCGCCGGCTGTTTTGTCAACGCTGAAGGCCGGGTGCAGAGTTTTCACGGTGTTGTCAAACCCGCAGGCGATAGCCGGCCGGCCTGGAAGGTGCTGCGCGTGCTGGGCAACCTGCTCGGCCTCGCCGGCTTCAACCAGGAAACTGCCGAGGACGTGCGCGCCGAGGCCCTGGGTGATCTGGCCAGCGTGCCCGCGCACCTGGACAACCGCAGCGATGCGGCCATCGTGCTGTTGCCGGCGCCGGCCGGCCTGCAACGCCTGGCCGATGTGCCGATCTATGCCACCGATGCCCTGGTGCGGCGCGCACCGGCGCTGCAGCAAACGGCGGATGCCAAGGCCGCCGTGGTCAGCTTGCCCACGCAGTTGTGGCAACAACTCGGGCTGCAAGCGGGTGACAGGGTGCAGGTTTCGCAAGGTGCAGCGCGTGCCGTGCTGCCAGCGCGGCAAGACCCCACGCTGGCCGAGAACACGGTTCGGGTGCCGGCGGGTGTCGCCGAGACCGCCAGCCTGGGCGCGATGTTCGGCGCCATTGCTGTCGAAAAGGTCTGAACATGATCCACGACTTCAACCAATTTGGCGCGGGCCTGTTTGGCGGCCTGCTCTGGCCGGTACTCTGGAACCTGATCAAGATCATCGTGCTGGTCGCGCCGCTGATGGTCTGTGTCGCCTACCTGACGCTGTGGGAGCGCAAGGCCATCGGCTGGACCCAGATCCGGCCAGGTCCTAACCGGGTCGGGCCGTTCGGCCTGCTCACCCCCATCGCTGACGCCGTCAAGCTGATCTTCAAGGAAATCATCCGACCGACAGCCGCGAGCAAGGGCTTGTTCTTCCTGGGTCCGGTGATGACCATCATGCCGGCTTTGGTGGCTTGGGTGGTGGTGCCGTTTGGCCCTGAAGTGGCGCTGGCCAACATCAACGCCGGCTTGTTGTTCTTGATGGCGATCACCTCGATCGAGATCTACGGCGTGATCATCGCC
>JBBRZR010000323.1:0-5927 GCA_038236495.1 Burkholderiales bacterium
GGCCCAGGGGCCGAGGAGACATCAACAGCATCAAAAAAGCAGTCGGGGGGCTGACCGGGCGCGTGATTCCCATCACAGCGCCGACCGGCAGGCCCGACACGGTGGCGCCAGACTTTGCGGTCTGGCGCTATTTTTTTTGCCTCGCCGGCGTGCAGGTGGCCGAGCCGTCAGGTCAGGCAGGCAGAAAAGCCGGCGCTCCGCCCGTCGATTCCGGCTTTGGCGATCGGCATGTCCCGGGTAGTCTGGACGCCTGTTCGCCACCCCACCCTGGCCGCGCCCAGCGGCACCCACCACCATGTCCGTCGACCCGCAGCTGCGCACCCTTGATATCGACATCCCGGCCAAGCCCGATTCGCTGGTCAAGCTGTCGCTGCTGTTGGCCGAGGACGATGTGAACCAGCAGGCGATCGCCTCGCTGGTGGAAAACGACATGGCGCTGGCCGCCTCGGTGATGAAGGCGGTCAACTCGTCGCTCTACGGCCTGGCGGGCCGGGTGCAAAGCGTGCAGCAGGCCATCACCTACCTGGGCACGCGCGAGGTGTCGGGCATCACTTTCGAGATGGGCCTGCGCGCGGCGTTTCCGCCAGCGCCCGAGCTGGAGCCGATCTGGCAGCGTGCGTCGCAGCGGGGCCTGTTGATGGGCCGATTGGCGCAGGCACTGGGGCAGGACGCCTGGGCCGCCCATTCGGCCGGGTTGTTCGAGGAGTGCGGCAAGGCGGTGCTGTTCCGCCATGCCAGCGGGCACTACCGCGCAATGTTGCGGGCGGCGGCCAACGATGCCGAGCTGTGCCAGCTGGAGCACACCGGCTTCGGCGTCAGCCACGACGCGCTGGGCGCCGCACTGTGCGAGAGCTGGGGCCTGGGCCCGGCGGCGGTGGCCAGCGTGCGCCACCATGTCACGGCGCAGGGCTTGCTGGAGTTGAACCTGCCGCCGGCCAAGCGCGGTGTGCTGGCCTTGTCGGTGATCGCTGCAACCCTCATGAACACGCCGCAGTCGTTGGATGACGTGGTGCCGGTCATCGCGGCCCAGGCCGAGCTCGACCCCACGCTGGCCCTGCGTGCGGTGCGCCGGCTGGCCGAGCAACTCGAAGCAGCCGCGGCCCACGGCCGGTCCTGAGTCGGACAGCAGGCCCGGCGGCGCGGGCCAGCGGCGGCGCTTGCGTTACATCAACCCTGTACGCGAAACCCCGATGGGCAGCCAGCCCTTGGGCGGATACCCTGCGCGGCCAAGCTGTTGTTGCCGAGAAAGGGCCCTGCCATGCGTCACACCCCCGTTGATCCGTCCAAACTGGCGCTTCAGCGTCTCTACCACTGGGAGCAGACCGCGCCAACCCATGTTGTGCTGACGCAGCCGATGGGCGGCGGCGCGGTCAGCACCTTCACCTGGGCCCAGGTGATGGACGGCGCACGCCGCATGGCCGCACACCTCAAGGCGCAAGGCCTGCAGCCGGGCGAGCGCGTGGCGCTGATCTCCAAGAACACGGCCTGGTGGCTGATGGCCGATTTTTCGATCTGGTTGGCGGGTGGCGTGTCGGTGCCGCTGTACCCCACGCTGGCGGCCGACACCATCCGCCAGATCCTGGTGCACAGCGAGGCGCGCTGGCTGTTCATCGGCAAGCTCGACGGCTGGGCCGGCATGCGGCCGGGCGTGGAGGCTGCCGTCAAGACCGGCCTGGCCTGCATCCGCATGCCGCTGGCGCCGCCGCTGGCCGAGATGCCGGCTGGCACCGACGACTGGGAGGCGATCGTCAAACGCACGCCACCACTGCAGGGCAACCCGGTGCGGGGTGGCGACGAGCTGTCCACCATCATGTACACCTCGGGCACCACCGGCGCGCCCAAGGGCGTGATGCACAGCTTTGCCACCTTTGCCTGGTCGATCGAGGCCGGCCTGAAGCGCATCGAGGTTACGCAGAACACCCGGATGCTGAGCTACCTGCCGCTGTCGCATGTGGCCGAGCGCACCCTGGTCGAGCATGGCCTGCTGGCCACCGGCATGCAGGTGTTTTTTGCCGACAGCCTGGACACCTTCACCCAGGACTTGCAGCGGGCGCGGCCCACCGCGTTTTTCTCTGTTCCCCGCCTGTGGGTCAAGTTCCAGCAGGGCGTGGCGGCCAAGATGCCGCCCGCCAAGCTGGCCCGATTGCTGAAGATCCCGATCCTGCGCGGCATCGTGCGCAAGAAGATTTTGGGCGCGCTGGGGCTGGACCAGTGCGATTTCGCCGCCGGCGGCGCCGCACCGATGCCGCCGGAGTTGCTGAACTGGTATGCCCGGCTCGGCCTGCCGATCGTCGAGGTCTACGGCATGACCGAAAACTGCGGCGTCTCGCACGCCACCCTGCCCGGTGTGCAACGCCCCGGCACGGTCGGGCCGGCGTACGACGGCGTGGCCTGCAAGATCGACCCGGCCAACGGTGAGATCCTGGTCAAGAGCGAGGGCCTGATGCTGGGCTATTACAAAGAGCCGGAGCTGACGCGCGAGGCCATCACGCCCGACGGCTGGTTGCACACCGGCGACAAGGGATCGATCGACGCCGAGGGCAACCTCAAGATCACCGGCCGGGTCAAGGACTTGTTCAAGACCAGCAAGGGCAAGTACGTGGCGCCCGCGCCGATCGAGGACAAACTGGTGATGCACGGCGCGGTCGAGGCCTGTTGCGTGACCGGCGCCAACCTGGGCCAGCCGCTGGCGGTGGTGATGCTCAACGCCGAGGCCATCACCAGCGCGCGGGATGCAGCCGGTCGCGATGCGCTGGTGGCCTCGCTAGGTGCCCACCTCAAGGTGATCAACGGCGGGCTCGATCCGCATGAGCGGCTGGACTGCCTGATCGTCGTCACCGAGCCCTGGACAGTGGACAACGGCTTCATCACGCCGACCTTCAAGGTCAAGCGCAACCGGGTCGAAGAGGTCTACAGCGCGCGCTACGCCGGCTGGGAAGGCTCACGCCAGGCGGTGGTCTGGGCCGACGCTTAGGCACCGGCTGGCCGGCCGGCCGCTTGAGCGGTCGGCCGTCACGCGCGTTACCTCAATCGACCTTGGCACCCGAGGCCTTGACCACAGCGGCCCATTTTTGGGTCTCGGCGGCGATGAAACTGGTGAAGGCAGCGCTGCTCATGCCGCCGGGGATCGCGCCTTGCGCTTGCAGGCGCTCCTTCAGCGCCGGGCTGAGCAGCGCCTTGGCGGTCTCTTGCTGCAACCGGGCCACCACCTCGGGCGGCGTGCCGGCCGGCGCCATCAGGCCGAACCAGGAGCTGGCCTCGTAACCTTTGAGCGACGGGCCGCCGGCCTCGGCCACGGTGGGCAGGTCCGGCAGCGCGGCCGAGCGCGTAGCGCTGGTCACGGCCAGCGCCTTGAGCTTGCCGGCCTTGATCTGCGGCAGCGCCGATGGCAGGTTGTCGAACATCAGGTCCACGCTGCCGCCGATCAGATCGATCAGCGCCGGGCCCGAGCCGCGGTACGGAAAGTGCACCATGTAGCTGCCGGTCATGCTCTTGAACAGCTCGCCGGCGAGGTGGATCGAGGTGCCGTTGCCCGAACTGGCCATGTTGAACTTGCCCGGGTTGGCCTTGGCGGCGCGGATCAGATCAGCCACCGAGTTGATGCCGTACTTCTGCGCAAAGGCCGGGTTCAGCACCAGCACATTGGGCACGCCGGCCATCAGGGTGATGGGCACAAAGTCCTTGACCGGGTCGAACGGCATCTTGGGGTAGAGCGCGGCATTGATCGCATGGGTGCCCACGGTGCCCATCAGCAGGGTGGTGCCATCGGGCGCTGACTTGGCCACTTCGTTGGCGCCGGAGTTGCCGCCCGCGCCGGGTTTGTTGTCCACCACGAACGGCTGGCCAAACACTTTTTGCAGCTCGGGCGCCAGTGTGCGGGCCAGGATGTCGGTGGTGCCCCCGGCGGCAAACGGCACCACGATGCGCACAGCCTTGCCGGGCCAGGTCGTCTGGGCCTGGGCGGGGCTGCCCAGCAGCAGCGGCGTCAGTGCGGTGGCCAGCCACACACAGGTCAGTGCATGGCGGGTGAAGTTGCGGCGGGCGATGGTCATGCAGGTCTCCAGATCGTCGTGGCCGGCAGTGTGCCTGAGAGCCTGAGCCGCTGCGGCCCAGGCGGGGGCCGGATCAAGCTGGCGCCACCCAGCCCCTCGGCACCGCGCCCAGCAGGCGTCGGGTGTAGTCCTGCTGCGGCGCGGCCAGGATCTGCGCCGCACTGGCTTGCTCGACCACCTCGCCGTCTTTCATCACCAGCACCTCGTCGCTGATGAAGCGCACCACCGCCAGGTCGTGGCTGATGAAGACGTAGGACAGGCCCAGCTCGTCTTGCAGGTCGCGCAGCAGGTTCAGCACCTGGGCCTGCACCGACACGTCGAGCGCGCTGACCGCCTCGTCCAGCACCAGCACCTCGGGGTTGAGCGTCAGGCAGCGGGCGATGGCCACCCGCTGGCGCTGGCCGCCCGAGAACTCGTGCGGGTACTTGGCCATGGCATCCGGCCCCAGGCCGACCTTGACCAGCAGGGCCCGGGCGCGGGCCTCGCGCTCGGCGCTGTCCGCACCGATGCCGTGAATCGTCATCGGCTCGACCAGGGTCTGGCCGATGGTGAAGCGCGGGTTCAGGCTGGCGTACGGGTTCTGGAACACGATCTGGATGCGCCGCCGCATCAGCTGGCGCTCGCGGTCGCTCAGGGTCAGCAGGTTCTGGCCGTCGAAGATCACCTCGCCGCCAGTGGGCTCGTGCAGCCGCAGCAGCGTCAGGCCCATCGTCGTCTTGCCCGAGCCCGACTCGCCCACCACGCCCAGCGTGTGGCCGCGCTTGAGCTTGAAGTTGACGCCCTGCACCGCCTTGAACTCACGCTTGCCAAAAAGCCCCTCTTTGAGGAAGAAGCTCTTGGCCAGCGCACGCACCTCCAGCACCACCGGCGCGTCCGGGTCCTTGGCGGCAGCCGTGGCCGTGCTGATGGCCGTGCCGCCGGCAATGTGCTCGTCGATCACCGTCAGCCGTGCGGGTGTATCGACCAAGCTGGGCCGGCAGGCCAGCAGCGCTCGGGTGTAAGGGTCCACCGGCGCGCTGAAGATCTGCGCCACCGGCCCCTGCTCGCGCACCACGCCGTGGCGCATCACCACCACGCTGTCGGCAATCTCGCCGACCACGCCCAGGTCGTGGCTGATGAACAGCACACTCATGCGGTGTTTTTGCTGCAGACCGGCCAACAGCTCCAGGATCTGGCGCTGGATCGTCACGTCGAGCGCGGTGGTGGGCTCGTCGGCGATCAGCAGCTTGGGCTCGCAGGCCAACGCCATCGCGATCATCACCCGCTGCTGCTGCCCGCCCGAGAGCTCATGCGGATAGGCCGACAAGCGCCGCTTGGGCTCGGGCATGCCCACCTCGGCCAGCAGCGCCTCGGCACGGGCCAGTGCAGCGCGACCGCCCATCCCCAGGTGCTTGACCAGCGGCTCGGCCAGTTGCGCGCCGACCGTGAACACCGGGTTCAGCGAACTCATCGGGTCTTGGAACACGCAGGCGATCTCGCGCCCGCGCAGGCCCTGCAACTCGGGCCGGCTGGCCTTGAGCAGGTCGCTGCCCTGGTACAGGATGGCGCCCGAGCGCTGGGCGTTGTCGGGCAACAGATTCAGGATCGACATCGCCGTCACGCTCTTGCCCGAGCCGGATTCGCCGACCAGGGCCAAGGTCGAGTTCTCGGGGATGTCGAAGCTGACGCCGTTGACGGCGTGGGCCAGCGTGGTGGCGCCGCGTTCGCCCAGGCGGAAGGCCACTTTGAGGTCTTGGATGCTCAGCAGCATGGTCGTGTCCGGCCTATTCAGCGCCGCGCAGTTTGGGGTCGAGCGCATCGCGCCAGGCGTCGGCCATCAGGCTGAAGGCGGTGACAAAAATCGCCATGAAGGCCGCGGCGGTGGCCAGTTGCCAC
>JBBRZR010000324.1:0-5902 GCA_038236495.1 Burkholderiales bacterium
CTCGGCCGACATGCGGCGGCGCAGCAGTGGCGCAAAGGCGGCGGCGCGGATCGCGCTGACCAGCCAGGTCAGGGCCTGCAGCAGCGGCGCACGCCAGTCGTCCACGCTGCCAGGCGCCGTGTCGGCAATGCCGGTACGCGCCATCGACATCAGCGCCGACAGCCGCGCCAGCGTGAGCTCGTCGATCGCCGCCATCCAGGCCGCGTCGGCGTCCTCGGTGAACAGCAGCTGGAACAGTGCGGCGAGGTCGTCGGTGTCGGGCGTGCCTGGCAGCAGCCGCAGTGCCAGCCGCTCGCCCATCTCGCCCAGCAGGTCGCGCCGCGCGGTAAAACCAAAATCGGCAAACAGCGCGGCCATGTCGGTCTCGCGCCAGAAGCGGGTCAGCAGCGCCACCACCCGCTCGCGCGGCTCGTCGTTGCGCTCCAGCGCGTTGAGCAGCAATTTGAGCCGCAGCACCGGGCGCGGAGTGTCGCCGTTGGTGGCCTCGGTGCTGCCGTGACGCAACCACTCGACCAGCCGCACCAGCCACAGGTGGCGCTCGGGCCGGCTGGCCCGGGGGTCGGCTGCTGTCAGCAGGACGCTCAGGTCCCAGTCCGCAGCGCGAGCGGGCGGTTTCACGTCAGTGCAGTGCCGCGGTATCGGCCAGTGCAAACTCAGGCACCGGCGACTCGAACCACACCGCGTCCTCGGTGATGCCGACCAGCGTGCCCTGCATCGTGCCCTGCGAGGTGGCGATCTGGGCCCAGCTGGTGTACTCGAACTGCTCGCCCGGCCTGAGCAGCGGCTGGTGGCCGACCAACCCCAAGCCACGCACCTGCTGCACCACGCCGTTCAGGTCGCTGATCCGCCAGTGGCGGGCGATCACCTGCGCCGCCACGTCGCCGGTGTTGCGGATGGTGACCGTGTAGGCATAGCCGTAGCGCTGCTGTGCCGGGTCGGTCTGCTCGGGCAGCGGGCGCACGGCCACGCTGCTGGTGAATCGGGGTTTGGCCATGGGGCCATTCTAGGAAGGCTGCGAAAATCAGGCTGGCGGCCGGCCCGGCTGCGTCGGACCATCCCCACCGATCACCCCCACCGAGCATCACGCTTCGCCCCATGGACAAAACCTTCCGCATCGCCCCCAGCATCCTGTCGGCCGATTTTGCCCAGCTCGGCAACGAGCTGCGCGATGTCATTGCCGCCGGTGCCGACTGGATCCATTTCGACGTGATGGACAACCACTACGTGCCCAACCTGAGCTTCGGCCCGATGGTCTGCCAAGCCTTGCGCAAGCATGCGGTGCGCGCCGACGGGACCCCCGTGCCGATCGACGTGCACCTGATGGTGCAGCCGGTGGACGCATTGGCCCAGGCCTTTGCCCAGGCCGGGGCCGACCTGATCAGCTTCCACCCCGGCGCCAGCGCGCATGTGGACCGCACGCTGCAGCTGATCAAGGCCGCGGGCTGCCAGGCCGGGTTGGTGTTCAACCCGGCCGCGCCCGTCGAATTGCTGGAGTGGGTGATCGACAAGGTCGACCTGGTGCTGGTGATGAGCGTGAACCCGGGCTTTGGCGGCCAGAGCTTCATCCCCGGCGCGTTGCGCAAGGTGGAGAGGCTGCGCAAGATCATCGACGCGCACCGCCGGCAAACCGGCCGCGACATCCGGCTGGAGGTGGACGGCGGCATCAAGACCGACAACATCCGCAGCGTGGCCGATGCCGGTGCCGACACCTTCGTGGCCGGCAGCGCCATTTTTGGCCAGCCCGACTACCGCGCGGTGATCGACGCGATGCGGGCCCAGCTGGCGGCCTGAGCCTGGCCGGGACAACGAGAAACCCCAGCGTTGCAGGGCTGGCGAATCCTGGCAGCATCGCGCGGCGCAGGCCCGCCTTGAGGCCAACGAGGACATCACATGAAAAAATGGCTGTTGGCATCCGCTGCCGCCTTGCTCACCCTGCTCACCGCAGCGCCGGCCCAGGCCCAGGTGGAGGGCGATACAGCCCTCAAGGCCGCGCTCGCCGGTGCCCAGCGCACGCCCGCCTTTGCGGCCCGTGATGGCTGGCGCCACCCCTACGAGACGCTGCAGTTTTTTGGCCTGCGGCCGGACATGACGGTAGTCGAGATCTCGCCCGGCGGCGGCTGGTACACCGAGATCCTGGCGCCCTACCTGCGGGACACCGGCCGGCTGGTGCTGGCCGCGGACGACCCGGCCTCGGTCAACGCCTACAACCGGCGCAGCGCCGAGCGGCTCAAGGCCAAGCTCGGCGCCCAACCGGCCGTGTACGACCGGGTGCAGTTGGCCGTGTTTGCGCCGCCCAAGCAAATGCAGATCGCTGCGCCGGGCAGCGTGGACCTGGTGTTGACCTTCCGCAACGTGCACAACTGGGCCGCCGAGGGTGACGACGCGGTGCGCGCGGTGTTCAAGAGCGTGTTCGACAGCTTGAAGCCCGGCGGCACGTTTGGCGTGGTCGATCACCGCCTGCCGACCGACCGGGTGCAGGACGCCAAGGCCAGCAGCGGCTATTTGCAGGTGGCCTACGTGGTGCGGCTGGCCGAGGGTGCCGGCTTCAAGCTGGCGGGCGCGTCCGAGGTCAATGCCAACCCCAAGGACAGCGCCGACCACCCGAACGGCGTCTGGGCGCTGCCGCCGACCTATACCAACAAAGACCAGGACCGCGCCCGGTTCCAGGCCATCGGCGAGAGTGACCGCTTCACGCTGCGCTTTGCCAAGCCCTGACCCCGGCCTGTTCAGCCGTTCACCCGCACCCCCCAACTGAAAAACTGGAGACTGCCTTGGCCATTTTCGAGCTGCGCACCTATACCGTCATCGTCGGCAAGATGGCCGAGGTGGTCGAGCTGTACAAGACCCAGGGCTGGCCTGCGCTGGCCAAGCATCCCGATCGGCTGGTGGGCTACTTCACCGGCGACATCGGCGCACTGAACCAGCTGGTGCATTTGTGGAAGTACGAGGGCGACGCCGACCGGCGCGCTTTCTGGGCCGGGGTGTTTGGTGATCCGGAGTTCATGGCCTTTGCGGTCAAGCTGCGGCCTTTGCTGGCGTCGCAGGAGAACAAGCTGCTGCTGGCAGCACCTTGGGGCAAGAGCCCCTGACGGTTGAGTCGTGGCGGTTGGCGGCCGTTGATCAGCCGCCCGCCAGCATCACCACGATCTTGCCCGTGACCGAGCGCGCCGCCATCGCGGCCAGCGCGTCCCGCGCCTCGGCCAGCGGGTAGCGGGCGCCAATGGCCGGGCGCAGCACGCCCGCGGCCGCCAGCCGCGCCACGGCGGCCAGGTGCTCGCGGCCGCGCTCGGGGAAACGCCGGCCGTACTCCCCGGCGCGCACCCCCACCACGCTGTAGCCCTTGATCAGCGGCCGGTTCACGTCCAGCACGGGGATGCGGCCGCTCGCAAAACCCAGCACCAACAGCCGGCCGCCAAAGGCGATGCAGCGCAGCGACTCGTCGAACACCTCACCGCCCACCGGGTCGGCGATCACATCGGCGCCCCGGCCTTGGGTCGCCTGCAGCACCGCGTCGCGAAAGCCGGTGGCCGGCAATGTCAGCACGTCGGTCTGGGCCAGCGCCGCCAGCCGGGCCGGCTGGCTGGCGGTGGCGATCACGTTGGCGCCCAGGTGCTGGCCGATCTGCACACAGGCCTGGCCGACGCCGCCGCGGGCGCCGTGCACCAGCAGGGTCTCGCCGCGCACCAGCCCGCCCAGCCGCGCCAGCGCCACCCAGGCGGTCAGGCCGGTGACGGTCAGGCAGGCGGCCACGTCCATCGCCACGTCCGCCGGCACCGGCCGCAGTGCCGCGCCGGGCATCACCACCTGCTCGGCCAGCAGGCCCTGCTTGGCAGCCAGCAGCACCGATTGACCGACCTGCCAGCCGCTGTCGGGCCCGGCCTCGGCCACCACGCCGGCGCCCTCCATGCCGGGCACATAGGGCAGCGCGGGCTTGAACTGGTAGAGCCCGCGTGTCATCAGCAAGTCGGGGAAGTTCAGGCTGACGGCATGCATCTGCACCCGCACGTCGGCCGGGCCGATTGGCAACAGTGGCCAGCGCCGCAGGCTCAGGCCCGACAGGTCGTCGCTCAGGTGGTCGCAGACCAGGGCCAGGGTGTGGGTTGGGGAGGGCATGGCGGTGTTGGCTGGGTGGGCGGGGCGGTTGGTGCGCTGAGGGCGTTGCAGCCGAGTTCATCGGCGCAGGTCGTGGCAAAGGCCTTGACAATGATGCCGGGTAGGGCGCTGGGCGGTTGCCACCTTGGCGCCACCACCACACTTTCGCAATGCCTTCGCGGTGCGGCGCGCCGATGGGCGCGCCCGGGCGGAGTACAGTTCTCCGCGTCCTATGCCCCATACCCACCCCCCTACCCTGCCCGCCGACCCGGAATCCGCGCCTGCCGTGCCCGTCACTGCCGCCGCCACCCCCGCCGCGACCCCCGCCGCCAGCCCCGCCGCGCCCAAGCCCAAACCGCCGCCGCCCATGCTGCCCAACTCGCGCCACATGGCGCGGGTGCCCGCCCACATAGCGCCCGAGGCGCTGAGCCGGGTGCGCAACGCTGCCTACCAGCTGCCGCAGGTCATCGCCGCTGCCGACATGCCGGCCGACCTGGTGCCTGAGCACGCCGCCGACGGCGACGAGCGGCTGGACCGCCTGGGCCTGGTGCTGCTGCAAAAAGGCGTGCCCGGCCAACGGCCCAGCCGCTGGATCGCACCAGTCTTGTTCGACGAGGCACTGCGCCACCTGGACGCCGTAGGCACCGGCCCCAAGCTGCGGGCGCTGATGACCGAGCGCAGCGTGGTGCTGGACGCCCTGGGCGTGACCCGCGCCAACCCGTCCGACTGGGAGCGCCTGGCCAAGCAGGCGATCACGCTGGACCAGGACGCCTGGACCATCGACGTCAGCCACTTGATCCCGGTCGAGGGCGCGCCGATTTGGCGTTTCTTTCGCGACGGCGACCGCGCCGCGCTGGACGATGCGCTGCGGCACACGCCCGACTGGCCGCATGCGGCCGAGTTGCAGAGCCGGCTGGACCTGCTGGTCGAGCAAGCCGGCCACATCAACCCGGGCCGCATCGACTCGCTGCTGCCCGGCCTGCAGTCCGAATGCGCCACGCCGCAGCCGCTGGAGGCTTTGAGCAGCGCCTGCAACCGGGCACTCGACCGCTGGGCCAACCGGGTCAATGAGCTCGACACGCTGGACGACTTGAACGCCGAGCTGGCGTTTCAGGGCTACCCGGACAGCTTCAAGACCGCGCGCCGCGCCAACCGCAAGGTCACGCTGTTTGTCGGCCCGCCCAACAGCGGCAAGACCTACACCGCGTTCGAGCGCCTGGCCAGCGCCGAGCGCGGCGTGTACCTGGCGCCGCTGCGCTTGCTGGCACTCGAAGGCCGCGACCGGCTGATGGCTGCGGGTGTGCCTTGTTCTTTGCGCACCGGCGAGGAGAGCGCGGCGGTGGACGGCGCCCGCGTCGTCAGCAGCACCATCGAGATGATGGGCACGGGCGATTTGATCGACGTGGCGGTGATCGACGAAGCGCAGATGATTTTTGATAACTCGCGCGGTTGGGCCTGGACCCAGGCCATCGTCGGCGCGCCGGCCAAGGAGCTGTTGATCATCTGCTCGGCCTACGCCGTGCCCGCCATCGAGAACCTGCTCGGCCTGTGTGGTGAGCGCTGCGAGGTGCGGCATTTTGAGCGCATGCAGCAGGTGCAGTTGCTGCCGGCGGCGGTGCCGATCGCCAACCTCAAACTGGGCGACGCGGTGGTGGCTTTCAGCCGCCGTGATGTGCTGATGCTGCGCGACCAGGTGGCGGCCAATGGCAAGACGGTGAGCGTGATTTACGGCGCTTTGCCGCCCGAGGTGCGCAAGCGTGAGGCGGCACGCTTTGCCAATGGCGAGACCGAAGTGCTGGTGGCCACCGAC
>JBBRZR010000325.1:0-5890 GCA_038236495.1 Burkholderiales bacterium
AGCGGTCTTGCCTTGCAGTCGTTGGGTCATGGTGATGGCGGGTTGATCGGGTGGGGGAACGCGGGGGTGAACGTGCTGGCGGACAAGCGGTCGGCGGTGCGCCCGCCTCTGTTGCCCGCAGCCCATGCCGCGCCGGGTGGGTCAACCGCGGCCTGCGGCCAGGTGCCGGCAAACCGGTCGTGTGACTGCTGCAAGTGGGCAAACATCGCGGCGCGGGCGGCGTCCGCGTCGGCGCGGGCGATGGCGGCGATCACCGCGGCATGCTCGGCCAGCGCCAGGCGCCAGGTGGGTGCGGTCTCGAAATGCTGGCCAAGTTGCTCGAACAAGGGGTTGTTGCGCTCGTCGAACAGCTCGGTGACGGTGCGCAGCAACGGGCCGTTGTCGGCCGCCTCGGCAATGCGCAGGTGAAACAGCCGGTCGCCCCGGGTGGGCGGCCGGCCGGCGGCCACGTCCTCGGCCATCAGCGCCAGCGCCTCGTGCAGGCCCTCGACGCCCGCTGCGTCCATCTGCCGGGCGGCCAGCGCCGCCAGCTCGCACTCCACCACCTGGCGGGCGCGGATGATCTCGAACGGGCCAAAGGCGGCATCGATCTGCGGTGCGCTGGCTGCCGGCTCCTGGGCGATCACGACGATGCCCGAGCCCGGGCGCACCGCCACCAGGCCCTCGACCTCCAGCGCGATCAGTGCCTCGCGCACCGACGGCCGCGACACGCCGAGTTGCAGCGCCAGGTCGCGCTCCGGCGGCAGCCGGCTGCCCACGCTGAACTCGCCGGCGCGGATCAAGCCGCGCAACTGGTCGGCGATCTGGCGGTACAGGCGGCGGGGGGCGAGGGTCTGGATCGGCACGGGCGGGGTGAAGCGGGGCGGGACGGGACGGGACGCGATCCATCACGTTATGCGGTCAATTGGTCAGGCCAATTGACCGAAGTGTCACCCGCAAAGTCTGGCACAAGACCCTGGGTTTACCCTCATTCCCCGCCAACTTCATCGGCGTGCTGCCCCCATCGGCGCTGCAGGACGGCTGCCGCGGGCCCCCAAAACGCCACGCTCCGGCCTACCAGCGGCAGCCCTTTTCACGCAGCGCGTCCACCACCAGCGGCACGACCGCGGCCAGGCCCAGGCTGCCGTAGGCCTTGCGGCAATCGGGCTTGGCGGCCTTGGCGATGTCGTCCGCCAGTTTGCTGTTGTCCTCGGGTGGATGCGGCAGCATTTGCAGCAGGCCGCGGCTGCCCTGGGCCGAAATCGCCCCGCCGCGTGGCCTCACCAGCTCCAGGTTGAGCCGGGGCGCACTGGCGGGCAGCGACGCTGGCGTGGCCACGTCATGGCCCAGCCTCGCGCCGGCGTCACGGGCACCGGCAGCCAACGGCGCGTTCGGGCCGCTCGAAGTCGGCAAGGTACTGCCGGCTGCCGGACCGACCGGCGTCTCGCGGGCAGCAGGGGCAGCAGGGGCTGCAGGGGACGCCGGGCGCAGAGGCGCTGCGGCGGCCACCGGATTCACCAGCGGGCTGGCGGCGAGCGGCGGCGCCAGCACAGCCGGGCCTGCAAGCGGCGGCGGCGCCGGCGCCGGTGCAGCTTGCGCGGGTGCGGGTGCGGCCTGGGTGGCGAAGGTCGGCAGCGGCACCGCCTCGACCGGTGTGGCCTGCAGGGTCGGGGCAGAAATCGCCTGGACAGGCTGAGGCGGTGCGGCCAATGGCAAGGTGCGCGGCGGCGCTGGCACCGGCACCGGCAACGCCACTGGCAACGGCACTGGCACTGGCACTGGCACTGGCACTGGCACTGGCACTGGCACTGGAACAGGCACTGGAACAGGCGCTGCCGCTGGCGCTGTCGCTGTCGCTGTCGCTGTCGCTGTCGCTGTCGCTGTCGCTGGCGCTGGCGCTGGCGCTGTCGCTGTCGGTGTCGGTGTCGGCACGGGCGTCGGGATCTGAGGTGCCACCGGCACAGGCATGGACGGCGTCACGGCTGCCGGACCCACCACCGGGTCAGCGTCCAGCACGGGCACAGGTGCTGCGGCGACGACCGGCATCGGGCCAACGATGGGCGCGGGCGTGGCCACGGCACCGGACTGGCCCAGCCGCGCCTCCGCGGGCGCAGGCGCCGGGCTGGCATCGGCAGCCTCGCCTGCCGGCACGCTGCGGTCAACGGCACGGTCCTGCCACTGCCCCAACCGTGCTGCACCGGTGTCCTGGTGTGCCCGCGGCAGGTCGTCCGGCGCGCGCACCGCACCGCCCCAGCGCTGCTGCGCAGCATTGCCTTCAGGCCCGGTGTAGGCCTCGGCCGCGACGGTGGACTCGGGCTGCCCGGCCGCGTCGCCGCCCACCAGCCGGACGTTGAGCGCGCCCCACACCCCCTCGCCCGGCCGGGCACTGCCGCCCGGCGTGTTGCCAAACACCAGCACCAGCAGCACATGGATGAGCAGCGCCAATGTCAGGCATTGCGCCATCGACGGCCGCGGGCCGCTCGGGCGAGTCCCAAGCAGGCGCGCAGGTGCAAGCGGCACCGGCTCAGCCTGCAGCGCAAAGTAGGGGTTGGCCATCGCGGCTTGCATCGGCTGTGGATGCTGCCAGAACCGCAGGCCATTTGCCCCCTCAGCGGTGCACCGGCATCACGGGAACAACAGCGCAAAGCGCCCGCTGATCAAACCGGGGGTGCCAGGTGCCAGGTGCCGGGTGCCGGGTGCCGGGTGCCGGGTGCCGGGTGCCGGGTGCCTGGCGTCATCAGCCCTGGCCCAAGCCTCGGCCCAGGCCGGCGCGCCAAAACGGGTCAGCCGCGGCCGACAAACGGCATCTTGGTGGCCATCACCGTCATGAACAGGATGTTGGCACCCAGCGGCAGGCGGGCCATCGTCATGAAACCGTCCACCACCGACGACACGTCCATGCGCGCTTCGGGCTTGATGCTGCCGTCGGCCTGGGGCACACCCTTGACCATGCGCTCGGTCATGTCGCTGGCGACGTTGCCGATGTCGATCTGGCCCACCGCGATATCGAACGGCCGGCCGTCCAGTGACGCCGCCCGGGTCAGGCCGGTGACAGCGTGTTTGGTGGCGGTGTAGGCCATCGAGCCCGGCCGCGGCGCATGCGCCGAGATCGAGCCGTTGTTGACGATGCGTCCGCCTTGCGGCGACTGCTCGCGCATCAGCTTGAAGGCCTGCGACAGGCAGAAAAACGCGCCGTTCAGGTTGGTGTCCACCGCCCGACGCCAGGTCACGGCGTCGATCTCGTCCGGCGTTTGCACCGGCAGCGACACGCCGGCGTTGTTGAACAGCAGGTCGAGCCGGCCAAAGCGCTGGTGAATGGCGCCGAACATCCGGGCCACCGAGACCTCGTCGCCCACATCGCAGGGCAGCGCAACGGCGCGGTCGGCGATGTCGCCCCAGGGGTCACCGGCCTGGGCGATGGCCGCCGCCAGGGCCTCGCCCCGGCGACCGGTGTAGACCACCCGCCAGCCGTCGGCCACCAGGGCCTTGGCGCAGGCCAGGCCGATGCCGGACCCGGCGCCGGTAACCAGGGCAATGCGGTTGTGAGGGGCAATCGTGCTCATGGGCAGGTCTCAATGGTGTGATGATTACCAGAGTCTGCCACAGGCCCGGCGGCGGCCTGCGCACAGCCGCCAGGCGACCGGCCGGTCAGACCGGCAGCCGGCGCATCAGCAAATCCTCGTCGGGCTCGGCGGCCAGGCCGGCTGCGGCCAGCACGGCCGCCTCGGTGCCGGCCTCGCCAAAGCCCAGGCGCTGCAGCAGCAAGCGCGAGCGCAGGTTGTCACGTTTGAACATCGCCACCGCCAGCGTCACCTGCCAGGCATCGGCCAATTCGACCAGCATGGCCTGCACCGCCTCGGTGGCCAGACCCTGGCCCCAGAAAGGGCTGCCCAGCACGTACGCCACCAGCGCCCGGCCCTCAGCGCAAACAGTGGCCTGCACATAGCCGATCAACAGCGCGTCGTCGCGCCGGCGCAGCACCCAGTTCAGCCAGTGCTGAAGACCGTCCGGAGACCGCCTCAGGGCCAGCCGCTCGTAGCGCCGCGCCAGCCAGGCAACGGACTGGGGCGGCTCGTCTTCAAACCGGTACAGCGCAGGGTCGCACAGCAGCTTGAACATCGCCGGCGCATGGCTGGGCAGCTGGGGCTCCAGCAGCAGGCGGCGGGTGGACAGTGGGCGCTGGGGCATGGCGTGGGTCTGCAGTGCGCCGGCCCGCTTTTGTTAGCGGGCCAACGGCGCGCCAGTATCGGTCGCCGCAGAGGGCGGCGGGCTCAGGCCGGCACAGCCACCGCGGTGCCCGGGCTCAGCGCCGCCGGCAGGGCCAGCCCACGGGTCAGCAGCCGCTCGATCAAGGCCCGCACGCTGCGGATCTGGTCGCCAAAGGGCAAGGCACCGACGCCGCGGAAATACAGGCCCTTTTTCAGGTCCCCGCGCAGCGCGGCGGCCAGCTGGTTGTCGATGCAGAACTGGCCCCAGCCGGGCGTGCCGTCGCGCAGGCCGCACTGGGCCAGGCAGTCAAAGGCCTTGGTGCAGCGCGACTTGGCATGGGCCACGGCCTGCAGCCGGGGCTCGATCTTGAGGTAGGCCCGCAGCCAGGGTGTGCCCACCGCCCGCGCCGGCAGGCCGGCCACGCTGGTGAACTCGACCAGATCCTCGTCACGCGCCTCCGCCAGCACCCGCTTGAAGGCCTCGCTGGCATCACATTCGGTGGTCACGGCAAACGGTGTGCCCAGTTGCACACCAGCCGCACCCAGTGCCTGCAGCCGGCCGATGTCCTCGCAAGTGCGGATGCCGCCGGCGGCGATCAGCGGGATGCGGCCCTCCAGCCCGGCCTTGCGCAAGAAGTCCAGTGACTCGGGGATCACCCGGTCGAACTCGAAGCGCGGGTCGTTCAGGTCGGCAATGCGGGCCGCGCCCAGGTGACCGCCGGCCAGCCGGGGGTGCTCGATCACGATGGCGTCGGGCAGGCGCTTTTTGCGCTCCCATTTCTTGACGATCAAGGCCACACCCCGGGCATCGCTGAGGATGGGCACCAGCAGCGCCTTGGGATGGTCGGCGGCCAGATCGGGCAGGTCCAGCGGCAGGCCGGCGCCCACCACCACCATGTCCACACCGGCTTCGAGCGAGCGCCGGACATAGGCCGCGTAGTCGCTGACAGCCCGCATCACGTTCATCGCGATCAGGCCGCGGCCACCGGCGGCGATGCGAGCGGCCTTGACCTCGCGCTCGACCGCCTCCAGGTTGGCAGTGTCGATCTGCGCCTTGGTGTCGGCATCAGCCCCGACACGCAGGGCCAGGCCCTCGGTGCGCGCCATCAGGTCGGGATGGTGGCGCCGCAAATCCACCGAACTGAGCGTGCCCACGCCGCCCTGCGCGGCCACCGCACCCGCCAGCCGATGCGCCGACACGCCCACGCCCATGCCACCTTGCACGATCGGCAGCAGGCGGCGGCCGGCCAGCACCATCGCCTGCAGACCGCTGGCCGCCAGTGCCGGCAGCAGGTGGGCGGGGATGGCGGCAGGCAAGCCCGCAAAGTCGGCAGAGGCAGTCGGCATGGGGTGCCAGCCGCGGTGCGGCCGGGGGTCGGGTGAGCAGGTGGCAGGCTAATCGCCGGCACCCCCGCTCGCCTTGACGAAGATCAGAGGTTGCCGGATCACCGGCAACCCCTGCGCCGACCGGCCGCTGGGCGATGCCGCGGCGATGCAACCGCAGTCAACGGCTAGCATGCGGCTCCCGAACCCCGAGAGGCCCCCATGAGCAGCCCCCAGCGCATCGCAATCATCCCCGGCGACGGCATCGGCAAGGAGGTGATGCCCGAGGGCCGCCGGGTGCTGGACGCCGCAGCCCGCCGCTTCGGACTGGCGCTGGACTTCACACCCATCGCCTGGGCCAGCTGCGACTACCACGCCCA
>JBBRZR010000326.1:0-5886 GCA_038236495.1 Burkholderiales bacterium
GGCCTGGTGGTGCAGCGGGTTCTTGCCGGCCTTGGGGTCGCCGATCCAGGGCCGGGCATCCAGCCCGCGTTGCCAGACCAGGGCATCGCCGTTGATGTCGCCCGAAGCCAGGTGCTGGCCGTCGGCCGAAAAGCCCAGCGCGTTGACGCTGCGCGGGGTGTCGCTGACGCGCAGCAGCAGATGGCTGACCGGTGCGCCGGTGCTGGCCACGTCCCAGCGGGTCAGCTCACCCGCGCTGCAGCCCACCGCCAGCTGCGACGGGCCGTCCGGCTGGCCCGTCGGGCCGGCCGGGCCAGCGCTGTAGGCCAGGCTGGTCCAGGGGTTGTCCTGGCCAGCGCAGGACAGGTCGGCGCTGACCTTGCCGTCGGGCGCCAGCAGGTAGACCTTGCCCTGCACGGTGCCGACCAGCAGCGGATTGCCGGGCTGGCGGCCCACCAGCCAGGCCTTGCTGACCGTGCCCGGCGCGCTGAGCTTGGCCACCTCGCTCAGGTCGCTGGCCTTGCGCAGCCAGACCGTGTTGCCCGCGCTCACCACCAGGTGCGCCAGGCCGGGGGTGTAGCGCGCTTCGCCGATCGGCGCGCCCAGATCGACGATCTGCTCGGCCTGTGCCACCTCCAGTGCCGCCATGGCCTGGCGCAAGGCGTACTCACCGCGCTGGTTGTCGGGGTTTTGCGCCAGCGCCAGCAGCGCCAGCCGGGCGCTGCGCGCCGGGTCTTGTTGCAGCGACAGGATGGACCGGGCCGCCAGCTCGCCCGAGCGTGCCTTGCGCTGCAGCGACAGCGCATTGACCGCCGCCGCCAGCGACGCCACGATCACCAGCACCCCGGCGGCCACCGCACCGCTGCGCCGCAGGCGGACACGGCGGCGCTCGGCCTGCTCGGCGGCCGTGCTCTTGTCCAGAAAGCGCTGGACGGTCTGGAAGCGTGCTTCGGCCTCGTCGGCCGTGCCGCCAGTGCACAGCCGCACCCAGGCGGCATTGGGCCGGTGGCGCTGCTGCCAGTCGCGCGCCCGCTCCAGGTTGCGGCCGCGCCAAAGTTCGCCATGGGCCAGGGCCTGGGACTGGGCGTCGGCCACCAGGCGCAGCAGCTCGGCCTCGGCCTCGGCCTCGTCGCGCACCCAGCCGCGCAGCTTTTGCCATTGGCGGATCAGGCTCTCGTGCGAGATGTCGATCACCGGGTTGGACGACAGCGCCACCTCGGGCCCGGGCACCAGGAAGGCGGTGTCGGCGCGGCGGTAGCGCTCGACCACCTGGGTCACGTCGGCGGTGGCTTGGGCGGTGGCGGCGTCGCTGCCGTCGCCACCGCCACCGCCGTCGCCACCGCCGCCACCGCAGACGGCACAGAGCTGGTTGAAGTCCAGCGGGCGCCGCACCTCGGTGCCCTCGGCCACCCGTTCGGTCAGCGCACGGAAGACCCGCTCGACCGCGCCGCCGGTCTGGCCCAACGCGCTGAGCGACCTGCAAGCCTCGTCGGCATGGTTGGACAGCGCATTGGCAGCGCCACCGGTGGCGTCGTAATCCTCCAGATCGATAGGCCGGCTGCCGCCGCAAGCCTCGGCCCAGTGTTGCCAGGTGCGCGACAGCGCGTGCTGCATCACCGGCAGGTCGTCAAAATCATCGCTGACGTCGCTGAGCAGGCGCTGCACCAGGCGCGGTGCGATGCGGGCACCGCGCAGCTCGACCGGGCGGACGATGGCCTCCTTGCGCTGGTTGCGGCTCAGCCGCGGCACCAGGTAGCTGCCGCGGCTGACAGCCTCGGGCAGGTCGGGGAAGTCGGCGCAGCCGCCCAGCGTGTCCGATCGCAGCGTCAGCACCACGCTGACGGGTGACGCCGGGTCGGCGGCGGCCTGCAGCAGCAGCTTGACAAACGCGCTGGCCTCGTCGGCGTCGGCCATGCGCTTGAAGCGAAAGATCTCCTCGAACTGGTCCACCACCACCAGCACCCGCGTGCCCGCCGGCAGCCGGGCCAGCCGCACCACCTCGACCAGGGCCAGCCCGCCCAGGCGCAGCTGGCCGTAGAGCGATGCGGTTCGGTGCGCCAGCGGGCCGTCATCCGCGCTGTTGTCGGACGTTTGGGGCTCAAGCCCACCGCCCAGCGCCACGGCCAGCGCGGCCGCCAGGTTGGCGATGGGCCGGTTGCCCGGGCGCAGCACCACCGGCCGCCAGTCGGTTTCGTCGTTGGCCTCGTGCCGGCGTTTCAACTCGTTGAGCAGACCGGCCAGCACCAGTGAGGACTTGCCGCAGCCCGAAGCGCCGGACACGGCGACCAGTGGCACCTCTGCCAGCCGCGCCACCAGCGCATCGATCTGCTGCTGCCGGCCAAAAAAGCGGTCGGCCTCGCTGGGCTTGAACGAGCGCAGCCCGGGGAAGGGGTTGGCCGCGAGCAGCGCAAAGTTGGCGCTGCTCATGCTTGTTTGTCGGGCAGTGCGTTGAAGAAGTCCTTCAGGCCCGGTTCGTTCTGCGTCACCACGGCCTGTACCACCCGGGCCTTTTTGGTGGTGAAGCTGGCTTTTTCATCCGAATCGTCCCCGGTGGCGTAAATGCAGACCTGGGACGCGCCCAGGCGGTCGGCCAGCGCCGGCAGGTCCAGCAAGTCGAACACCCAGTCCTCGGACTGGCGCGACCAGAAGATCACCACCTGCTGGCAGGCCGCCATGGTGCGCAGCAGCCTTTCGTCGTCTTTCGGCGACGCACCGGCAAACTTGAGCGGCCGCGGCTCGGCGCCCAGCTTGTCGACCAGCAACGCCTTGAGCGGGCCCAGGTCGGCCAGGTCGCGCTCCTCCACCAGCACCGCCACCTCGCGCGGTTTGGGCGGCGTCTTGGGTGCCGGCTTGGGCAGCATCTCCAGCATCTGGGTTTTCAGCTCCTCCAGGCTGCCTTGCAGGTAGTCCACACCCTCGTCGGCCAGGGTCTTCTCGATGTAGTCGATCAGCGGCTGCTGGCTGGCGGCGGTGTCGGCGGCGGGCTGGATCCAGACCAGCGGCGCGGGCTTGCCCCGCTGCGCCATCTCGGCGTGGGCCAACTGCAGTTGCAGTCTGTCGCGGGCTGGGGTCAGCGGCTCGATCGACTCGGTGCGCGCGACCAGGTGGATGCACAGCAGCGCGTCGCTCAGGTCGGTGGTGATGCGCTGGCGGTGGTCGTCGGCGTTCCAGAGGTATTCGTTTTCGGGCACCACCAGAAAGCCGCGCTGCCGCAAATCGCTGCGCAGGCGCTCACGCTCTTGCAGCAAACCGGGCCCGACCCGGGCGATAAAGACCTTGCCGAGCGATTTCTTCTTTTGTTCGCCTTGCAGGTCTTCGAGCGCCACCGTCAGGTCCTGGACCATGCGGCTCATGCGCTCCCAGTAGTCGTCCGAATCGCGCTTGGGGTCCAGCTCGCGCCAGCCCTTGGCCTCTTGGACAAAAAACTCGTGGTGGCCGATCTCGCGCAACTCGGCCGGCATCTCCTCCTGGCTGCGGCTGGGGTGCTTGAAGATCGGCATCAGCTTGCGCCCGCCGCTGCCCTCGGGCGCTTTGAGGCGGCCCAGAAATCGGTCCAGCTCTTTGCGGCACTCGTCGCTGTCGAAATAGGTGCGCGAGATCAGCGCCAGAAAGATGCCGGTGGACTCCACGGCTTCGGCGATCTCGGGCCGCCAGGCGTCGCCGGCGCGCAATTCGGCGGTGTCGCGCCAGATGGCCACGTCGCCCACCCGGTCGCGCAGTTCGGTTTGCACGTTGTTGCAGAAGGTGTCGACCCAGCGGTCCTGAGACTCGTTGGACGCGCGGCGGTAGCTGATGAACAGGTCGTTCTTGAACTGCGGCAGAAAGCCCATGTCGGGAGTCCTTGGCGAGTTGAACAGGGTGCCTTGCGGGCATGCACGCCGGCTGGCGACGGTGGCCGCGGCAGCCGCCGCGGCGGCAGCCTGGCCGGGCTGAAATGAGTATTGCATACCGATTTGCAGCGGCAGATCCTCAGGTCAGCCGTTCTGGGTAGCGGTGGCTGGGCAGTGGCGGCCCTGGCCGACAATGCACGGCCCATGGACCCACCGCCCGGACCCAAACCGCCCCAAGCCAACCCGACCGCCAGTGCGGGCGGTGGCCCGCCTGCCAGCCCGGCCAGCCACACATCCATCTGGGTCACGCTGCGTCACCGCGGCTTTCGCAGCCTGTGGCTGGCCAGCCTGGTGTACTTCGTTGCCAACGCGATGCAGACCATGGCCGCGTCGTGGCTGATGGTCGAGTTGACCGGCTCGTCGTTTCTGGCTGCGCTGGTGCAGACGGCGGTGTTCCTGCCGATGTTCGTGTTGTCGCTGCCGGCCGGTGTGCTGGCCGACACCACCGACCGGCGCCGGCTGATCGTCGTGGCGTTGCTGGTGCAGGCGGCGGTGGTGCTGGTACTGGCCGGGCTGCTGATGGCGGGCTGGGCCGGCCCGGGCACGCTGCTGCTGTTCACCTTTGTCGCGGGCTGTTGCACGGCGATGCTGTCACCGGCCTGGAACTCGGCGGTGGGCGAGGTGCTGCCGCGCGACGAACTGCCGCAGGCCATCATCGCCATCAGCATTGCGTACAACAGCGCGCGGGCAGTGGGCCCGGCGCTGGCGGGTCTGGTCTACGGCCAGATCAGTGGTCTGACCGGCCACTGGGGCGGCAAGACGGTGGGCGGTGGCACGGTGCTGGCGCTGGCGGTGTTGGGCACGCTGGTGATGGCGCGGGTGATCCACCTCAACCCACCCCGGCCGCATCCCCCCAGCCGGCTGCCGCCCGAGCGCTTGTGGGGCGGCACCCTGTCCGGCCTGCGTTATGCCTGGCACTCGCACATGATCCTGGCGCAGCTGGTGCGCACGGCGGCCTACAGCGCAGCCGGTTCGGCCTTGTGGGCCTTGCTGCCGGTGATCGGTCAGCAGCGCCTGGGCCTGGGTGCCGCCGGCTTTGGTTTCATGATGGGTTGCCTGGGCACGGGCGCGGTGGGCGTGGGCCTGGTGATCGGCCGGGTGCGCCAGCGCCTGGGGCTGGAGCGGCTGGTGACGGTCTGCTGTGTGGTGTTTGCGGCGGTGATGGTGGTGGCGGCGCTGTCCCGCTGGTCCTGGCCGGTGTACCTGGCGCTGGTGGCTGGCGGCGCGGCCTGGATGAGCGTGATGAGCACCTTCAACACGGCCACCCAGACCAGCGCGCCGCCCTGGGTGCGCTCACGCGCCACCGCGATGCACGTGCTGAGCGCGCTGGGCTCGTTTGCGCTGGGTTCGGCGTTCTGGGGCGCGTTGGCGGGCCTGGTCGGTTTGCAGGGCGCGCTGTGCGCCGCGGCGGCGCTGATGCTGGGCAACCTGCTGCTGGCCCGGCGTTTCCCGCTGCGCATGGGGGCGTTGCACGAGGTGACGCAGGCGCCGTTCGAGGACCTGCTGTTGACCGATCCGCCCGACGCCGAGGCCGGCCCAGTGGCGGTGGAGCTGAGCTACCGCATCCGGCCCGAGGACGCCGAGGCCTTTCTGGCCGAAGTGGCGCTGCTGAAGGCGCCACGCCAGCGCGATGGCGCCACCTTCTGGCGCATCTACCGCGACCTGGACGATCCGACCCGTTACGTCGAGCGCTTCATCATCACCCGCTGGTCCGATTACCTGCACCAGCGTGCCCGCGCCACCGTGGCCGACCAGGCGATCGAGGCCCGGCTGCGGGACCTGGTGATGCCAGGCGAGGCGGTGGTGATGCAGCACTACATTGCCGAGCGTTGAAGCCGGGGGGGCGTGTTGGCTGGGGCTGGCTTTGTCGGCTGTCGGCTCTGAGCTGTCTTTCGATTGGCCAGGATGTTGACGTTCGACGTGCGGCGTGCGGCGTGCGGCGCGAGGCAACCAAGGCCGTTGGGTAACCGCCTCCGTGAATGTCCTCCATGCCGGCCGGTTGGCCGGCATTTCCCCC
>JBBRZR010000327.1:0-5838 GCA_038236495.1 Burkholderiales bacterium
TCGGCATTGACAAACAGGCAGACGGGCATGACGAAGGGCGGCAAGCGCCGCGCCAGTTCAGCAGCACGCGCGACCGTGACCGCACGCGGGCTGGCCGCGTACAGCACAAAGCCGATCGCGTCGGCGCCGGCCGCCACGGCGGCATCCACGTCGGCGTCACGCGTCAGGCCACAGATCTTGATGCGGGTGCGTTGGGTCATGGTCAATACCTCAGGGCAGCCAGTCCATCGCCGCGGTGTGTTCGGGCAGGCCCAGCACAGCATCGTAGTACGGACCGACAAAGTACAGGCCATCCGCGCTGAAGGTGGGCGCTGCGGCATCCCGGTTGCGCGCCGCTATCACCGCCAGCAGCCAGTCGGGCACCTGCCGCCCGGTGCCCACGGCCAGCAGGCAGCCCATCAGGTTGCGCACCATATGGTGCAAAAACGCCGAGCCGTCGAAGTCGAAACGCCAGTAAACACCGTGCTGGCGGATGGTGACCGCCCGCAGCGTCTTGACCGGGCTGCGAGCCTGGCATTCGCTGGACCGGAAGCTGCTGAAGTCATGCTCGCCGACCAGGTGCGCTGCTGCGGCCCGCATCGCATCGCCGTCCAACGGCCGGAACACCCAGCCGACCTGGCCGGATTCCAGCGCCGGGCGCACCGGCGACTGCAGCAACAGGTAGCGGTAGCGGCGGCCGTGGGCGTGGTAGCGCGCATGGAAGTCGGCCGGCACGGCCTGGCACCACTGCAGCGAAATGTCGGACGGCAGGTAGCGGTTGGTGCCGCGCAGCCAGGAGGCTGTCTCACGCGCTACCGGGCTGTCCAGGTGAACCACCTGGTTGAAGGCATGCACACCGGCATCGGTGCGGCCGGCACAGACCGTGGCCACCGGTTCACCGACAAACTTGGACAGCGCACGCTCGACCTGGTCCTGCACCGTGCGCCCGTCGGCTTGATGCTGCCAGCCGTGGTAGCGGCTGCCACGGTAGGCAATGCCCAGTGCCAGCCTGACCGTCATCGGACCGACTGGCCCAGCCCTGGAGCAGCGCGCCGGCCGCCACGCTGGCGGGCAGGTTGCCCCGGGTCGGCCATCAGCTCAGCGCGTCGAGCATGGCCTGCGCCTTGGCGCGCAGCGTGCCCGCGGCCTTGGACACCACCTCTTCGAGCAGGTCACGGGCGCCGTCGATATCACCGATCTGACGGAACTCCTCGGCCAGTTCAAGCTTGCGTGCCAGCGGATCGCCACTGTCGAGCGGCATGTCGTCCAGCAGTCCCGGCGTGGTCGGCGCGGTCTCGGACAAATTGCCGCGCTCGGACACCGGAAACTGGCCGAAGTCGAGTGTGGTGTCGCCACCGACCACGGTCGGCACTTCGGCGCTGTCCTTGGCCGGTTCGTCATCGAAGTCCAGCGACAAGGGCTCCAGGACCAGCTGGCCGGGCACTGTGCGCACCTCGGGTGCAACGGGGCGCTTGGCGGGTTGGGTGCGGTCTGCGAAGTCGAAATCCAGATCGGCAACCGGCGCACGCTGCAGGCTGGGCGCCAACGGCCGCGTGGCCTCCATGGCGTGCGCGGACGGGCTGTCGCCGACGTCCCCCAGATCCAGATCAAGGTCCAACATGCCGCCGCCCATTTGCGGAAGACGCGAATCTTCGGCCGGCTGCGTGGCCGGTGACAGGATCGAATGCGGCTGGGTGGTGGCGCCCAGCGGCTCGACCACGACCCGCTCGCCGTCCAGGATGATCTCCTCGGGATGGCCGCCAGGCTGGTAGAGCTGGTTGTCGGTGTCGAATTGGCGGCCCAGCTCTTGCGCCCGGGCCCAATCGATGCCCGTGCCCTTGGTCAGGGCGTACAGCTGCGTGGCCAGCAACTCAAAACCCTTGCTGTCGCGGCGCTTGGCATACACCTCCAGCAGCTTGGTGCGCACCGCCAGCCGGTCGGGCGTGGTGCGCATCGCCTCCTTGAGGATCTCCTCAGCCTGCAAGTCGCGACCATACGCCAGGTAGACATCGGCCTCGGCCACCGGATCGACGTCGCCGATGGCATCGAGCTGGCTGAGCGAATAACCCATCGAGCTGGAACTGGTGCGCGCCGCGTCCCGGGTATCGACATGCTGACCACCACTGGCGCCGAAAAACGAATCGGGCTGCATGCGGCTTTCGAGGAACGAGGTCTCGCTGGCCGCCTTCTTGAAGCGCCTGCGCATGCTCCAGGCGCCCAGGCCGGCCAACACCAGCGCCAGCAGACCGGCGCCCGGCAAGAGCCAGCCGCTGCTGCTGAGGCCGTCGAGCAGACCGCCAGCCGGGGCTGCCGACGGCGCTGGCGGCACAACTGGCGGCACAACCGCTGGCACGACCGCCGGTACACCCGCTGGCACGACCGGTGCGACCGAAACCGCGGCAGGCTGGGTCGCTGCGGGCCCGGTGCCAGGCACTGCCACCACCGGCGCTGCGGCCGGTGGCGCCACGGCGGACACCGGGGGCGCTGCCGCCGCCATCGGTGTGGTGGAGGGTGCAGCCGCGGGGGCTTGCACGGCAGGGGCTTGTACCGCAGCGGTGCCTTGCTGGAGCTTCTTCAAGTCCTCAACGTTGCGCGACAACTCGGCCACTCGGGCGGCATTGTCCAGGCGGCCAGCGGGCTGCACGGCGGGTGCATCGGCAGCCGAGGCCGCCCCGCCGCTGAGCTTGAGCTTGTCGGGCGACGGCGCGGCCGACTGCTTGCGATCGTCCACCGACGCCTGCACCTTGCCCTGGGCTTGGCGGGCCGGCTCGGCGGCCTGCGCCAGCGGCGCGCCTTGGGCCAGACGGCTGCGGTAAGCACTGAAATCGACACTTTGCGCGGTGATCAACTGGCGAAGATCGGCCGGCGTGACATCCCGGACCTCGTCGGCGGTGGGCACCGACAGCGACGAACCGGCCCGCAAGCGGTTGACGTTGTTCGCGATGAAGGCCTCCGGGTTGGCGCGGTACAGGCCAACCAGCATCTGGTCCAGCGACACACCCGCGGGCTGGGTCTTGCCCGCCACGCGGTACAGCGTGTCGCCGGGCCGAACCGGGTAGCGCTTGCCACTGGCCGGTGCAGCGGCCGGCCCGGCGGTTGGCGCCGCAGCCACGTCGGGCCGTGGCGCGGGCATCGGTTTGCGTGCCGGGCTGGCGGCAACCGAGCCCGGCGCAGGCGCCGCTGCACCCGCCATTGCACTGGGCGCTGCGGTGCGGCGTGCTGGCGCCGTGCGCGGGCCGGGCTGCAGCACCGCCGGTGCGGCCGCCACCTGGCCAGCCGGCGCCGTGGGCGCTGCCGAGATCACCGGCGAGACCGGTGCCGCTGCCTGCACCGGCGGCGCCGCGCGGCTGCCCGGCGGGTCGAACAGCAAGGTGAACTCACGCACCAATCGGCCCGACGCCCAGTTCATCTCGACGATCAGCTCGATGAAGGGCTCTTGCACCGCGCGGTCGCTGCTGAGGCGCAAAAACGCCCGGCCATCGGCCCGACGCACCACGGTGGCCTGGGTGCCCGACAGCACGGCGTTGTAGTCGACACCCGCGGCGCGGTAAGCCTCGGGCGACGCAATGCGCACGGCCAGCGAGGCGGCCTCTTCGGGCGACAGGCTGGTGATGTCGATCTCGGCCCGCATGCCTTCGCCCAGGGCGGACTGCACATTGAGCCGGCCCACCCCCAGCGCGTGGGCAACGGGCGCAGCGGCGCTCAGGGCTGCCAGCGCGGCAAGGGCCAGCACTGATCGGGCGGCGAGAACGGGGCGGTTTTTCAAGGCGTCTCCACAACAGCACCAACAGACCGGTGACAGGCCTGTTGCCAGGGGCGGTTCTCGGGCCAGATCGGGGCGCCCGGAAGTCAAACTGACATCAACAACAGCACGACGGTTTCACAAATAAATCCCGGAAACCAAAACCACATCAAGCATATAGGCTGACAAGCTCATGCGATGCCTGACATTTTGAGGCCTGCCGCACGGCAGCGCCAGCCCGCACCCGATGTTGCCATGCCGCCACGCCGAATCGGCTGACGGCCTGGCATCCCGCGCTGATTGCCCTGGCGCTGCGGGCCATGCCGTGCTGATCAACCTTCGATCAGGATGCGCAGCATGCGGCGCAGCGGCTCGGCCGCGCCCCACAGCAACTGGTCGCCGATGGTGAAGGCGCCGACGTACTCGGGGCCCATGGCCAGCTTGCGGATACGGCCGACCGGGATCGTCATGGTGCCGGTCACGGCCACCGGCGTCAGGTCATGGACAGTGGCTTCGCGGTTGTTGGGCACCACCTTGACCCAGGCGTTGTCAGACGCGATCAGGGCTTCGATGTCGGCCACCGGCACGTCTTTTTTCAGCTTGAAGGTCAGCGCTTGGCTGTGGCAGCGCATCGCGCCGACCCGCACGCAAAAACCGTCCACCGGCACTGGCGCCGAGCCAAAGCCCTCGCCCTGGCCGAGGATCTTGTTGGTCTCGGCCATGCCTTTCCATTCTTCCTTGGACGTGCCCCAACCGGGCTCGTCCCGGTTTTTGCCGATTCCCAGGTCTTTGTCGATCCACGGAATCAACGATCCGCCCAGTGGCACGCCGAAGTTGGCGGTCTCTGCAGCGGACAAGCCACGTTGCGTGGCGATGACCTGGCGGTCGATGTCGAGGATGGCGCTCTTGGGGTCGTCCAGCAGGCTGCGCACCGACGCGTTGAGCGTGCCGTACTGGGTCAGCAACTCGCGCATGTGCTGCGCGCCGCCACCCGAGGCCGCCTGGTAAGTCTGGGTGCTCATCCACTCGACCAGGCCGGCCTTGTAGAGCGCGCCCACGCCCATCAGCATGCAGCTCACGGTGCAGTTGCCGCCGATCCAGTTGCGCCCACCCTTGGCCAACGCCTGCTGGATCACCGGCAGGTTGACCGGATCGAGCACGATCACCGCGTCGTCCGCCATGCGCAGCGTGGACGCCGCATCGATCCAGTGGCCGGTCCAACCGGCGGCGCGCAATTTGGGAAAGACCTCGGCGGTGTAGTCGCCGCCCTGGGCGGTCAGGATGATGTCGCAGCGCTTGAGGGCGTTGAGATCAAACGCGTCCTGCAAGGTGGTTTCGTTTTTCGCTTGCGCCGGCGCAGCACCACCGGCGTTGCTGGTGGAGAAAAACAGCGGCTCGATCAGCGCAAAGTCGCCCTCGGCCTGCATGCGGTCCATCAACACCGACCCGACCATGCCGCGCCAGCCAACCAATCCTACGGGTACCATCTTGTGCCTTTCCAGTTAACGGTTCGGACCCCTCTTGCCCTGCCCGGCTCGCTTCGCCGGGGTCCTGGTGGGGGCGAGTCGATCCGAAGCGGGTCAGGCTGTGGTGGTCGTGGTCGTGGTTTTGTCTGACACGCCGCCGGAAACGCCGCCAACCAGCGCCGCCACCACCGCGTCGCCCATCTCGCGTGTACCCACCCGCTGTTGGCCCTCGGACCAGATGTCGCCAGTGCGCAGACCGGCGGACAGCACCGCGTCCACCGCGGATTCGATCCGGACGGCGGCCTCGGCTTGGTTCAAGGTGTAGCGCAACATCATGGCAAGAGACAAGATTGTAGCCAGCGGGTTTGCAACACCCTTACCGGCAATGTCGGGCGCGCTGCCGTGGCTGGGCTCGTACAAGCCCTTGTTGGCCTTGTCCAGCGAGGCCGAGGGCAGCATGCCGATCGAGCCGGTCAGCATTGCCGCCTCATCACTCAGGATGTCGCCGAACATGTTGCCGGTGACGACCACGTCAAACGACTTGGGCGCCTTGACGAGTTGCATCGCGGCGTTGTCCACATACATGTGGTCGAGCGCCACGTCCGGGTACTGGGCATGCACCTCGGTGACCACGTCACGCCAGAACTGGAA
>JBBRZR010000328.1:0-5824 GCA_038236495.1 Burkholderiales bacterium
ACCGCCATCGCCCACATGGCCGTCTACCAGCTTGGCGCGGTGGCGATGCCGCTGGCCATGCTGTTCGGGCCTGACGCGCTGGCCTACCGGCTGCAGGACAGCGGCGCGGCGCTGGCCATTGCCGACGACAGCGCCATCGTCAACCTGCTGGCCGCCCGAGCCGACTGCCCGGCTTTGCGCACGGTCATCGCCGTGGGCGTCGCGGCGGGCCAGGGGGACCTCGACTGGGACGACGCGCTGGCCGCCGAAACCGGCCGTTTCAACCCCGTCAGCACGCTGGCCGATGACCCTGCCGTGCTGATCTACACCAGCGGCACCACCGGGCCGGCCAAGGGCGCGTTGATACCGCACCGGGCCTTGATCGGCAACCTCAGCGGCTTTGTCTGCAGCCAGAACGGCTTCCCCGACCTGCTGGCTGCGCAGCCGCCAAGCCCAGGTGCAGGTCCTCAGAATCGCCGCAGCGTGTTCTGGAGCCCGGCCGACTGGGCCTGGACCGGCGGCCTGATGGACGCGCTGCTGCCCACGCTGTACTTCGGCCGCGAGATCGTGGCCTGGCGCGGCCGGTTCTCCCCCGAAACAGCGTTTGAGTTGATGCAGGGTTGCCGGGTCACCCACACCTTTTTGTTCCCCACGGCGCTCAAGGCCATGATGAAGTCCGTGCCCTGGCCGCGCCTGCACTACCGCCTGCAGCTGCACGCGGTGATGAGCGCCGGCGAGGCGGTGGGCGACGCGGTGTTCGACTGGTGCCGCGACGCGCTGGGCGTCAGCGTCAACGAGATGTTCGGCCAGACCGAGATCAACTACATCGTCGGCAACTGCGGCCGGCTGCGCGATGTGCAGGGCCGCACGGTCGCCGGCTGGCCGGCCAGACCCGGCAGCATGGGCCGGGCCTATCCCGGCCACCGGGTGGCGGTGATCGACGACGACGGGCAAGAGTGCCCACGCGGCACGCCCGGCGACGTGGCACTGCACCGGCTGGACCTGCACGGCCAGCCCGACCCGGTGTTTTTTCTGGGCTACTGGCGGGCCGACGCGGCCACCCGCGCCAAGTTCACCGGCGACCCCGCCAACAGCTGGTGCCGCACCGGCGACACCGCGGTGATGGATGCCGACGGCTACCTCTGGTACCAGGGCCGCAGCGACGATGTGTTCAAGGCCGCCGGCTACCGGATCGGCCCCAGCGAGGTCGAGAACTGCCTGGTCAAGCACCCGGCCGTGGCCAATGCGGCGGTGGTGCCCAAGCCCGATGCAGCGCGCGGTGCGCTGGTCAAGGCCTACGTCGTGCTGACGCCCGGTTTTGCCGGTGACAACGCCCTGATCGCGGCGCTGCAGGCCCATGTGCGCCAGCGCCTGGCACCTTACGAATATCCCAAAGAGATCGAGTTCATAGACGCTCTGCCCATGACGACGACCGGCAAGGTGCAGCGCCGGCTGCTGCGCCTGCAAGAAGAAGCGCGTGCACAGGCCCGTGCCGCCGTCCCCCCGGCTGATCCGGCTTGCCAGCCCGATCACCAGCCCGTTTGCCAGCCCGCTTGCCCCCCGCTTGCTACCCGGCCCCAGCCGCCCCTCGAACCCCAAGCCGCCCAACCGCGAACCCCACGATGAGCCAACCCCTGATCACCGCCGCCTCGCTGCGCGCCTTGCTGGCCAGCGGATCACCGCTGCTGCTGTGCGACTGCAGCTTCGATCTGGCCGACCCCGGCGCCGGCGCACGCGCCCACGCGCTGCGCCACCTGCCCGGTGCGCTCTACCTGAACCTGGACGGCGACTTGTCGGCCCCCAAGTCGGGCGCCCCGCCGGGCCGGGGCCGCCACCCGCTGCCCAGCCGCGAGGCCTTTGCCGAGCGACTGGCGGTGCTGGGTTTTCAGCACGACCTGCCGGTGGTGGCCTACGACGCGTCCGGTGGCATGTACGCCGCACGGCTGTGGTGGATGCTGCGCTGGGCGGGCCATGCCGCAGTCCAGGTGCTGGACGGTGGCCTGGCGGCCTGGGACGCCGCGGGCGGGGCGCTGCCTGGCGGCCCGGTGCCGGCGCGTGCGGCGGGCCGCTTCACGCTGCGGCCGGCGCTGACCCCGGTGGTGGACTTTGCCCAGGTGCTGGCAGGTCTGGGCCGCGGCAGCCGGCTGATCGTCGATGCCCGCGCCGCTGACCGCTTCCGCGGCGAAAACGAAACCCTGGACCCGGTCGGCGGCCATATCCCCGGCGCGGTCAACCGGTTCTTCCGGGACAACCTTGGGCCGGACGGCTGTTTCCAGTCGCACCAGGCGCTGCGTTTGCAATGGTCCGCCCTGATGGCCGGCCGCAGCCCCGCCGACCTGGTGATGCAGTGCGGATCGGGCGTGACCGCCTGCCACAACCTGCTGGCGCTGGAATCGGCCGGCCTGGGCGGCGCCGCGCTGTATGCGGGCTCCTGGAGCGAGTGGTGTGCCCAGCCCTCGGCGCCAGTGGCGACCGGCGGTTGAGGGCGGCAGCACCGGCAGCAGCGCCAGCCATGGGTCGCCGTTTGCGCGCGGTCGCAGCGGCATGTCCGGCGTCACCACGGCGCCATTCAGGCGGATGGCGCTGCGGCACACTCGGGCCTCCACAGCCCGCGCCTCCACCATGACCCTCTCGACGATACCCACCACCACCCTCGGCCACAGCGACCTGCAGGTCAGCCGCATCTGCCTGGGCACGATGACCTTTGGCGAGCAGGTGGACGAAGCCACCGCCTTTGCGCTGATGGACCACGCCGTGGCCCGCGGCATCAACTTCATCGACACCGCCGAGATGTATTCGGTGCCGGCACGGCGCGAGACCTACGGCGCCACCGAGGCCATCATCGGCCGCTGGCTGGCCGCACGCCCTGGCATGCGGGCCCGCATCGTGCTGGCCACCAAGGTGGCCGGCCCGGCGCGTGGCATGGACTGGGTGCGCAATGGCGCCGACAACCTCACCGCCGCCGACATCCAGCAAGCCTGCGACGACAGCCTGCGCCGCCTGCAGACCGATGTGATCGACCTCTACCAGATCCACTGGCCCAACCGCAACGTGCCGGCGTTTGGCGTGGTCTACCTCGATCCGGCCAAAGACCGCGAGTTCACGTCCATCCAGGTGCAACTGGAGGCCCTGGCCGGCCTGGTCAAGGCCGGCAAGGTGCGCCATATCGGCCTGTCCAACGAAACGCCCTGGGGCGTGGGTGAATTTCTGCACCAGGCCGAGCTGCACGGCCTGCCGCCGGTGGTCTCGGTGCAAAACCCCTACGCCTTGGTCAACCGCATCGTCGACAACGGGCTGGACGAGACCTTGCTGCGCAGTGGCGTGTCCCTGCTGGCCTACAGCCCGCTGGCCTTCGGCGCACTGACCGGCAAATACGACGCCCCCGGGTTCGATCCGGCACAGCCCACGCTGGGCCGGCTGGCGCGTTTCGACAGCATGCGCAAGCAGCGCTGGGCGCGGCCCGAGACCCTGGTGGCCTCCAGGCGCTACAACGCATTGGCGCGTGAGCACGGCCTGACGCCCACCCAGCTGGCGCTGGCTTTTTGCTACGGCAGCTGGCGGGTGGCCAGCACCATCATCGGCGTGACCACGCAGGCCCAGCTTGATGACAACCTGGCGGCCTGGGGCACACCGCTGTCTGCTGAGCTGCTGGCCGCCATCGACCGCATCCGCTGGGAGCTGCGCGACCCGGCGCAGTGAGGCCGGCATGGCCAAAAAAGACAAACACGTCAGCGAAACCCCGGCCACCCAGGCCTTGCGGGCAGCCGGCGTGGCCTTTGTCGAACATGTCTACGACTATGTCGAGCACGGCGGCACGGCCGAGTCGGCGCGGGCGCTGGGTTGGCCCGAACATGCGGTGGTCAAGACCTTGGTGATGCAGAACGAGCGTGCCGAACCGCTGATCGTGCTGATGCACGGCGACAAGCAGGTCAGCACCAAAAACCTGGCGCGGGCGATCGGTGCCAAGCACATCGAGCCCTGCAGGCCCGAGGTGGCGCAGCGCCACAGCGGCTACCAGGTGGGGGGTACGTCACCCTTCGGCACCCGAAAAGCCCTGCCGGTGTATGTCGAGGCCAGCGTGCTGGCGCTACCCGCCCTGTTGATCAATGGCGGCCGGCGCGGCTACCTGCTGGAGTTGCCGCCTGACGTGCTGGTGACCGTGCTGGCGGCGAAAGCGGTGAGTTGCGCGCTCTGAGCTGAGACGCTCAGCGCAGCACCACCGCCGTGTAGCTGATGGTCTTGACCGAGTCGGTTTGCACCGAACTGGTCTGTGCCGGCCAAGTGGCCTGGGTGGCGACCGGTGCCGGGGCGACCGCGGGCTGGCGCGGAATTTGCTTTTGATTTTTGGCGGCCACCGAATTGGCTACCGAAGAGAGTTCCGGCGATTCGGGGGCGGGGCGCTGCGCGCTTGACCACCAAGTGGCGGCCACCATCACCACCAGGGTGCAGAGATTGGCGGCCCAGGGCAGGACTTGGTGGTGACTCGGTGTCGGAAAATTTTCCATGTTGAGAAGTATCCGTCTGTTACGTGACGCTCTCAAGGCTTGGACGCCCCGCATGCCGGGGGGGTGATCCCCCCATTCGCGGGGGGTTTTTCAGGTCCAGCGGGGTTCAGCGTGATGAATGCACGGGGCGATGCCTGAGTCAGCCACGCCCGGCTTGCGCTGCATCGGGCCTGCGGCGCTGCGGCGGCAGGCCCTGCAGCTGTCGGCCTCTACTTCTTGACCAGCGGGCAGACGCTGCGCGCCAGCGGCAGGAAAGCCTGCTCGGCCGGGATCGTCGCCTTGAGCTTGTAGTAGTCCCAGGGGTAGTTGGACTCGCTCGGCTTCTTGACCTCGAACACATACATGTCGCGGATCAGCCGGCCATCGGCGCGGATCTTGCCGTTGTGGGTCATGAAGTCGTTGACCGGCATCTCGCGCATCTTGGCCATCACCGTGGTGGTCTCGTCGGTGCCGCTGGCCTGCACCGCCTTCAGATAGTGGGTGATGGCCGAATAGGTGCCGGCCTGCGCCATGTTGGGCATGCGCTTGTGCTTCTCGAAGAAGCGCCGGCTCCACTTGCGGGTCTCCTCGTTGGCGTCCCAATAAAAGGCCTCGGTCAGCAGCATGCCCTGCGCCACGGGCAGGCCGATCGAGTGGATGTCGTTGATGAACACCAGCAGCGCGGCCAGCTTCTGCGTCTTGGTGATGCCAAACTCGTTGGCGGCCTTGATCGCGTTGATCATGTCGCCGCCGGCATTGGCCAGGCCGATGATCTTGGCCTTGGACGCCTGCGCCTGCAGCAGGAAGGACGAGAAGTCCGACGCGTTGAGCGGGTGGCGCACCGACCCGATCACCCGTCCGCCCTCGGCCTTGATGACGTCGGTGGTGTCTTTCTCCAGGTTGGTGCCAAAGGCGTAGTCGGCCGTCAGGAAGAACCAGGTGTCGCCGCCGTTCTTGACCACGCCGCGCCCGGTACCGGCGGCCAGCGCGTACGTGTCGTAGGTCCAGTGCACGCTGATGGGCGAGCAGTTTTCGTTGCTCAGCCGGCTGCTGGCGGCGCTGGGGAACAGCGCAATCTTGTTTTTCTGCTTGGCCACTTCCAGCGCGGCCAGCGCCGGTGCGGTGGCGGCCACGTCGGCCAGCATGTCCACCTTTTGCGTGTCAAACCATTCCCGCGCCTTGGCGGCGGTCAGGTCGGCCTTGTTCTGGTGGTCGGCCACGATCAGCTCGATCGGCTTGCCCAGCACCTTGCCGCCAAAATCGGCAATCGCCATGTTGGCGGCGATCACCGAGCCGGGGCCGACGATGTCGGCGTACACGCCTGACATGTCGAGCAGCATGCCGATCTTGACGATGCCGTC